>NZ_JAJKFT010000010.1:316677-633354 GCF_020966755.1 Blastopirellula sediminis
CCGAACTGATCGAAGTCGATCTGACCGCAGGGGGCGACTTGCGCTCCGCACTGGAAGGCTGCGACGGCATTTTCCATTCCGCCGGCTTGATCTCTCCAAGGCGGGAGGAACAGCTCCTGCGCGTCAATCGAGATGGAACCCGTTTCCTCTGCGAAGCGGCGGCCGAACTGCCGACGCCTCCTCCGCTGATCTACGTTTCGAGCATCGCCGCGGCCGGTCCCGCGAAATCAGACGAGCCGCGGCGTCCCGCCGATTTTCCCAAACCAGTCTCCCGCTACGGCGAGAGCAAACGGGCCGGCGAGCGGCAATTGGAAATGGTCGCCGATCGCGTGCCGACGACGATCGTTCGCCCCGGCATCATCTTTGGCGAAGCGAATCGCGATATGTTCCCCATGTTTCGGTCGATTCGCCGCTTTGGCGTGCACGCGATGCCGCGAGCCGATCTCCGCCTCTCGTTGATCTATGTCGGCGACCTGATCGAACTGCTGATCCAGGCGCTCGCGCACGGCCGGCGAATCACTCATCGCGAAGATCCGCAGTCGAAGTTCGACGGCGTCGGGTATTACTTTGCCGCTGACGCAGAGCAGCCGACCTATCAAGCGCTAGGGGAGATGGTCGCCGAAGCGGTCGACGTCCCCCGTCTGCGCGCGATTACGATGCCCAGTCCGCTCGTCTGGACGACTGCAACCGCTTCGGAACTATTCGGCAAAGCGATTGGCCGCCCCAATATTCTCACCCGCGATAAGATTCGCGAAGCGATCGCCGGCGACTGGACCTGCGACATTTCTACCGCCGTCGATGAGCTGGGCTTTCAGCCGGCGCAGTCGCTGCAGACAGGCCTGTGCCAAACGGCCCAGTGGTATCGCGCCGAAGGCTGGCTGTAGTCGCTAGCGGCGACGACGACGGAGCTCCACCAGGATCAGCCGCTGATTCGCGAGTCCCGAAAACCCGATCCCTAAGATCATCCAACCGAAGAAGAGCATCATCACCGGCGGGTGAACCGGGATGAACATCATCGCGCCGGCGGTCAGCATCCCCAAGCCAAACGTGGTAATCGCCAGCAAGATGCAGGTCGTGCGCCAACCATCGGCCAGACTAAGCAAAGAGTCTTGCGGGGGAAGCTCGCGCAGTTCGACGACGGTCATCCCTTCTTCCGCTTCCAGAGTCCGCCGCGCCGACTCTTCGTCGTAGGCTTCCACTTCCCGGCGTTCTAACTTTCCCGTCGAGTCTTTCAAATAAGCGGCGAACTGCATAAGACGACACCAGGCGAGTGACGAGGCAAACGATGAGCGGGGATACCGTTGATCTACTAGTATACCCGTAGATCGTTTTCTGCCTATGCCAATGCGGCCCGGGTTCTCTCGACCAGACTGTTATCCCGCGCGCCGGAGCCAGGCAGATTAAACATACTAAGCCCCAGATAAAGGTCCCGCCACTCGGGCGAAACGTGATAAAAGTCCTCTAAAACGGCCGAACTGAACTTATAGTCGTGGGCGTCGTTCCCCTTCAAAAAGACCAGCACCCGGGCGGCGTCCATCAATTGTTGGGCGCCAGCAGTGCCGGTTTCCGCCAGATAGGCTCGCGTCTTTCGCGCAGCGGTCATTGGATCGCGGCTGAGATCGGCGAAGATCTGCTCGGTCGCCGCCGAGCCGTCGTCCAGCTTCTCCGGCGTCAGATCGTCGATCGTGATCTCCTTTACTTTCCCGCGTCCCTTCATCGCCCCACGGAACATCGGCAAGAAGGCGACGTTCTGCAGCAGCATCAGCCGCCGAGTTTGATCGTCGCCGGAAGTCTGATAAGCGTAGTGAAGCGCATTGGTCGAAGTCATCGCGTGAAGCGCCACAATCCCCGGCTGCTGCATCAACATCTCGCCGGCCGTCAGATGAAGCGCATCCCAGACCGATTGCGGCGAAGCGCCGCGATTGAGCAGCTCAACCGTCAGATCGCAAGCGTCATCGTTCGACGCGCTCCGCAGCGCCGTGATCAACTGCTTCGTCGCTTCTTGGTCGAGCTCGCCATCTTGCCAGTCCGCGCGGATCTTCCCGGCGACTTCCATGTTGCGGCGATACGGTCGATCCGCCTCGTCGTCGCGCTCGGCCGGGTTGCTTCCTTCATGCATCAGCAGCGCGTAAGCGAGCGACCGGAGGACCGGCTCGGCATGATCGCGGCCGACGAACTGCAGCGTTCGTTGGCTGTTGGCGACGAAGATCGCCTTGTGCCCGATCGAGCGAAAATCGCGTGCACCGTAGCGATAGAACTGTTCGTAGATTTCGTTCATCCCGGCGGATCGCGCTAGGGCCGCAACCGCCGTATCGGCGGCCGCTTCGTCCCAGTCGTCCATCGCTTCGGCGAACGTCCTTCCGGCGACGTGGGGCCGCGGCATCTTTCCTTCGGCGACTGCCGGCATCACCCAGTCGCCCCGTTCCTGCACATCGCGCGCGGCGGCCGACTTGTAGTGGTCGAGCGCCCAGAAGATCGGCAGCCAGCGATGCTCGGCCGGCGAAGCGATGCTCGCCAGGTGCGCCGAGTTGACTACCAGCACCGCGTGAAACTTGTGCCCGACCGATGGCCGGGGCTCAACGTTCTTCACGCCGACCAAAAGGAGCGCCGCGAGCAGTTCTTGATAGCTGAGCCCCTTGTTAATTCGAGCGCCGATCTCTTCCAACAAGCGCTCGCGGGGCGTTTCTTCGATCAGCTTGACCAGCGGCTCAATCTCCGGCTGGAGCTGGACATGCGCCAGGTTGACGTTCGCTTCTTCGGCCGAAACGGGACGGAGCCCGTTGAGAAAAGCGAGATTCCCCAAACCGACGACTGCCCCGGTTTGCAGAAATCCGCGCCGCGATTGCTTGCCGAACATGTGCTCCGCCTCCTTATAAATTTGCCTGCGATCCGCGCACTGATCGATTCCTCTTTTATCCCTGCTCAGCCGCCGAGAAGCAAATGGAAAAGAAGCGCGCCGCCACCCAATTGCGGGCAAGAAAAAGCGACGCCGGCCACTTCTGGACCGGCGCCGCAGGTTACGCAGTTCGTTTTTACTGAATTCCTGGTGCCATGCTCTTGCGGCGTCTTCGCCGGATGAGCATGTCTTTGCCCTGGTAACACGCATTGAAGACATGCCCTTCCCACGAAGACGTGGTAAGAGCATGGCGCCAGTCGATCGACGGTTACTAACCGACAGTGATCTCGGCTCGCTTTTCGGCGATCAGTTTCAGTAGTCCCTTTTGCGGGTTGGCGAATTTCGCGATCCCTTCTTCCATCAGCGTCTTTTCGAGATGCTGGTAGTCGACGTGTTTGTCGAGATCGGCGAGCACCGCATCGCTCGGCATTTCGTCGACCTGGCGAGTAATCGTGACGCCGCTGGCCTGGACCTTGTCGTTGGTCCCCGGCGGGTTCGTTTCGATGTCGCTGCCAGCGAACGCGGCGACGTACTTCCACGGCGGATCTTCCGGCTTTTTGGTGCCGGTCGACGCGAAGATCATCTCTTGCTGCTGCTTCACCGGCTTGTCGCTCCAGAACTTCTGGTTCATCTGCCAGATCCGCTTGGCGTTGACGATCCCCAGTTGTCCCTGGGCGGCGGCGGTCAACTGCGGAAGGTGCTCTTCGGTATAGACGTCGACCCGCGAGACGAAAATCGAGTAGACGCTCTTGAACCCGTCGAGATTCGCCCGACGTTGCGCACCGCGCCAGACGGCGTCGCGAGCCGCTTCGTATTGGCGTTCGGTAAAGATCAGCGTGACGTTCAGCGTGACGCCGGCGGCGCACAACTCTTCCACCGCGTCGAGACCGGCCGGAGTCGCCGGAACCTTGATCATCCGGTTCTTCTGACCTTGGGCCCAATGCTTGCCCAGTTCGATGTACTTGGCGACCCGCTCGTCGTGCGGCATGTCGACTTCCGGGTCTTCCAGCAGCGGATCGACCTCGAAGCTGACGTAGCCGTTGTTCCCTTCCGCTTCTTCCCAGACCGGCAGAAAGACGCTTTGGGCGTCGGAAACGAGTTGGTTGGTCAACGTCCAGGCGACGTCGTTGTCGGAGAGCCCTTGTTCGATCAGCTCGGCGATCTTGTCGTCGAAACGGCCCGTCTTGATCAGGTCCGAGACGATCACAGGGTTCGAGGTCGCCCCGGTCGCGCCGAGAGCGAAGTTACTGCGAACCAGGTCAGGATCGATCGAGTCGAGCCACAGTTTCGTGCCGGAAGCGATCAGCGATTCGAGCGGTGAGGCCACAATGCCCTCCTTTGTTGTTGTTTGCGAAAGCACATTTTTCAATTCTAGCGGATTCCCGCGACGAGGCCAGCAACAGTTAGCGGGGCGGAACTGCTCAAAAAATGCCCACATGTGGATTCTTCACTTCCTTTAACTTGATTTTCGCCGAATTCTCCCTGCCGCATTGATTTGCCTCACCATATTCTTTATTTTGATTAATCAAACTTCTGCACTCTTGAACAACAAAACAAAGATTTCGGCAGTCATGAAAGTCAATGACCAACGCCCCTCGCCATCCGGCTTTACGCTGGTCGAACTTCTGGTCGTTATCGCGATCATTGGAATCCTGATCGCGTTGCTCTTGCCGGCGGTGCAGCAAGCCCGGGAAGCGGCCCGGCGGATGCAATGCACCAACAACCTGAAGCAGGTCGGGATCGCGCTGCACAACTACCACGACGCCCTCGGTTCGTTTCCGTCCGGGTACGTCTCGTACGACAAATACGGCTCCATCAGCAGCTTGCCCTCTGGGGACTACGACGCGACCACTTGGGACGCGTCGCCTGGATGGGGTTGGGGCAAACTGCTGTTGCCGTTTGCTGAACAAGGCAACGTCGCCGACGCCCTCGACAATCGCCGCAAGGTGTGGGACGCGGCGCATCAAGCCGCCGCGCAGACGAAGCTGGAGATGTTCCTCTGCCCGTCGGCGGCCGGCCCGACCGACCCACTGCTGGTCGTCGACGCGTCAAATAGCCCGCTCAACAAAGGAAACGGCTCGATCTATCTCGGCCGGTCGAACTATGTCGCTAGCCACGGACAGGAAGAATGCTGGGGAGACGCCAGCGGCCCGAGCGGCGGCTATGGCGGCGACGCCGGCAAAATCGCCGACGGCCCCTTCTATCGCAATTCGCACACCCGGTTTCGCGACGTGGTCGACGGCCTTTCCAACAGCGTCTTCTGCGGCGAGCATA
Organism: Blastopirellula sediminis; assembly: GCF_020966755.1. Classification (NCBI taxonomy): domain Bacteria; kingdom Pseudomonadati; phylum Planctomycetota; class Planctomycetia; order Pirellulales; family Pirellulaceae; genus Blastopirellula; species Blastopirellula sediminis. The sequence goes on from NZ_JAJKFT010000010.1 coordinate 321,848, forward strand.
CGTCGCGGCTGAGCGACAAGACCTGGGTCGGCGTCGTCCCAGGCGCCATGGTTCATCCGCGGATCAACTCCCCCGACAATGCGGTTGAATCGGCCGCGACGCTCGTCTTGGTTCATAGCGGTCCGGCGATCGGCGAACAGGACGCCCTCGGCAACCCGATCATCCACCCGCCGAACTTCCCCACGCTCCACGTCGGCCAGATGCAATCGGAACATCCCGGCGGCGCCAACGTGCTGCTCGGGGACGGCTCGGTCCGCTTCATCTCGGAAGTGGTCAATCGCCAACGATTCGCCGCGATGACCAGCATCGCCGAAGGAGAGGTCGTCAGCCATGACTAAGTACCTCTACGCAGCGCTGCTGCTGCTGCTGGCGATCGGCTGCAGTCGTTACCCCGAAGTGAGCGGCAGCGCCTACGAAATGGCGGAGACCCTGTCGACCGTCTGCAACCTGAAAAGCGACCAGCAACTGAAGCAATACCGCACGCTGATCGACGACCGGCTCGCAGCGAGCGAAATCACCAGCAGCGAACATGCGATGTTGACGCAGATCGCCGACATCGCCGAGTCAGGCGATTGGCAAGGGGCCGAGCTAGAAGCGCGGCAATTGATGCTGGATCAAGCCGGGCGTTAATCTCTCGGACTACGCTTCGCCATCCAGCTTGATCTCTTCGTTGAACTGCAACGTGTTGTGAAACGGATCGACTACCTTCATGCAAAGCGAGTTGTAAAACGTCTTCTCCACGCTCGGACAGTTGTAGGCATATCCCTTGGCAATGAGCTCGGCGTGCAGCGCTTCGACGCCGGTCATCCAGATGAAGACGTTCGCGCCGGGGCTGCTATCGCCATGATGTTCGCTGAGGTGCAAGATCAGCCCGGCCCGCGAGACCTGCATGTAGAGCGGCGCCTTTTCGTGAAAGCGATGCTCCCAATCGACGGCGAACCCGAGGAAGTCGACGTAAAACTCCTTAGCCTTCGCGACGTCAAAGATCCGCAGCACCGGAATCGTTTGCTGAAAAACGATATTCATCGAATTGCCCGCGACATAAGAGAGACATGGGAAAGCGCTTTTAGCGTCCGCCATTTGGGGGCCAATGTCAAATCTTCCTCAAATCCCTCCCTTCTTACCGTGTTCTTCCGTCCTCTTGCCGTGGCCTCCGTGTTCCATTCCCCTCTGCCTCCCTTCCTATTCGCAATTTCCCAGCTGTTGGGTTACACTTCATACAACGAGCTGGCCCGAAAGCAGGCGGAGTTTTCACCAGCGGCGAGGGGTCCGTGGCGATCGCAAGGCAAGGCGATGGCGACGTCCTCCTTTCCCGGTGCGCATTCCTGACCCTTTCCCCGCTGGCGACTCGAATTTCTGTGGAATCTGACGACCCTTTCCACCATCACGAGGACCCCGAGCGTCCTAGTCCGTTGTCGGCGCCTATCCGTAAGATGGTCACCGGCGCCGTGCTGTTTCTCTTGATCTGCGTCGTCGCGGTCATTGGGTACGTCTCGGCCGGCTGGGACCTGGCCGACTCGATCTACATGGTGATCATCACCATCTTCGGCGTCGGCTACGGCGAAGTGCAGCCGGTCGAATCGATTCCGCTCCGGGCGTTGACGATCATGGTGATCATCGCCGGCTACGGAGCGGTCATCTATACCGTCGGCGGGTTCATGCAAATGGTGGTCGACGGCGAATTGCAAAAGGCGTTGAGGTCACGACGAATGACGAAAGAAATCGAACAATTGAGCGGCCACACCATCTTGTGCGGCGTCGGGCGAATGGGCTCGATCCTGGCTCGCGAACTGCACGCCGAAGGGAAACCGTTCGTCGTGATCGACTCGGACGAAGCGCGACTCGCCGCCGCCGAATCGCTCGGCTACTTGATCGTCAAAGGGGACGCGACCGAAGAGTGGGTCCTGGAGCAAGCCGGCATCGAGCGAGCCGGAGTGCTGGCGACCGTCCTTTCGGCCGACGCGACCAACGTCTTCGTCACCGTCACCGCCCGCGAAATGAATCCGAACCTGATGATCATCGCCCGCGGCGAAAACCCGCGGACCGAAAAGAAGCTGATCGGCTGCGGCGCCGACAAGGTCGTCCTGCCGACGGCGATCGGCGCCAAGAAGCTGGCCCAGATGATCATTCGCCCCTCGGCCGAGAACATGCTGGAACAGCTGACCCACCGGAGCGACCTGAACGAAGAGCTCGGCCGGATCGGTCTGCACTTCGACGAACTCGAAGTCGCCTCCGGCTCGTCGCTCGTCAACAAGCCGCTCGGCGATATCGAACTCCGCAGCAACCACGGTTTTCTGATCGTCGGCATCCGCCATCCCGACGGCTCGACCGTGCTCAATCCTCCGCCAGAAACGCGTCTGATCGCCGGCGACATCGTAATCGTGCTGGGCCACGACGACGACATCCCGCAACTCGCCGAACGCTTCAGCAGCACCAAAGGCAAAATCATGTACCGCGGCGCCATGATCGACGCCGACTAAACGAAACAGCGGAATCGGAAAAGCGGAGAATCGCATCCCACTAACCCGAGACGCCAGCCGTGGGAATGCGGTAGACTAATTGGGATCGCTCAACATTCCTCGATCCCGATTGCCCCATGACCTCCATCGCCGCGACGTTGGCTCCACTCTTCCAACAAACTCCGCCGGAAGACCTCGTTCGCTATTTCCAGCACGTCGAAGCGGGCGACTTCTCCGATCATTTCGAGTGCCAGGTCAATCTGTTTCCGGTCGAAACTGCGGTCCGCGTCACGCAGGAATTTCGCGACTTTGAACCGCGCGTCGGTAATCTTCAGGGGATTGTGCTGGATGACGCCAATCTCAGCGACTGTCACGTCTACCTAACCCATCCCGCATGCTGCGGCATGGTGATGTTTCTAAGGCACGACGGCGACTCGCACATGATTTTCGCCAGCGTTGACGAGTTTCTCGCAGCGGCCAACCACGCGATCGCCGCTGCCCAGCCCCTCCGCTCCTACGAGCGCTCGCCAATCCTGCTACCAGACGACGAGGCGGCCAATCAACGGATTCGCGAAATGCTGGCCGGCGAGACCGAATACGATATTGAGGGAGCGATCGATACCCTGCTCGCCTCGATGAATCTAACCGATTTAGAACTGCTCTCGTCGCTGGCCAGCAACGAAGACTTTTTCATCGCCGAATCGGTCGGCGTCGCGATCGCTCGCCGCCCTCGCGCTGAGTTGCTGCCGATCGCCAAGCTGGTAAGCGGCCATCCTGACTCTCAGGCAGCGAACGCCGGCGCGATAGCGATTCGCGCCATCCATTCCTGCCAATAGTTTTCTTACGGATCAACGATCCACTTCTGCAAATTCTCCTCGCTGCTTGACCCATCCAGCATCGTCGTCTTCTTGCTCAGTCGTTTGACGAACGTCTCGATGATCGCTTGCTGCTTCTCATCAACCGGTCGATAGCTTGGATAGCGAATCTCAAAGACCTGATCGTCGACCTTCACGTAGCGGGTCGGATCCAACTTTCCAAAGCTTTGGCTTGAGGTCATCTCTTTGATTTTCTCTGCATCCCGAACCGAATAGCCGACAACCGGCTTGATCCATAGTTCCCAGTCGCCGCGAAACCTCTTTCCAAATGGCAAGTTGGTCTTTCCTCGTGCGTCAAGCTCCTGCTCGGGCAGCGACAGGATCAAGTAAACGCCGGCGCCGCTCGCTTTCACTTTGCATTGCATTTCCTGCGGCATGATCGCCGTGATCGGCTCGGCGAATTCAAACAACCGCGCATCCGCCTCCGGCGTCTCTTCCTCGGCCGCGACCGAAACGCCGCACAGCGTCGCCAAGACGAGCGCCGCCAGCGCCAACGAGTTGCACTTCATCGGAAACGATCCTTTCCCCAGGAAAAACCTTTGCCGCCGACCGACCATCGCAACCTAGCAAATCGGGACGAATCTCGCCGCGAAATTGCCGAAAAAAACGAATGCGAGCATTCGCCGCAGAAACCACCTACAATCAGCCTTGCCGTTGGGAGTCTCCTTCGTCTGAGCGCTTCGTCATGACCACGCTGCGAAAATGGATGTCGTTCGCGCTAACGCCGCTCTGGCGTTGGAAGTGGCTGTTGCTTCTGCTCCTTGGCGTCACCATCGGCTACGCCCTCTTCTCGCGCGGGCATGAGTATCATTACCAACCCTGGCCCAACCCTGGCGCTTCTTGGGTCGTTCCTCCTCCGCCGCCTCATACCGAGTGGGGTCATGGCTGGCCGTGGAAATATGAAGAACGAGAGATTCCAAAGCCGCAAATTCCACAGCGTTGGGCGATCTGGAGCGACGTCGCCAGGTTCTACTGGGTGCGATTGGTCGCCAATCTGGCAATTGCGGTTGGACTTAGTCTGGCGTTTACCTATCTGATCGCATGGCGTCTTTCCGGTTCGAATCGCTGGCGGTTTGGGCTCCGTGATCTCTTGGCGGCGACCATGATGCTGGGAGTCGTTTTCGGAGTCGCACGGCACTACGAAAGCGCTTACCAAGCCGATCAGGTCTACATCACCGAAATAGCAGAACAAGGCTGGCGCATCGAGACTCAATTCGTGCCGATCGAGCATCTCCGTCCCTTGCACGACCTGGGACTGCTCAGCGACGGCGCCGCTCATGCCGTCTACGTTCGTCACAGTCGACAATACCCGAGTTTCGAACGAGCCGAGACTGCGCGCATGGCCTTGATCCGTGACGCGAATCAAGGGCGGCGTCTTTATCACTCGCAGCTTGCCCTCTCGACCGGCGATATCCGTGTCGATGATGAGACCATCGCCGCCCTGGCCAAGTGGGCGCCCAATTGTCAACACCTTCACCTCGGATATGACGGCATCCTCTCCGACCGCGGCGTCGAGACGCTCGTCGCCGCTTGGCCAAATCTGCAGACCCTGAAGATCGGTTCCTCCTTTCTCACTGCAAAATCGCTGAACGCGCTCAGCCAACTCTCTCAACTACGCCGCCTCGACCTCCACAACGCTTCGGACGCAATTACGGCCGACGATCTCATGCAACTTCAATCGGCGCCGCAACTCAAAATGTTCGCGTACTCGGACCGGGTAGCTGAGCAACCCACTCCCCAACAACAAGAAAGTTGGGATCGTCGCGGAATCGTGCTGCGCTCTGGCCGTTTCTTTTTCATCTCGGAAGAAGACTGGATGTACCGATGAAGCGACTGCGGACAATGTTGACGTTCGCATTCACGCCGCTCTGGCGATGGAAGTGGCTCTTCCTTTCCTTGCTGATCGCGACGGTCGCGTACGGAATTTGGTCGGTCGAATATACCCATACGTACAAGGAGAGCGGGACGATCATCGCCAGTCAGGCCTATCGCGATACCTTATGGAGGCAGATGTCGCACGGGTGGCCTATTTACTATGGGCATCGGTCTTTTGCAGCGGCGGAGACAGCGTCCAAGCGCTGGACCATCTGGAGCGACTGGGACATGTTCTATTGGGGATGTCTCGCCGCCGATCTCGCGATCGCCGTCGTGCTGAGCGCGCTGTTGACCTATCTGGTCGCCTGGCGGTTTTCGCTGTCGGGGCGTTGGCAGTTCGGCCTGCGCGACGTCTTGGCGGCGACGATTGTCATCGCCGTTCCGCTCGGTATCGTCCGCAGTTTTGAAAACGCCTATCGCGCCGATCAAAACTACCTCGCAGGCCTCCGGTCGTACGGATTCGAATGGGGCAAGCCGTGGGAAGAGATGGCCTGGTATCAGCGTCCCTGGCAAGACCTCGGTCTGCTCAGTCCCGCAGCGACCTCCCCGCAGCGGCTGGCATTCCATTCGCCGCCGGCCGCTGTCGAGAACTCTTCTCCGGCCAACGCCAACTTCGACCTCAATCAATTCCTGAGCGCAGAAGTCGCCACAGGGGGACGACTCCAACGCCCACTCTCCCGATTTACGCTCCGAAACGCGAACTTGAGTGATGAGGGAGTCGTGGCGCTGACGCGCTGGGCGCCGCGCAACGAACGCTTGTTCCTGATCGGCGACAACCAGTTTTCCGATGCCGCGGTCGCCACGCTGGTCGACGCCTGGCCGTCGCTGATTTGGCTCACCTTCGGCTCCGAGAAACTGACGCGCGAGTCGATCCCTGCGCTGCGACGGCTAAAGCGGCTCGACTCGCTCGACTTCACCAATTGCTCGCACGACCTTGATTTCGCCGATCTCGAACCGCTGGCCGAACTGCCGGATCTAGCGGTCATTCGAGTTCCCCAACGGCTGTTCGAGACGCTCACTCCGGAGGAGGCCGAAGCGTGGCGGCGACGCGGCGTGGTAATTCGCGCTTCCGCCTATGAGTTCGAGGAATCCGACGAAACGGAGTCGCCATGAACAAACTCCGCCAATGGACGACGCTCGCTCTTTCGCCGCTGTGGCGATGGAAGTGGCTCTTCGTTTCCTTGCTGATCGTGACAATCAGCTACGGTCTCCTTTCGGTTAGTTCGGATTTCGGCGCTGGCGGTTCCGCCGATGCAAACACGAATGGGTTTTGCTTGTTTGTTCCGCTCCGAATCGATCATGGCTGGCCCTGCTCCTATTCGATTCGCTTCAGCGAGAAGTACGCGCCGCTTCAGCGCTGGACCATTTGGACCGACGTACATTCGCTCTCGCTCGGCAAGCTTCTCGTCAACGTCGCAATCGCAATCGGCTTGAGCGTCGCGGTGACCTATCTGGCGGCTTGGCGGTTTCCGCGGTGGCAATTTCGGATTGGCGATCTGCTGGCGGCGACCGTCGTTGTCGCCGCGGCGTTTGGGGTCGCATGGCGCGTTGAAACAGTTTATCAGGCCGATGAAGCCTATCTGGGAGGATTGACGGCCTACCAGTGGGAAGCGTATCGAATCTTTACGGAACCTCGGTGGCAGATCCGCCCTCTTTGCGATCTCGGCCTGGTAAGCCGCGAAGCGGCCAAACCGCTACAGATCCAATGCATCGCCGATTGCGGCGACGAGGAAGTCGCCGGGCGCGAATGGAACGCCGAGCAATTGCTCCTCCACGAAGCAAGTCTTGATCATCGCGTTTTCGGCCCCATCCAATCCATCGAGATTAAAGATCACAGTTTGACAGACCAGGGAGTCGCCGCCCTGGCGAAGTGGGCCTCCTCCTGTCAACAGCTCGAAGTCTTTCCCGCCGATACGTTATCCGATGAAGCGACCGCGACGATCGCCCGCACCTGGCCACGGCTGCAGCAGTTGCGAATTGGCTCGCCAAAGCTGACGACGGAGTCGCTCCATTCGCTGCGAAACTTGCGGCAGTTGGAAAAGCTGGCGATCTGCGATTGTTCGCCCGAAATCAAGCCGGCCGATCTCCAACTTCTCGCTGCGCTTCCCAACTTAAAACTTTTAGGAGTCCCCAAGTCTTTGCTGCAGCAGATCAAGCCGGAGGAAACCGAGGCCTGGAAGCGGCGCGGCGTTTTGCTGCATGAAGCGAGTCACCTTGGACTTTCTGAGATCGAGTGGGAGAACTTGTGACCAAACTCCGCCAATGGACGACGTTCGCCTTCGCGCCGCTCTGGCGGTGGAAGTGGCTCTTCCTCATTAGCTTTCTCGCCACCAGCTACTGCGCACTCACCGCGATTCGTGACGAACCTTTCCCCGGCTACCTCGAACAAGGCTGGCCAAAAAGGTACTCGACGCGTCTATCGGAACCAGCGGAACCGTCTCCTTGGCTCGCGTTTACCTGTCTTGAAGAGCTTGACTTGCCGGCCCTGGTCTTCAACCTTTCCATCACGCTGACTCTCAGCCTGGTGATCGTCTATGCATGGCATCGGCATTGTGAGCGTCACGGATCGTGGCGGCAATTTGATCTGAAGGAGTTGATGCTGATCACCTTGCTGCTGGCGACCGGGATTGGGATGACCATCCACTGGCGAAGTAGGTTCCTCGCGGACCAACAATACCTGCACGAAATCTCGGACGTCGGCTGGCATCCTCACCTTTCCCAAAAGAAGACCCCTCCTTGGTATTTGCAGCCGCAATATAGTTGCGGATTGTTGGGCCAGCGGAATTGGTCGCACCATCATTGCATCGTGTGGGGCCCAGTCGCCGAGGTTCCCGATATCAACAGAGCGACCAAGCTATTGGTCGAACGCGGCGATCGGTTGCCAGCCCACGTTACCGATTTGATTCTGAACGACTCCAACTTGAATGACGACGGAGTGGCGGCGCTCAGCCAGTGGGCGCCGAATTGTCGCGAGCTCCGCATCGACAGCACCACGTCCATTTCCACTGCCGGATTTCGGCAGATCCGAGAGCGAATGCACCGCCTGGAGCTACTCCTCGTCAATGGCGATGACAAACTCTCCGACGAATGCATTCAAGAGATCGGCAAGATGCGCAGCCTGAAATTCTTGGTAATTGTCGACACGCAAGAGAAGACGCATGTCGAATCCCTGCGATACCTTCGCAACCTGTCTCACCTAGAATACGTACAACCGCCGGAGCATTGGGAGATCCCTCCGTCAGATCGGGACGAATTCGCGCAGCGGGGCGTGCAGTTCTTTCACATCGGCCGCTCGCGTTCCATGCCAAATTAGTGGCGGGCCAACCGACAAACCCATTACAATTCTTGGCATCTCTTGTAGCTTCTTCCGAATCCTTCTGGGCCGCCGTGACCAAACTCCGCCAATGGACGACGTTCGCTCTCGCGCCGCTCTGGCGGTGGAAATGGCTCTTTCTCCTCTGCCTGGCCGCTACGCTCAGCTACAACCTCTTCGCCATCAGCGACGAGACCAGCTACAATCCCGATCAGGTCGCTAATCTAAGTCGGCTGCAGCCTTGCCCTGTGGCCAGATACGCCAGCTATGGCTGGCCGCTCCATTTTGAGCGGCGAATGTACTCGAACGTTTTTTCCACTTCGCGGCGAGCCATTTGGACCGACGTCATCTGGTTCAGCACCTGGCGCGGCTGCGTCAACGTGGCGGTCGCCATCGCGATCAGTTTGCTAGTGACCTCGATCGTCGCCTATCGGTTTGCGAGTTGGCGGCGGTGGCAGTTTGGCATTCGCGATCTCGGCGTGCTGACGATTGCGATCGCTCTGCTATTCGCGATCGGCCGTCACTGGGAATCGGCTTACCAGGTCGATCGCCGTTATTTGGAATCGCTCCAGCCGCATGGGATTCAGGTTGGTCGCGACTACACCGAATCGTTCTGGTTCCGGCGTCCGTGGCGCGACGCTGGCCTGATCAGCAGCGATGCGGCGAGCCCGGCGACGCTGTACTTCCAATTGCCGTCCAAGCACCGCCCCGGCAGCGTCGATCCCGACATGAATCAATTGCTGCTTGACGCCGCGGCGCAACGACGCCAGATTCGCCATCCGATCCGCTGGATGTCGTTTCAAGACGTTCCGCTGAACGACGCAGGACTCGCAGCGCTGGGCCAAATCGCACCGTCGAGCGATCGACTCCACCTGACGCCAAGCGACGACCTCACCGATCAAGCGACCGCAACGATCGTCCGCGCCTGGCCGACCTTGATCGACCTCAAGTTCGGCTCTCCGGCGCTGACTCGGCAAACGCTGGATACGTTGCAAGAGCTGCCGCAGCTCGAACTACTGGCGATCGCCGACTGCTCCGGCGACGTTACCCCGGAAGATCTGCAGCTGCTGGAAGAACTGCCCCATCTGCGGAGACTCGGGCTCTCCGAATCCTTGCTCGAGCGGATGTCGCCGGCGCAGCTCCGGCGCTGGTCGGACCGCGGAGTGGAGCTCTACCGGGCATGGTACTTTCACTCCTATTGGTACGACATCGCTTATCCCTGACGGCGCCCCGATCTTTGTCTGTTGACAAAGCGCACGGACTTGGGGTCGACTACAAGTCGCCGCGCAGAATCTGCGTCGCAGCGGAAGCGCCACAGCGTCGCTGTTTGACAATTGAGTTTTGTTGCAAGAACCGTGCGCGCAGGGCTGGTCCGATTTATCGACCAAGGAACGATCGCGGAAAAAAAATCGCGCAGTCCAGTCCACTGTTCGTTTACGTGCGAAGGATTTCGACTCCCATTTGGATCGAAAGTGATCGTTCCAGCGCAGAAAAAACGGGCGTGGTCCGGTCCTATTTTTTGAATCGTCGTATCGGTAGGAGCAGGCTCGGGTTAGGTCGGCATGGCTGCAGTTTTGGACAAAAATGGGACCGGTCCGCTGCGGTCCCCAAAATGGGACTGCGGTCCAGTCCACTGCGGATTGGCGATGCGATTCAAAAAAATCGCCGGTGCGGTCCACATGATGTAGAGACTAGAGAGTTTGGGAAGAGGCACGGCTCGTAGAGCCGTGGCACGCGGGATGAAAAAAAGTTGCGATCCGGTCCAGTCCACTGGTTCGCGATTCGAGCTTCGACATTCGTCATTGATCGCCGGCCGGATTCCCTTGCTTGCGCTGCGGGCTAGTTTGGGAGTGGGTGCGCGGCGCGGGATTGAGAACCTGTGCGCATAAAAAAACCTGCGTGCGGGCGCAGGTGGGGTCGAAGGATTGCTCGGGTTGTGAGCCGCGTGGTTAGGCGGCGGCTCGATTGCCTTGCGACGAACTAGTCGGACGCTGCGGCATCCGGATCGTCGCCGGCGAACTGTGACGTTCGATATCGGCTGGCTCCAGCACGACAGGTCGTTCGCCGCGGGCGCCGCTGAGGTGTCCCATCAGCACGCCGATCGCTCCCTTCGGATTCGGCAGCGATTTCATCGCCTGGGCGAAAACCTGGTTCCAGTAGCCGCTGGTCTCAAACTGCTGCGGATGGCGAGCACGGATCCGCTCGGCGGCGGCGGCCGTGGCGAAATCGCGCTGCGGCTGCAAAGCGTGCTCTTTGACAATCAGTTGCGACGCGGCGGTCGGGCGGCTCAGCAGACCTTGCGCCTTCAGCGAGTAGGCGATGTCGAGATCGGCCGCTTCGTCGCCGAGCTGTGCGGCGGCGGTCAAAAGCGGTTCGAGCCAAGTCCGGCGGTAAAACCCAGCCAGGCGACTCGGTCCGACCAGCGACTTCCCTTCGGCCAGCGGCAGGAAACGACGATAGCCAAGCGAATCGGCCGCGACGCCGATCGACGCGATTTCGTCTCCGGTCCGGAGCGCCGGCGAAACGGACGCGACCGCCGGATCGGCGAAGAGCGTACGAACGCCGTCAGTCCAACCGGCGGTTGCAACCACGCCGGAGGAGAGGAGGTGGACGATTTCGCCGCTGGATGCGGCGGCGCCGATCATCCAGCATTGAACTTCGCTAATCGCACTACGTGCTTCGACAAACTTCACTTCGCCGGCCAGTTCGTACGGGTCGGTGTAGAACCCGGTATGAACGACAACAACATCGGCGTAAGCGGGGCGGTTTTCGAGCACCGACAGCATCGTCTCTTCAAGCAGCGCTGCGTCATGCAGCGCCGGGATGATGATCGAGAGTCGCACAGATATTCATTCCTTCCGGCTTCGACGCCAAGCGTCGCATGTCAGGGGTGGCCGTAAGCATTGCCGGCATGCTCACGTGATGAATCTTCGGAACCGAAGGGCTCGGGAGTTTACCTGTTTCACCCAAAAACGCTCGACGTGCCGGAAACGAGTGATGCAACGCTAGCGGCGCCATCACTTCTTCTCGGCCCAGACCCCAACAAGGGAGATTAAAAGTTCCACTGCCTTCTCCATTTCATCAAGACAGGCCCATTCCAAAGGGGAGTGTGGATTATGTTGCCCCGTTGAGAGATTTGGAGTCGGCAAACCTTGCTCGGTCAGGATCGAACCGTCGGTTCCGCCGCGGATCACTTCCAATTTGGGGGTGCGAGAAAGCCGCGTGTGGGCCTCAATCGCGTAGGCGAGGGCCCGCGGCTCTTTCTCCAATCCTTCCCGCATATTGCGGTACTGGGGAGACGTGACGACCGTCAGCTTGCATCCGGGCAAATCGGCTTCGACGCTGCGAGCGGTGGAGTTCAGCAGGTCTTCGTGATTTTCCAGTTCCTGGGTATCGAACGAGCGGAGAATGAATTGAATTTCGACCTCAGCGACCCCGCCGCTGACATGGACCGGATGGATAAACCCGTCGCGCCCGGCAGTCGTTTCCGGCGACATCATGTCGCGCGGCAAGCGATCAAGGAACATCCCAGCCGCACGCAGCGCGTTGACCATCCGTCCCTTGGCGATCGAGGGATGAATGTTGACGCCGTGGACCGAGACGACCGCCAGGTCGGCCGAGAAGGTTTCGGCGTTGATTTCGTCGGCGCCGCCGCCGTCGAGCGTGTAGCAAACGTCGGCCGCGAGACGCTTCAGATCGACATGGTCGACGCCGTGGCCGATCTCTTCGTCGCAAGTGAGCAATATCTTCACCGGACCATGCGGAATCTGCGGATCGGCCATCAGCCGCTCCGCCATTTCCAGGATCACGGCGATCCCCGCTTTGTCATCGCCCCCCAGCAGCGTCGTGCCGTCGGTGGTGATCAGCGTTGCGCCGTGCAGATCGGCGAGTTCCGGGTTCTCGCTTTCGCGAATCACTTTGCTCGGATCGCCGGGCAAAACGATATCGCCTCCCTCGTAATTCTGGATGACCTGCGGTTTAACGTTCGCGCCGGTCGTCTCCGGCGAAGTGTCCATGTGAGCGCAAAACGCAACCGCCGGAGCGTCCGGCACATTGCCGGGGATCTCAGCGTAGATGACGCCGTACTCGTCTTGCTCGGCGTTGGAGATGCCGAAGGCGCGGATTTCCTCGGCCAGCAATTTCCCCAGCTGCAATTGCCCCTTCGAACTCGGATATTCCTTGCCCGGAGATCCAGCGGTCGTATCGACCTGAACGTAGCGGAGAAAGCGATCCAACAATCGTTTGCGAGTCATGGGAGACGAGTCTCAGAGAAGGAGGAAACAAAGCTGGGCTGTCGCTCTATTTCACCCGCAGATGACGCGAATGACAACCTACCAACGGACGAGAGCGAGGAGGCGCGATCTCGATTTTTCCGGGGTACGCCTCCCTATAATGCAGTAGTGCCCTATTTCTGGCGCGAAACGGGGGCCCGCTGGAGAAGCGAGGGATTCGAGGGAGAGGAGAACTCCCCGTCAGAAACCGCTTCTGACGGCCCCGTTTCGCGATGTTCCCGACCGAGCGACGCAATGCAGGGCTCGCTTCAGCGGGGGATTACGTCAGGAACATGGGGACCGCAATTGGTAGCCCGCGGCGCAAGCGAGGGAAATGCGTTGGGAATAATGTCGAATGACGAATTCGGGCGAGTTCGTTCCTCCAGATTCGCCCTTCCTTCAGACATTGGACCTTTCCTTGCGTCCGCATTTCCCTCGCTCGCGCTGCGGGCTACGAAAGAGTGGGGAAAACGCTGGGAGACTTCAAGCTCATGGGGTGGCGACATGGCGCGGAATGTAGAAATCAAGGCTCGCGTTAGCGACATGAAGCGACTGCGCCAATTGGCGGCCGACATCGCGACTGAGGGACCGTGGACGCTCGATCAAGTCGACGTCTTCTTTCAGGCTCACCATGGTCGCTTGAAACTGCGCACGATCAACGACGAAGAGTCGGAATTGATCTTCTATCATCGCGACGACCGCGATGGTCCGAAAACGTCAACCTACGCCCGGACGGTCGTGCCTGATCCTGAGGGTCTACGTCAGATCCTGTCGGCCGTGCTGGGAGAACTGGGAGAAGTTCGCAAACGCCGCACGCTGTACCTGGTCGGCCAGACGCGAATTCACTTGGACGAAGTGGAAGACCTCGGCAACTACATGGAACTGGAAGTCGTGCTGCGCGACGACCAGTCGGAATTGGATGGAGAAGACATCGCCGAAGACTTGATGCTCCAGCTCGAGATCCGCCGCCGCGACTTGTGCGACGGCGCGTATCTCGATTTGTTTGAATCGTCGCTCGTTCGCCGCGCGGCGGATGAGTGACGCTGCGGCGTTAATTAGTTGTCATCGTAGGCGTAGATGTCATAGATCCCCAGGATCACGTATTGACCATTCTCTTCGCCAATTTCGAGCGTCAGCGCCAAACCTTCTTTCGTCGATGGATCGACGTAATAGATGTCAGCGAAACCGCGATAGAGTTCATGGGGAGCGCCAATGTCCTGCAAGACGTCTTCGCCGACTTCGTCGACCAGATCGGAAGTGTCGTAGGCCGTATATTCGATTTCCGCTTTGCTCATCGAGCCGGCTTGCTCCGCCTCACCACCATACGCCTCTTTCGCCTTTTCCGGAGTCATTTGAGCGCCCGACCAGTAAAGCGGCGCGATCGCTGGCCAATCTTTGTTTTGCAATGCGACTTGCAACTTGCGGGCAAGTTCGTCGACCTTCTGTTTCGTCTCCGGCGAGACCGGAGGAGAATCGCTCAGGTCGCTAAAGTCGGTCGTCACAATGCAACCCAAAACGGCCGACAAAAGTAGGCAAACGCCGGTCAATCGAAACATCGCCAATTCCCCCAGATGAGCAGTTCGGACACTACAACAAAATATGGGTATCAGAGTTTGCCTGGGAAAGCCAATGAAACTTGCTCATTCCCGACTAATTGCGTCCGAATCAATCGTCGACCGGACCAACTTCTTGAGGTATCCTGGCAAATGACCTTCCGCCGGTTCCCCACATTTCCCGCCGAGCATCTCATGCCATATCGCCTATCCGCATCGCTCTTTCTACTGCTTGCCTTGTTGGCTCCGATCGCCGCCGAAGAGATCCCGCCGGCGCTGACTGAGTACCAAGGGCGGACGATCGCCCAGACGATGCACTACCTGGGCGCTCCGTGGCTGATCCGCGAATCGCGCGAACGGGAAGAAGATTGCACGACGATGTTGAAGCACCTCGGCCTGAAGCCGGGGATGACCGCGTGCGATATGGGATGCGGCAACGGCTTTTACTCGCTGAAGTTGGCCGAAGCGGTCGGCGAGCAGGGGAAAGTGCTGGCGGTCGACATTCAGCCGGAGATGCTTCGGCTGCTGCAGGCTCGGGCCGAAGAGGCCGAGATCACCAACATTGAGAAGATCCTGGGGGACGTCCACGATCCGAAGCTGCCGGTCGGCCAGGTCGACCTGATCCTGTGCATCGACGTCTACCACGAGTTCTCGCACCCCGAGCAGATGCTGGCCGCGATGCGCAAGTCTCTGAAACCGACCGGGCGGCTCGTTTTGGTCGAGTTTCGGGCCGAAGACGACAATGTGCCGATCAAGCCGCTGCACAAAATGAGTAAAGAGCAGGTCAACAAAGAGCTGACGGCCAACGGTTTTCGCCTGGCCCGGCAGTTCGACGGGCTTCCCTGGCAGCATATGATGTTCTTCGCCCGGGACGACGCCCCCGAGGAGCCCCCCACAAAGACGGAAGCCCCTACCCAATAGAGATTTACGTTGCGACTACCACGTTAGCCGGGTCTGGCCTAGAATAGTGTTTTGCGCCCCCCACCGTCGTCGCTTGGCTCTATGGAAATCGATCAACTTTCCGACTTACTTGAGAAAGACGCCAACCTGGCCTCTTGGCTCCAGCAGTTGCGTATCGCGGACGTCGCTCGGGGACGCGACAACATCCGGAGTCTTGCCAGCCATTCGATTCCGGCCGATCTGCTCGTTTTTCTGCTGAACCAGTTAGAGCGACTGCTGCCGATTTCGAGCGATCCAGACATGGCGCTCAACAATCTGGAGCGGCTCTTCCAAGCCAGCCGCAGTCCGCTCTCGATGGCGAGCCTGTTCGAGCGCGATCTCCGTTCGCTGGAGACGCTGCTGCGGATCTTCGCGACGAGCCAGGCGCTGGCCGACCAGTTGATCTACGATCCTGAAAGCTTCGAGCTTCTCCGCATCACCGACGGCCAACCGATCGCCCGGCAAATGCTGGTCGACGACGTCGTCTGCGAAGTGAAGGCGCTCCAAGACGAAAAAGCGATCATGACGGCGCTCCGCCGCTTTAAGCGGCGCGAGACGTTGCGGATCGCTTACGGCGACGTCATCCGCGAACAATCGATCAGCGTCGTCACGCGGCAGATCTCGTATCTGGCCGACGCGCTGCTCGAAGCGGCGGTCGCCGCCGCCTATCGCTTGATGCAACCGCGGTACGGTCGCCCGATGGTCAAAGCGACCGGCCCCAATGGTCGTCGTCCCGCACGCTTCGTCGTGCTGGCGCTCGGGAAGCTAGGTGGCGTTGAGCTGAACTACTCCAGCGACGTCGACCTGATTTTCGTCTATGACGAAAACGGCATGACCGACGGCGAGAAGAAAATCACCAACGGCGAATTCTTCGATCGGCTCTCACAGCGCGTGCTGAAGCTGCTCGGCGAACCGACGGAACTCGGCGCGCCGTATCGCATTGATATGCGACTCCGTCCCGAAGGAAGTCGCGGGCCGCTGGTCGTCAGTCTCGAGTCGGCGCTCCACTACTACGACGTCCTCGGCCGCACCTGGGAACGCCAGGCGTTCGTCAAAGCCCGCAGCGTCGCCGGCAATCATGATCTCGGCGAAGAGTTGCTGACGCAGCTGGAACCGTGGATCTATCGCCGCTATTTAAGCCGCGCCGACATCTCCGGCATCAAGGCGCTGAAGCGCCGGATCGAGAAGCGGGCCGAGCGGGAGACGACCGACGACACCAACGTGAAGACCGGTCGCGGTGGGATCCGCGACATCGAATTTGTGATTCAGTTTTTGCAGCTGCTCAACGGCGGCGACTTGCCGGGCATTCGAACCGGCAACACGCTAGAAGCGATCGCTGCGCTCGAAGGCGCCGGTTGTTTAACGCAGCAAGAGCGAACGATCCTGGAAGAGAACTACGCCTTCCTCCGCAAGCTGGAACATCGTCTGCAGATCATGTTCGACCTGCAAACCCACACCCTGCCGAGCGACGAAAAGGAACTGACGAAAGTCGCGCTCCGCATGGGTTACGAACATGGCGAAGACCAATCGGCCCTCGCCGCGTTCCAAAAAGACTATACCGAGAAGACTGAGCTGAATCGGAAGATTCTCGATCACCTGCTGCATGACGCGTTTCCCGGCGACGACGACACCGCACCGACCATCGACCTGGTGCTCGATCCCGAGCCGGGCGATGAGATGATCGACGAAGTGCTGACCGGCTACGGATTTCATTATCCGAAGAACGCCTACGACAACCTGATGGCGCTGACGACCGAGAAGGTTCGCTTCCTCTCGACCAGACGCTGCCGTCACTTTTTGGCGGCGATCAGCCCGCAGTTGCTCGAAGCGATTTCGACGACGCCTGATCCCGACTCGACGCTGATCAACCTGGCCCAGGTCAGCG
Organism: Blastopirellula sediminis; assembly: GCF_020966755.1. Lineage (NCBI taxonomy): Bacteria > Pseudomonadati > Planctomycetota > Planctomycetia > Pirellulales > Pirellulaceae > Blastopirellula > Blastopirellula sediminis. The sequence goes on from NZ_JAJKFT010000010.1 coordinate 339,018, forward strand.
ATTCGCTCGGCGGCAAAGGGATCTTGTGGGAGCTGTTCAGCGCGAACCCGGCGACGCTTAACTTGTATGTGCGGCTCTGCGCCGGCAGTCCTTACCTTTCGAGCATCCTGATCAGCCATCCCGGTATGATCGACGAGTTGATGGACTCGCTGATGCTCGACAAGCTGCCGACGCGAGAAACGCTCGACAAGACGCTGACCGAACTTTGCCGCGGCGCCGAAGACATCACCCCGATCCTCCACAGCTTCAAGAACCTGATGCACTTGCGCGTCGGCGTGCTCGACATGCTGGGGAAGAAGGATCTGCAAGCGCGGCTGGAAACGCTCTCCGACATCGCCGAGATCTGCGTCAAGCGAATCGTCGAGCGGGAATACGATCATCTGAGCCAACGCTTTGGCGAACCATGGTTGCCGGAAGATCGCCGCTGCGAAATGGTGATCGTCGGTCTTGGCAAACTGGGGGGGCGCGAACCGAACTACCATAGCGATCTCGACCTGATCTTCCTGTACGAAGGGGAAGGGCAGACCCATCCGGTCAATGGCAAGGGACGCCCCGGCAGCGCGACCAGCAACCAACACTTCTTCGGTCAGCTGGCGCAGCGCATTTTAAAGTCGATCAGCGAGCTTGGTCCTTATGGGCGACTTTACGAAACCGACGCTCGGCTGCGACCGACCGGCAAGCATGGTCCGCTGGCCGTCTCGTTCGACGAGTTCTATCGCTACCACGTCGAAGGGCTCGGACAGCTGTGGGAACGTCAGGCGCTCTGCAAGGCGCGTCCTGTCTATGGTTCGCCCGAAGCGTGCCGGAGCGCCGAAGACCTGATCCGTAACGTGATCTTGGCGAAGTCGTGGCAACCTGATTACGCCGTCGAGATTCGCGACATGCGGCGACGGATGGAAGAGACGGCGACCAACGCCAACTTGAAGCGCGGCCCCGGCGGTACCGTCGACATCGAGTTCGTCGTGCAGATGTTGCAAATGGCGAGCGTCGCCGAACAAGGGGAAGTGCTCGTCCCGAATACGATCGACGCCCTCAACGCTCTCCATGAGGCAGGTCGCCTGGCGGACGACGACTACGCGCACTTTCATGATTCGTACGAGTTTCTGCGGATCGTCGAAGCGCGACTTCGTTTGATGAATACGACCGCGCGACACGATCTGCCGAAAGAACGGCTGGAAGTAGCAAAGCTCGCTTATCTGTTGGGCGATATGAATGGCGCCCAGCTGTTGCGCGAGTGCCGCAAACTGGCCCGCGAAACGCGACGCCGCTTTGAGCGGATTTTCAGCGAAGCGGCGCAGCTAGCGCCTGCTTCGTCGTAGTTGATTCGGTTCCAAAGATTTTTCTGCGCAGCGCTCTCTCTCCTCTGCGCAGATCGCCGGAAAAACGAGCGAAATCGCGAACCTTGGAGCGTATGATCGTCTCACCACTGGCCTGTGAAGTTTCGCGGTTTTCGCGCTAGTCGCGCCAAAACGCTTTACGACTCGCCGCTCACCCTTTCATACTGAAGCGAATATCGCTGCTCGATCGTCGCTGCTTGCAGCTTTAGAAACCTTGGAGACGCACGTGAAACGTTCCCGCTTTCTCTGGATGCTTTTGTTCTGCTTCGCCCCTATTCTCTCGGCGACCGCCGCCGAGCCTGACGCCGCTCCTCCGCTTCAACTCTACCAAGGCTTTGAAGGGTACCAGCGCGACGTGACGACCGATTCGGCCGAAGCGCAGAAGTGGTTCAATCAAGGCATCCAACTTCTCTACGGCTTTAACCACGACGAAGCGATTCGCTCCTTCGAGAAGGCGGCCGAGATCGATCCGTCGTGTGCGATGGCCTGGTGGGGCTCCGCCTATGCTCGCGGCTTGCACATCAACAATCCGCAAATGGGGGAAGAACAAAGCAAACTAGCCGATAAAGCGGCCGCCAAAGCGGTCGCGGCGCTCGATCAAGAATCGCCGGTTGAACAAGCGCTCGTTCGCGCCTTGCGTACGCGATACGCGGTGCCGGTCCCGGAGGATCGCCGTCCGCTCGACGAAGCGTACGCCGCCGCGATGAACAAGGTCTGGCGGCAATTCCCGGACGATGCTGACGTCGGCGCTCTCTATGCCGAGTCGCTGATGAATCTGCAGCCCTGGGATCTTTGGACCGCCGATTCGGCGCCGAAGGGACGGGTCTTTGAGATCCTGGCGGTGCTCGAAAATACGCTCGCCAAAGCCCCCAACCATCCCGGCGCCAATCATTTTTACATCCACGCGATTGAAGCTTCCCCCTGGCCCGAGAAAGGGCTCGACGCGGCGAATCGCCTGGCCAAGCTCGTCCCAGGCTCCGGCCATTTGGTTCACATGCCGTCGCACATCTACATTCGGACCGGCAAATACGCCGAAGCGACCGACGCCAACGCCACAGCGATCAAGGCGGACGAAGCCTACTTTGCGAAAGCGCCGAAGCCCGACTTCTATAGCCTCTATTTCATGCACAACGTTCACTTTCTCGCTTACGCGGCGATGATGGACGGGCGTTATCAAACGGCGATCGACGCCGCTCGCAAGATCGAAGAGGTCATCCCGCCTGACTTTTTGAAGAACTACGTCAAAATGGCGGACGGGTTCATGCCGACCACGTTGCACGTGATGATCCGCTTCGGGAAATGGAAGGAAATTCTCGACGAACCGGAGCCGGACGATTGGCGGATGTTCAGTCGCGCCGAACGTCACTTCGCGCGCTCGGTCGCTTACTCGGCCCTTGGCCAAACCGACAAAGCGCAAGAGGAGATCGACCAGCTCGATCAGATCGTCGCCGAGATGGGGGACGACTGGAAAATGGGGAACAACCCGGCCAAAGACGTGCTGGCGATCGCGCGGAAGATGGCGGTCGGCGAACTCGCATTTCGTGATGGGCGAACCGATGAAGCGTTCGCCGAACTACGCGACGCGGTTGCGATGGAAGAGAAGCTGACCTACGACGAACCGCCGGGCTGGATGCAGCCGGTGCGACATGCGCTTGGCGCGCTGCTATTGGCCGATGGTCACGCGGACGAAGCGGAAGAGGTTTACGTCGCCGACCTGGAAGATCATCCTAACAACGCCTGGTCGCTGCTCGGACTGCAACAAGCGATCGGTCGCCAAGGTCGGATCGAAGAAGCGGATGCGATGAACGATCGTGTGCAAACCGCTTGGGCCCGCGCCGACGTCAAACCGATCGCCAGCTGTTATTGCCATCCTGACGCGCGAGCGCAAGGCGCCGATTAGTCAACGCTTGAGTGAACGTGCGGGTAGGGTTCTAGATGGACCAATACGTCGCGCAGCTGGGCGAACTGGCCGATAAGTTTGTCCTTCACGAGATGTCCGATCCGATGCCCCTCTTCGACCGTAAGACGGGCGTCGACTTCGATGTGAATATCGGCGAGGAATTCGATACCGGTCTTGCGCACCCAGAGCTTTTCAACCGCGCAAACCCCCTCGACCTCTTCCGCAGCGGCGCGAATTTGTTGGATCAGTTCGGCGTTGGCCTGCGGATCAAGCAATTCGCTGGTGCTTTGGAGAAAGATCTGGCCGGTGTTCCATAGAATCGCCGCCACCACAATCAGCGCCGCAGCTTCGTCGGCCCACATGTAATCCGGGCCACCCCACCGAACGACCGCCAAGCCGATCAACACCGCAAGCGAACAAAGGGCGTCGCTTCGATGATCCCACGCCGCAGCGGCGATCGACAACGATTGCGTCCGGCGACTGATCGTTATCTTGTACCAGAAGAGAGACTCTTTGATCACGATGTTGGCCGCCGCGATCCACATCGTCCAAATTGCCGGGACCGGGTGCTCCGATCCCAAACGACTAATCGCCTCCCAGCCGATAAACAAAGCGGAAATCATGATCAACATCGAAACGTTGGACGCTGCGACCGCCTCGGCACGCGTATGACCATAAGGATGCTCATCATCCGCGGGCCGCTGAGCGTACCAGAGTCCAAAGATCACCACGATCGACGTCAGCGAATCGCCGAGCGAGTTCACCGCGTCAGAGATTAGCGCGAACGAACTTCCCAACACGCCGCCGACCAACTTCACAATCCCCAGCGACAAGTTCACGCTCAATCCCAACCAGGCGGCGCGCGATGCGCTGCGGTAAAGATGAGCGGGCGTAGAGTCAGGGGCTGGATTCAAGGTATGGGGAACTCAAAGGGAGTGAAGCGACTTTTTCATTAGTAGGCCGAAGCGCAAGCGAGGGAAATGCGATCGCAAGGAAATGACTAATGTCTAATCCCTAATGAAGAACGAACTCGCAATTCTTCGATTAGACATTAGGCCTTAGTCATTCGACGTCTTCCTAACGCACTTCCCTCGCTGGCGCTTCGGGCTACTATTTCGGGGCTCGTCTATCGTGGCGGAAGGTAGGTAAAAAGAAAAGGCCGGCGGAGCGAATTTCTCGCCTCCGTCGGCCTTGGATTGCCGCAGTTTTCATTCGCTAGGGAGCGAGTTGATGTTCGCCATGAGCGAACTTGGTGTGGCAAGCGTTGCACTTCTGCAGCATCGCCTTGTAGGCGGTTGTCGCAGCGGCGTAATCTTTCTTTTTGGCGGCGCGATACAGATCACCACCCAGTTCTCGCGTCGCGATCGAATATTCATTCCATTCAGCAGCGCCTTCTTCCGGAGCACGCGACAGGAGGAGATTACCGCTCTCGGCCAGAATCAGCGACGTCGATTTGATTTCTTTCCAGACGGCGTTTTCTTTCGGCTCGGCCGCCATCGCGGGCTTCAGGCGTTTGTAGGTCGGCTGATAAACGTATTCCATGAATTCGTGCATGTCGCTTTCGACCGGCTTCGGCTCCGCCGCATTGGCTTGACCGAGCGAGCAGCACAACGCTGCAGCGACGCAGCTCAACAAGCAAAGTTGATATTTCATTCCGGGGTCACTCCTAGCAATTTGGTGAATTCTTCGACGCGAATGCAGCGGGACGCATCCCGAATCGCGACGATTGATAGTCGAGCAGAACGCGCAATAAGCGACGTCTTTGTAACCTTAGTTCTCGCCTGAATGAGTGTCAATGAAGGGGAATCCCCTACGACTCGGTCCAGCGGCGCAACAGATAGCGTTCCGTCAGGTTTATCCCGACAAAGACGAAGACTCCCAAGAGCGTGCAGCAAATCATCGCCGCAAACAGCTCATCGGTCTTGAGATTGTCGCTTGAACTGCGGATGTAATACCCAAGGCCATGTTGCGTACCGCTATAGCCGACGAAGAATTCGCCGACGATCGCGCCGACCACCGCCAAGCCGCTGCTCGACTTCATCCCGGTCACCAGGTAGCGAATCGCAGCCGGAAATTGCAACTTCCATAACGTCTGCCACCGGGTCGCGCGATGGAGACGAAACAGTTCGTCCAAGCCGCGATCGACCGACAACAGCCCTGTGGTCGTACTGGTGATGATTGGAAACAAGCTGATGATCGTCGCCACCACGATCACGCTCGGCAGACCATAGCCGGTCAATGTCACGATCCAAGGCGCGATCGCCACGATCGGCACGGTTTGAAAGAAGATCGCGTAAGGGTATCCGCTCAGCCGGATCAGTCGCGACTGCGAAAAGAGGAGCGCGACGAGCGTTCCGATAACCACCGCACTAGCGAAGCCGGCCAGCGCCGCCACGCCGGTGAGCAGCGTGCCGTTCCAAAGCTCGTTCCCTTTCCGCCAAAACGCGGCGCCGACTTCCGTAGGACTGGGAAGCAAATAGGGAGGAATCTTCGCCTCGGAAACAAGGGTCTGCCAAATCGCCAGCGCAATCAAGAGCGTGGCCACCGGCAACAAGACTCGCTGGATCGTTTCGCGCATCACGCCGCTCCTTGTCGCAGGTGATGCGAAACGACGCCGCACTGAGCGGCGAATTCGGCGGTCGCGCGCAAGTCGGCGTTACGCGGCGCGTCAAACGCGATCGGCACATCGGCGATGATACGTCCGGGGCGAGCCGACATGACCAGCACGCGCTGACTGAGGAAGACCGCCTCGGCGACGTTGTGCGTGATAAAGACGCCGGTCCAGCGGCGATCCTTCCAAATGGTAAGCAGCTCTTCGTTCAGTTGTTGACGCAAAATGTCGTCGAGCGCCGCGAACGGTTCGTCAAGCAATAGCACCTGCGGATCGGTCACCAGCGCTCGCGCCAGCGACACCCGCATCCGCATCCCGCCTGAAAGCATCCGCGGCAACTTGCCGGCGTCTTCCTGACGGAGTCCGACCAGCTTGATCGCGGCAGGGATCTTGGCGAGATGCTGCGCGTCGGCCTGACCGAGCAACTCAAGCGGCAAGCGGATATTGTCCTGCGTCGTCCGCCACGGCAGGAGCGTCGGATCTTGAAAGACGAATGCGGTCTGCGTCTTCTCTGGCGGCTGCTGATCGATCGTGACCTGGCCGCTGGTGACCTGTTCGAGCCCCGCGATCAGCCGCAACAAGGTCGACTTGCCGCAACCGGACGGCCCGACCAGCGAGACGAACTGCCCGCGCTCGATCGTCAGATCGGTCGGTGCAATCACCCGCTGATCGGCGAACGATTTGGCGACGTCGGAGAGTTGGATCATGACCTGGGACCAGCACGGAACGGTTAGACGAAGTCTCTAACAGTGTAGGTTAGTCCCAAAATCTGAGGAGAGGGCAGGGGCGCTTTTCCTGGATTCGCAGGCTACATTCCCGTAGCGGCGACAGCCAGGGATCGCACCACGCCGGTCATGGGCAGCAGGAAGCCGACATACATAAAGATGACCAACATGACCGAGAAGCAGAACAACACCAACGAATAGATGATTGCGAGTTGGTAACTTGGCCGCGGCCGGAAGACGAAGGCGGCCAGGATCGCGGCATCGATCATCACAAACAGGAAGAAATCCAGATACCAATACTGGATAAAATGATGAGCGATCGCGAACGATATCCGCGACATGAGGGAGAGCTGCAGCTCGAACTCTTCCAGCTTCTGCACGAGCATCGGCATTACGACCACCGCCACGAAGGTCAACGCCGACGCATATGCCAGATGAATTCCCAAGATCACAAAGAACCCGGCCGCCCGCGAAGCGCCTCGCGTACCGGCGCCATCGCTGACGATGGGCGCTACAAAGTCTGGGCCTTCGGATGACATAACGCGTCCGCCTTGCGTCGGTTTAGATCGACTTGTCGACCGGCTCATTGACCGGGATCGTCAAGTTCTGCCGCACCTCCAGGCCGTTGACCGTCATCACCGAGACGCCGGCGCCGGTAACGGAGCTGGAGTCGAAGATCGCCGCCGGGACCTTCACGTCGGCAAGCCATTTCAGCACGTTTTTCCATTGCTGAACACGGAAGTATTCGGACAAGCGGGCCCCTGGGGGAATGCCGCGAGTGATCAAATCGGCATGCGTCTTTTCCCGAATCTCGTCGGTCCAGACCAGCTTGCCGTCTCCATTGGTGATGCGCAGCGCGCCGACCACTTCGGTAACCTGGATTGATTCGACGAAAAGCTGACCGATTACCCGCAGACGGAGCGACTCCGGCGTCAGTTTCTCTCGCACTTCAATCGTCAGGACGTACTGCGCGTCAGGATCGGGATTGTAACCGGCATTCAGAGCTTTAGCGACGAAGAGGTCCTGCAGCTCTTTCGCCAGGTTGTTACGTTGCAAGTCAAGCGTGGGAACTTCCGCGTCGACGCGAATCCCGAGACGATCGCCGCTCGCTAACATCGGAGCCAGCGGCTGCAGATCGTCGATCAACTCGGCGTCTTCCGGCTGCGGCAATTGAACGGCGCGAACCGTTGAGTCGGTTTGATTCGTATCGCCGGCGACGTACCACTGCCGTCCGTCCGACCCACGGAATCCGACGGCCCCGAACGGTAGCAAATAATTCCAACCGATCCGCTCCGACGGCAAGTGAATCGCGACCAGGTGGGCGGCGACGGTCAATTCTTTGATCCGGGAAAGGACGCGAACCAGCACCACGTCGTCCGATCCCCACGAGATATCAAGCGGCTTGTAAGGAAACGGGAACGACTTCTCCACGTTGTTGGCGACCAGATCCCAAACGAGAATCCGCTGAGCGTCTTCGCCGACGTAGCAAGCCATGACCAGCTTGCGGCCGTCGTCGGAAAAGGCCAACTTGCCGGCCGCGGTGAATTTTTCGACCCCTGGACTGGCGAGCGTTCCCAACATCGCGCCCGAGTCGGCGTCCAGCAATTCCATCTTCTGCGGCGAGGCGACGCAAAGCGTGCGACCGCTGGGCGAGGATTGCAGACGGGTCGATTTGCCGTACATCCGTCGCGCAACGACGCGACATTCCGGCAGTTTCCACTGCGTCAGTTCGCCGTCAACCGAAAGGACCCACAGGGTCGAATTGCCCGAACCGAACTCCAGCGCCGCGATCTGGCCGCGACTGTTTTGAAACGGACGAAACGCGACCGCCGGTTTGCCGGTCGTCAGATCGAAGAGATCGACCCGCTCTTTGTTGTCCTTGTCGGCGAACGCCGCCCAATCGCCGGTTGGCGCGATCGCCATCAACTGGGTTGCGAACGGCAGCTTCGTCCGCATCAGCGGCTTGCCGGTTTTCAAATCGACCAGGTCGAAGTATTGCTCGTCGATGATCGACATGTTTCGCAAGCGACGACTCTCCTCCGGTTCGCGCAGGCCAATCAAGGCGCGATTGGAAGGGCGGCACACATACATGTGCCCCAATTGCGGAAAGTTCGCCAAGACTCGGGCGCCGTCATGCAGCGTTCCGTCGGCTACCGTCGGCGCCGCATCGGGTTGATACTTCCATTGAATGTCGGTGACGATCTCCTGGATTCGGTCATCGACGATCGGGGTCAGCGGCGGCAAACCTTGATCAAAGGCAGTCGCGCCGCTGGCGATCATTTCGCGATTCGATTTCAACGTTTCGCTGGAAATCTCTCCCAGCGTCAATGTCAGTTTGCGATCGGCGTCGTGATTGAAGTCGAGAAAGCGGTCGTTATCGACGAAGCGTCGCGGCTGCCCCTGACCGGTGGTGGTTTTGGTCGTCGTATCGGCCCAGACAATCGCCGGTGAGGTCCGCTCGACGAACACCCTGCCGGAAATCAACCAGCCGCTCCGATCGAAACGCCATTCCAGCGGTCGATCGCTGTAGTAAGAACTGCCGGTTCCCTTGCGGCCTGGATCTTCGGGAAAGTTCAGCTCTACCCCTTTTTGACCCGTTCGCATGTCCCAGGTAATCAGATGTTTGCCGCTGCCAAGGTTGGAGTAGAGGAGCAGCTCTTCTCCATCGGGAGAAAAGCTCAGGTATTTTCCAAACGCCCAGTTAGGGATTTGCCCGGCGCCGCCGACCTGTCCCGCTTCGATCCCGGTACGCAAATCGTAGATGCGCACGGTCTTGTCCGTTGTGGAGTTGAGTGCGGCGTAAGAACCGCCAGGACTGACGGCCAGCAATTCGTCTTGATAGTAGTGGTCGATCGATACTTGGCAAAGCTTGCGGCCGGTCGCGATATCAAAACATTGGAGCGAACGGTCGCTCGCATTGCCAATCAGAATCCGGTCCGGGCCGACAAAACGGACCGAAGTTAAAGAACTGACCGAGTCGCCGGAAGTGAACGCACGAACCATGTGGCCGGTTGCAAACGACCAGACTTGAACTTCGAGTTTGTTGGTTGCAGAGTTGCGAACCGTAGCGGCGAAGTAGTGACCATCAACACTATAAGCGATGTTTTGATAGAGCGACGAATTGAAGTGAAGCGAGCCAGCCAGCTTCTGCGTCGGCAGATGGAACGCGAAAAAGTTCTTCGAGCTTTCTTCAAAGAAAACGAAATGGCTCGGGTGCTCGGGGAATTGCGGTTTAAGCGAATAACTTTTCTGCGGCGCACTCGATTTGACGGTCTTCTCTTGCGGAAGCGCAAACACGAACGGATTAGGATCGGCCGAAGCTTGCCAATCGAGTTGCTCGGTAGTCGCCGGCGGCGGCGCTTGTGCGTCGGTCCGCGGCATCGTCGGATAATTTCCCAGGTCGTCCTTCGCCGAGAACGAACCGACAGGCGACGCCGGGTTGGCGGCGGCCGGCGTCATCGCCGGTGAGGAAGTCGCCGGTTCATTGCTCGGCGCGCGCGGCGGCGAAAAACCAGAGGAGGAAGGCGCTCCGGCAGCTGGCGCCGACATGCCGCCGGTGATCGCTTTGGTGAGTCGTTCGAGCTCTGCGTGGACGAAGCGCACGTCTTCCAGGCTCAGCTTGTCGAGCGGCACCGAGATCTCTTGCCCGTTGTCGTCCCGCTTTAAAACGGCGGCGCCATTTCGAACGTCGACCAGTTCCGCTTTGACCGAAAAGCCTCCTTCGCGCGCATGCCACTCACGGGCTGTCGCAGGGACGGCAAAACCAAGCAAGAGAAGGGAAAAGAGAAACCCGCGCACGGCCAACTGCCCCGATTTGAGATAAGAAAAGATGCCTCGGGGGCAAGCTGGCTACTCTGCCCCCCACCCGATGGTAACCCATTGCAAGGGGCAGGTCAAAAGGAGTGTTTCAGCCGTCAAACATCGGCAATAGTGACCGCCAGCGGGGACGGCCCTTCGCCTATCGGCAAGATCCCGCCTACTGGCCGTCCGGCTTGGCGGAATGGGACCGCTTTAAGAAGTTCGGAACGCGGACCTTCATCGCTGGATTGACGGTCTTGTCGCCATGCTGGGCGACGTGATCTTCCAGCATTTTTAATATTCGCGTGTTCGATTTGTAGGCGACGTCAAACAGGTCGCCGACCAACGGAACGACGCCGACGAGCATGTCGAGGAAGACGTATCCAACCATCCGCGCCCGCTGACTGAACGACATCCCCAGACGACGCGCTTCCCATAGCAATACAAAAGCCGCCGTCGCGGTGACGAAATCGCCGAGACCTGGAATAAGCCCCAACAACGCGTCGAGGCCAACGCGGTACCGCGTGCCGGGTATGCGAACCGCATTCTCCATGACTTCAACGAATCGTCGCATGCGTTGCATCCGCGACGACGGTGGACTCAGTCGCTTGGTTGGTTCAGCGGGCATTCGAAATCCGCCTTCTTTAAAACAACAGAATCATGGCGACCATCAGGGCCAACAACAGGCCGAACATCCCTGACGGGAGTCGCATGGTTCCGAAACCGGGAACTACGCCCAACAGCGTCAGCCCCAAAGCAATCAGCATCAATTGGTGAATCATCGTTATGCCTCCCTGCGATCATTCGTTTCCTGCCGAGGGTGTAACGCAGGCGGCATGCCACGGCCCAAAAATCCGAAAAAATTCGCTGTAAGACCTTTAAATCAAGTGACTTACAGAAACGCCTCCCAGAAGCTTCGTTCACGAACGGAGATTTTCGTGATTGGTAGGCGGCCGCGCAACACGGGCTCAACTCGGCCAAGAACGGCACGAAAAAGGGCCGCGATCTAAATCGCGGCCCTTTCGAGTTTTCGTTTTAGTGGCTGAGAAAGCGACTTAGCCGTCGAGTCCGCCGAAGAGCGGCGTCGAGATATAGCGTTCGCCGAGGCTCGCCATGATGACGGCGATCCGTTTTCCCTTCATATCGGGACGAGCCGCCAGTTGCGCTGCCGCCCACATGGTGGCGCCGCTGCTGATGCCGGCACAGATCCCTTCCTGCTTGGCGAGTTGGCGTCCCCACTCGAACGCGTCCTCGTCGTCCACTTTGATCACTTCGTCCAGGACCGACGTATCGAGGTTCTTCGGCACGAAACCGGCGCCAATCCCCTGAATGCGATGCTTACCGGGCGCTCCGCCGCTGATGACCGGCGAGCTGGCCGGTTCGACGGCGACCGCTTTGAAGTCGGGATTCTTCGACTTGATGAAGCGAGCGACGCCGGTGATGGTGCCGCCGGTGCCGACGCCGGCGACGATGGCGTCAATGTTTTCGCCAGAGTCTTCCCAGATTTCGGGACCGGTCGTCGACTCGTGAATCGCCGGGTTGGCCGGGTTATCGAACTGTCCCGGCATCCAGGCGCCCGATTCTTTCTCGACCATTTCAGCGGCGGCGTTGATCGCCCCCTTCATCCCTTCGGCAGCCGGAGTCAGAACCAGGTTGGCGCCCATCGCACGGAGCAAAGCGCGACGTTCGAGCGACATCGACTCAGGCATCGTCAGCGTCAGCTTGTAACCCTTGGACGCACAGACGAAGGCCAGTGCGATGCCGGTGTTACCGCTCGTCGGTTCGATGATATGGGTGTATTGGTTGACTTTGCCGCTCTTTTCGGCGTCAGCAATCATTGCGTAGCCGATGCGGTCTTTGACGCTGTTCAGCGGATTGAAGAACTCGCACTTCGCAAAAACGGTCGCGTGCCCCTCGGGAACCAAGCGATTGATCTTGATCATCGGGGTATCGCCGATGGCGGCGCAAGCATTGTCGTAAGACTTGCCGCGTGGCATGACTTTTCCTTCCAAACAATGTCGACGGTGAAGTATTGCCGGCGGGGCCTGCTGCAATCCGGTTGACGCGTCTTCCTTATTCAGGAATTCCCCGGCAGGCAAGTAGAGAATTGCTCAAACTACGAGAATCCCGGAATGATGTCAACCTGGACAAGCTGCGTCCGGTTTTCAGCGTTTGTTGGGTAAAACGATTGTCGCCTGATCATGAATCGGCGTCGCGCTGGCGCCGCTCCCATGAAACCGCCCGCTCGAACCGCGCGAGCCGCTCCGGAGCACGAACCCCCACATCAAGCCGGCGACGGCGGCGATGATGGCCATCGCGCTCACCCCGGCGGTCGCCAATTTCTTACCCAGCGAATGAATCGGCCCGACGGCGGAGTCCTGCTTTTCCTGCACGAGCACCACCAAACCGGTTGAGCGAGGTTCGGTCTCGTCGCCAGGGGTGATCTTCACCGACTGCGTCGCGGCGATCCAAGGCCCGGCCAACTTTGCCCCCGCCGGGTCGTGCGAAAGCGGATCGATATAGTCGTACACTTCACGGCCTGCGATCGAATCGAACTTCACACGCAAATTGGGATCTTCGCAAAACTGATCCGGCAGTCGGCTTTCGTCATGCAGCAGTTCGTCGAACAGCGGATGCTGCAGGATCATTCCGTTTTGCGGACCGGGGCGTTCGTCAATCAGCACGGCGAACTGTTCCGGCGAACCTTCGAACCGCGGAAAGTTACCGACGTTGATCGTCAGCGAAGCGACGGCGACCGTTTCGCCATCGACGCGAATCGGCGCCGAGATGGCGCACTTCCACGTGTTGCTGGCGGTACTTAAAAAGACGGCCGAGAGATGCGGACGATCGGTGGCCGTCGGATAGATGCCATCCGGCGGCGGAACCGACGCATGGTAGCGCGGATCGATCGCCGGATGATCGAAGTCCTCTTCGCCTCCATGAAAATAAGAACGATAGCCGTAATAACCGCCGACCGGCGAATCGACCGCTTTGCCGGCGGACGACGCGATATGAAACCCATATTTGTCGAGCAAGAACCAGCTGGCGTAACGACCGTTGCCTTGTGCCCAGCGCTCGATGACCAAATCTTGCAGCGGTTCACGCGCCGCATGCTCTTGGAACTGATGGACCAGTTCGGCCCGCTTGCTCATCTCCAGATTCGGATCGCGGAGTTTGGTCAGCAGATCTTTCAGCTCCGGATTGTTGAGCGTCGCTTGTAATGTCGCCAAAACGTCAGGACGTACGGCGAAATCTTCCGCGTCGTCAAATAGCGTTTCGATATCGTGGGCGACGTTAGTCGCGGCTAACTCAGCGGCGAACTGATTGCTGACCCAGCTCTTGGAAGCGAGCGCTTTCGCCGATTCGCTGACCGCTTCGGTATAGCCCCAAAAACCAAAGCCCAACATGATCGCCAGCAATACCGCCGGGGCGAAGATGCCCAGCCAGACAAGCGCGCGGCGATCGCGATGGCGTTGTCGCACTTGCAGCGCGTCGAGCACCGCCTGGACGTTGGCGAACCGTCGCTTGGGATTGACCGCCAACTGTTGATCGACGATGTCGACCAGCTCTCGATCGACGCCCGGCACGTCGCGATGTGCGACCGGCATTTCGGCCCGCTCGATGATCTGGCGATAACGATCAAGCCGCGCAGTGAGTCCCGCCGCCGAATCAATTGCGCCGACGGCGTCCGCGCTTCGAAACGGCGGATCTCCGGTCAGCATCGTGTAGAGAATCGAGCCAAGCGCGTAGACGTCCCAGCTGACGTCAGGGACGGCGTTCAATTCCGCCTGTTCCGGCGCCATGTAAAAGAGCGTTCCCAGGGCTGGCTTTTGTTCGTGCGAAAGTCGCGACTGGCCGAAGTCGGCGAGTCGGGCTTTGCCGTCTTGATCGAGCAAGATGTTCGCCGGCTTCAAGTCGCAGTGGAGAATCCCTTTGGCGTGGGCATGCAGCAGACCGACCACCACGTCCTGAAAGACTTCGACCGCGCGATCCACCGGCAACGGGCCATTCCGCTTGAGCAGGTCTTCCAGCGACCCGCTCTCGACGTACTCCATGATGTAGTACGGGGGATCGGAATCCCAGCCGACGTCGAGCAGCTGCACCACGTAGCGGTCGGCGGAGAGAAAAACGAGCTTTTCGACCTCGCGGGCGATCAAACTGTCCTCAAGCGAAGCCCGATGATTGTAGAATTTGATCGCGACTTGCCGCCCCGTATTGGTGGCGATCGCGAACCAAACCTCGCCGTAGGCCCCGGCGCCCAGGAAACGCTCAATTGAGTAGCCAGGGATTTCCCTGGGGGGGCGAGTCCGGCGGCGGCTTAATTCCTCCGAAGCCTTCAGGTCCACATCGGATTGCAGTTCAGTCCGTTCCAAATTCATCCGTTAGCCGCAACGAGGTAGGCGAAATATCAGACTAGGTGAAGCGAATTCATTCTAGGGGCGCCTGACGCGCGAGTGAACTCGCCAGGGCGAGTTCCCCTTTTCCGTCCCGGTCCTAAACTTAGTAGTAGTCCGACAAAACGGGACGGAAACGTAGTTTCCACTTTTTGAGAGAAATTGAGTGCTGGGAATCCTTTTAATCCTGTTCATCTTGCTTCCGCTGGTCGAGTTGACGCTGCTCCTCTTTTTGGCCAGCGCGACCGACCCCCTATTTACGCTGGGGCTGGTCCTGGTCACCGGCGTCATCGGCTCGATGCTAGCAAGAAATCAAGGTTTTGCGACCTACCGCCGAATCCAATCCGAATTCTCCAGCGGTCGAGTGCCGACCGATTCGTTATTCGACGCCGTATTGATCTTTGTGGCTGGGGTCCTGCTCATCACTCCGGGCATTCTGACCGACATGACCGGATTTGCGCTGCTCGTCCCCTTCCTACGCACGCCGATCAAAGCCTGGCTGATCGCGTGGGCGAAAAAGAACTTCCATGTTGCGACCGCCACGACGGTCGATGGGTTCACGACGACCGCTTCAACGTCGCCGCACGCAGGGAGCAGCGAGATCCTCGACTCTTACGTCGTTGAGTCTCGCAAAGAAGATTAAGCGTTCGAAACGAAAAAAGCCCCTGCATCGACCGACGCAGGGGCTTTCGTTTTCTAGCGAAGCGAGGGACGACTAGATCGCGTCGTCGTCGCTTTCGGTGTTGTTGTCATTGTTGTTGCCGCGCTGTCCGCGTTGGCCACGCTGACCTTGCGGTCCACCTTGGCCGCGACCGCCGGGTCCACCCGGGCCGCCCGGACCACGCATCTGCGAACGATCGAGTTCAAAGTCGATGGCGATCAACTTTTCGATCTTCGCCTTCTGTTCGGCGGTCAAAACGCCGTTCACTTTTTCTTCCATGGCCGTGCGGAATTCAGCCATCTTTTCGCGGCGTTCTTCCTGCGAAGCGTCACGGAGTTCGGCGAACAGTTCACGCATTTCGGCGCCAGCTTCCTGGCGAGCGGTGGCGATCTTTTCGAGCTGTTCGTCGCTGATGCCGAGTTCGGCCTTAACCAGCGAATCGTTCAGAGCGCCGGCCAGGTCGGTCTTCAGCATGATGCCGACCAACTTGGTCTTCTGGGCGTCGGTCAGAATGCCGGCCAGCTTTTCAGCCGTTTCCGACATCATCTTGGTCATCTTTTCGCGGCGAGCTTCGCGATCTTCGTCATCGCCGCCACGCTGGAACAATTCACCCATCGCCGAACGAGTTTCTTGCTGGATCGTCTTGATTTCTTCTTTTTGGTCTTCGGTTAGATCCAGGGCGCCCTGAACTTGTTCGTTGCCCAGCAGCATCCCGGCGTTCATGCCGAAACCGCCGCCGGGACCGCCTGGTCCACGACCGCCGCGTCCACCGGGACCGCCCGGACCTTGGGCGACGCTGATTTGAGTCATTGCGGCAACCAAGCAAACCGCGGCCAGACAGGCCAACCACTGATTCTTCCAGACGTTCATGTGCATTTCCTAATGGGTAGCAAGGGAAAAGGGGTTGAGCGGATCGCGGGAGATGCGACCGCCGAAGATTTAAGGGTTTTGATAGCTGTCGGTGTCCCCCTGAGGAGCACCACCGGTCGCGACGAACTAGTTAAACCCAGCGGTTTTGTCAAAGTAACGGCAAGTTTTCGGAAATTTACTCGCGACGACGCCGACGCCCTGGTCCCCTATAATGCCGGTCGGCCCGAACCCGATCTTCGCCGCAAGCGGGAGAGTTTGTGATTCATCGTTTCGCTACCCGCTGGGGCGTCCGTTTTTGGAACGCCGTCCAGCATTCGTCCAAACGGGATGCTGACGTATATGCCGCCTGCATTGCGTTTTACGTCTACATGTGGATGCTGCTGGCCGGAATCGTCTTCTTCGCGACCGCCCGTTCCTTAGTGCGCGAATCGATTACCCAGCAGGACCTGCGGGTCGAATTGCAAAACTGGATCGCCGCCGAAAGCTCGGAAGAGACCGCCGAAAGCTTTATGGGTTTCATCCGCGAAGGAACCCGAAGCGACACCGCCGTGATCAGCTTTGGCTTGATGGGTTTACTGCTTGTGGGGGCGACGGCGTTCGCTTGGCTCGAACGGGCCTTCTCCCGGATCTTCGACCTCGAATACCCGACCAGCGAAACCTGGCGGCAGCTCTTGTGGCGGATCGTCTTTTACCGGCTCCGGGCCTACGTCTTTGTGATGGTGCTCGGGTTCATCGGCGTCGCCGCCCTGGCGCTCTTATTCGCTTGGAAGCAGTTTTTAATCCGGAACGGATCGACCTTGGCGTTGTCGGTCTTCCTGCCGTCCCAATACGCGGCAAGCTTGTTGTTCAACTGGATGCTGATCACGTTGATCTTTTGGCAACTTCCTCGCACCAACGTCAGCTTTTGGCATGCAGTGCGCGGCGCGCTTCTCTGCACCATCATGTGGGAAATCTGCCGGATCCCGATCGACATCTTCGTCGTCACCGGCAAGATGTCGACGTTCGGAATGGTCGGCTTTTTGATCGCGAGTATGCTCTGGCTCTACTATGCGATCTGGATCGTCTTGTTTGGCTGCGCCTATGTCCGCTTTCTCGCCGAGCCCTATCCGCCGGAGTCCGAAACCGCGCAATAAAGATGGCGCCCTCGTCCGCAGAGAAGGGCGCCAAGTCGGTTTACCAGATTATCAACTTACGCGGCGGCTTAGATCGCGCAGCCGCAAGCGGTGCACTCGCACGACGCGCAACTGCAAGCTTCGCCGTCGCAGCACTGGCATCCCGCTTCACACGCGCAAGCGGTTTCGCACGGGCAAGCCGAGCAGGCGGCGGCAGTCGACGTTGTAGTCGTCGCCGCATCTTTCGTCATGTCGCAACCGCACTTCTCGCACTTGCAAACGTCGCACGAGCAAGTGACGCCGTCGCAGTCAGGACATGCGCAGTTGACGCACTCACACTTCTTCGCGGCGGAAGCCGTATCGGCCGCAGCCCAAGAAAACATCCCCAGCGAAAACGTGAAGAGCGCAGCCAAAACCAGCAAACTTTTCATGGTAAAAATCTCCAAGAGAAATCGTTAAACAGAATCAAAATCGAAGTTGTCAGCGCAACGTTCGATTTAATTCCGCCAACGACAATGGAGAACTTGCAGAGAAACGCCGCCGTCGAGCAAGCCTGCGTCGCGATCATTGGTCGGCAGCGTCCGTGACGCTGGATCCAAAGCGACGGGACTCGTCCAGGCGAACAAATCGACCGGCAGATGAACTTCGCTGGCGGAGGCCGGCGCCAACGGCATTTCGGCCGGTTCAACGCAACAAGAGCAGCCGTCGCAGGTCGGTCCTGCGAGATTTTCTTCCGTGGTCTGTTGGCAGCAACTTCTTTCCACAACGCCGCAGCAGGAACGGACCGAGGTGCTGCAGCAAGAAGCGGCCGTGCTATGGCCGCAACTGCAAGTCGTTTCGCCCGGCGCCGCACAGAGGGGCGCAGCGCTCACCAGGCTGTTGGTCGAGCCCAAAGCGAGCCCCAACATAACCAGCAAGGTGACGACGAAACGAAACATACGAAGATCCAGACAGGACGGATTGCTCTCGGACGGCAGAATCGTACGCACTGTCCGTCACAGAGGCAATCCAGATTTGTCGAAGGACGCGACTAGCGAGGCTGTCGAGGCATTTTCTCGCCCAAGGTTTCAATCAGATGGGCCGCTTTAGAGTACGGCTTGGCGCCGCCTCCGGTTCGCGTCCCCCCTTCCGGCAAACCGATGTCGTCGCCGGAAACGCGCATTTCCCAGTAGATGTCGGTATTGCGCGGGATTTCCGCGAAGCTCAATACCGATACCCGCGGCAAGTGCGTCGCCATCATCCGCCACAAGTGGGAACGGAGGTCGATCGACGTGACCAGCGCCGTCGGCTGTTGCTGTTCTTCCAGTTGATGGAAGCTGTCGATCAGGTTATCCATCAAACGTTCGACCCACGGGCGCGCCTTGCGGCCGGCGCTGGCGTCATTCAGTTCCAGCAGGCGTTCTTCCAGTTCCGGTTCCAAACCGATCGCGTGAACCCGACCGTCACGGTCCAGGTAACGCTGGCAAATCTGGCGTCCCAGACGAACGCGGACCGCCGCGACCAATAGTTCGATATCGCCGGTCCGAGCGCCATGGCGAACGAGCGTTTCCAGAATGCGGGAGAAGTTCTTGATCGAGACCTGCTCTTCCAGCAGCCGCACCAACACGGCGTGGATTGTCGACAGCGAGAGCGGGCTCGCTCGCAGTTCTTCGACCTCGGCCGACTGCGCGTCGCGCTGCATTTCGATCAGGCTGCGAACGTCGTCCAGGGTGAGCATCTCGTGAGCGAAGCGGCGAAGCGTCTCTTGCAAATGGGTGACCAGCAGCATCCCCGGTTCGATGACCAGGTAGCCGCCTTTCTCCGCTTCGCGCTGTTGATCGGCGCGAATCCAAATCCCTGGCCCCCCAAACGTCGGATCGACGCCAGGCGTACCCTCGAGCGTTTCGGTCGCGGTTCCCATGTCGAGCGCGATATGGCGCCCCGGGCCAAAGCGGGCGCGGGCGATTTCGTTTTCGTCAATCAGGAACCGGTATTCGTTGTCTCCCAGCTGGCGACTGTCGCGCATCCGAATCTTCGGCACGACGATTCCGAGCGAATCGGCCAACTGGCAGCGGACGGCGGTCATCCGGTCGAAAAAGTCTTTCGACTCGGGAGAGATGATCGAGACCAATGACGGCCCAACTTCCAGCGTCAGCCGATCCATTTCGAGGTAAGAACGCCACGGATCGGACGTTTCGGGAGCGGCCGGCACGACGTTCTCTTTCTCGTCCGCTTCGGTAAACCAGGAAGGCTTACCGTGGTCGGGGACGACCGGAATGTCGAGCAGCTCTTCGTCGCCGCAGCTGATCGCGACGATGTGATGAAAGTGAACAAGCGCTTCCTGGCCGTGATGATCGCCATCGACGCTCCAAGAGACGTCGTCGGCGTCCCCCTGAGTGCTGGCGTTAATCAGCCGGACGCAGTCGTCGTAGATCGCGGCGACTTCGCCGCGGAGCTTGATATGACCGAAGGTCGAGACGCAAACTTCCCTGCCGATGTATCGTGAAAGAATCGAGGAGTAATCCATCGATGCGCCCCTACCTGTCTTGACTAGGAATCTGCAGTCGTTTCGCAAACGAAACGTTATCAGTGATTCTAGTTACAACTCGAACGGAGCGGCAACCTTTTGCTTGAGCCAAAATCGGCTGGGCGTACGATAATCGGGAACATCGCGTTCCGTTTGCGACGATTTCACCGGCCAACCGGGTTAAAAAAGATACGAAGAAATTTACTGGTTCGTATGGACAATTGCCGCCGTAAAGCCTTAGAACATGGGCATCAGTCAGACGACGCCACGCGATGCGGCTCTCCGCCGCTTGCATGCTAGTTTGCTGGCGCCGAACTAATCCCACATGGAAGTAACGTCGTCGACGGACGATGAAGGGAGGCGAAATGAGAATTCTTCGGCTATCCGGGTGAGTTGGATTTGACCGTCTAAGGAACTGTCAATCTAGTTTCGCTCAGGATCAAAACCGTATGATTGATCACGTGGGCCAACAGCTTCCGAAGCTGTTTGTGCTGGACACCAACGTCCTTCTTCACGACGCCAAAAGTTTCCGTAATTTTGAAGACAACGATGTCGTTATCCCGATCACGGTCCTAGAAGAGCTGGACCGATTCAAAAAAGGAAATGAAGACATTCATTTCCAAGCTCGCGAGTTTCTCCGCCAAATCGACCTGCTCACAGGCGATATTCTCTCAGAAGCCGGCGCCTCTCTCGGCGAAGGATGCGGCAAGTTGCGAGTGGTCTTCTGCCACGAACAGGACGCCCGGCTTAATCGCGTCTTTATCTCCGATTCTCCCGACAATCGCATTCTTAACACGGGTCTCTTTTTACAACGCACGTCGCCCGAACGGCGCGTGATCCTGATTTCTAAAGACACTAACCTGCGGATGAAGGCGAAGAGCCTTGGCTTGCAAGCGCAAGACTATATCAACGACAAGATTGAAAGTTGCGACAAGCTCTACACAGGTCGCCGCATCGTCGAAAACATTTCGACGGAGCAGATCGATCGTTTCTTCCAAAATGGCGGCGCCGTCGACGCCGTCGATTTCCCGGAGGTGCAACAGCCGACCGCCAATGAAAACTTCGTGCTCCGTAACGGCTCCAAATCGGTGTTGGCAACGTTTAACGCCGGCAACCAAATCCTGCAGCGCGTCGAGAAATTCGCCCCCTACGGGATCAAGCCGCGCAACGCCGAACAGTTGTTCGCCATCAAGGCGCTGCTCGACGACGATATAAAGCTCGTTACCCTCGCCGGCAAAGCGGGGACCGGGAAAACGATCCTGGCGCTCGCATCAGCGCTCGAATGCTCTTCCCAATATCGGCAGATCTTGTTGGCCCGTCCGGTCGTTCCTCTTTCCAATAAGGATCTCGGTTACCTCCCCGGCGACATTTCCGCCAAGCTTGATCCCTACATGCAACCGCTGTTCGACAATCTCTCCGTGATTCGACATCAGTTCGGCGAGAACGATAAGCAAGCGCAAAAGATCAATCGCATGCTGGAAATGGAAAAGCTGGTGATCACGCCGCTGGCGTACATTCGCGGACGCAGTTTGCAGCGGATGTACATGATCGTCGACGAAGCGCAAAACCTGACGCCGCACGAAGTGAAAACGATCATCACCCGCGCCGGCGAAGGGACCAAAGTGATTTTGACCGGCGACGTCCAGCAGATTGACCACCCGTACCTCGATTCCCTTTCCAACGGATTGTCGTACCTGATCAATCGGATGGTCGGCCAACCCCTTTACGCGCATATCAGCCTGGAGAAGGGGGAACGGTCCGATCTGGCCGATCTAGCGAGCGAACTGCTGTAGTCCCAAATAGGCCAAAAACTGGCTCATAGCAGGTAGTTTTACGGTCGTCGTTCGACTATTCTGAAGCTGCGTGGAGAGACGCTTTCTCGCCACGCAGCTTTTTCTTTTCCCGCCGAAATTGCTAGAGACCCACCGATGCGACTTCTCCTTTCGCTCTCTTTTGCGCTGACCCTAGCCATGCCGTCGTTCGCTCAAGACATCAAAGTTCTCTACGACGAAGCGGAACTTCCCAAGTTCACCTTGCCCGATCCGCTGGTCGCCCAGGACGGAACCAAAATCACCACGCGTGAAGCGTGGGAAAAAATTCGTCGTCCCGAACTGTTGCAACTGTTTGAAACCGACGTCTACGGCAAAGCTCCCGCGGCGCCGCCGATTGCTAGCCGCGTGATCTCCGAGCGCGAAGTCTTCGGCGGCAAAGCGACCGAACGCCAAGTTCGCATCTTTCTGACCGGCAAAGAAGATGGCCCCTACGCCGACTTGATCCTCTTCCTGCCGAAGAGCGACAAACCGGTTCCGGTCGTCACGGCTCTTAACTTCAAAGGCAATCATTCGCTCAGCGATGATCCGACGATTCCGCTGCCGCAGGGCTGGATGCGAAACATCGCCGCCGACGGCATCAAAAACCACACCGCGACCGAAGAGTCGCGTGGGGCAGCCAAGTCGCGCTGGCCGCTGGAGCGAATCCTTGATCGCGGCTATGCGGTTGCGACCGCTTACTATGGCGACATCGATCCCGACTTTGACGACGACTTCCAAAACGGCATTCACGCCGCCTTCAAAAAGGAAGGTCAAGCGAAGCCGGCCGCCGATGAGTGGGGCAGCATCGCTGGCTGGGCGTTTGGTTTGTCGCGCATCGCCGACTACCTGGAGCAGCAAGACGCGATTGATCATGAACGGATGATCGTCATGGGACACTCGCGACTCGGCAAGACTTCGCTCTGGGCTGGCGCTACCGATACTCGCTTCGACCTGGTGATCTCCAATAACTCCGGTTGCGGCGGAGCGGCCCTCAGCCGACGTCGCTTCGGCGAATCGGTCCGTCGCATCAACACGTCGTTCCCCCATTGGTTCTGCGACAACTTCCTGAAGTACAACGACAACGAAGACGCCTGTCCGGTCGATCAACACGAACTGATCGCGCTGATCGCCCCTCGTCCGGTCTTGATTTGCAGTGCCCAGGAAGACCAATGGGCCGATCCGCACGGTGAGTTCCTCTCGGGCTTGTACGCCGATCCGGTTTATCGCTTGCTTGGCACCGACGGCCTGGCGGCGACCGAAATGCCGCCGCTCGACAAGCTGATCAACAGTCGCATCGGCTACCGCATTCGCCCCGGCAAACATGACGTGACGCCGAGCGATTGGGAAGCGTATCTCGATTTCGCCGACAAACAACTGGGCGGCAAGTAACGCCTCACGGCAAAAGGTAGTATGCGTCCTCGGGCCTCCACGCCGCACGTCGCATTGCTGATTGAAACCTCGCGCACCTATGGGCGCGAGTTGCTGCATGGCGTCCGCCAATACGTCGCCGAACGTGGCCCCTGGTCGCTGTTGGTCGAATCCCGTTCGCTCGAAACGCCTCCGCCGCCATGGCTTCCGGCGTGGCAAGGCAACGGCATTCTGACTCGCAGCGGTTCGCAACAGATGGCCGACGCCGTCGGCCGGGCCAAGCTGCCGACGGTCGAACTTCGCTCGACGCGACTGAAGCATTCCTTTCCCTTCGTGGGCGTCGACAATCGCTCGCTCGGAAAACTGGTCGCCGAGCATTTCCTCAGCCGCGGCTTCCGGCACTTCGCCGTCTATCAACTTGGCGCCGAGGAATACTTCCAGCAGCGCTGCGAAAACTTCGTTCAGACCGTCGCTGACAACGGCTACGAAGCGTTGCGTTACCATCCTCGCAATCGCCGCGAACAGCCGACCGAGTGGGAACAGGCGCAGCAGGAGCTTGCCGATTGGGTGAGCAAGCTGCCGAAGCCGGTCGGCGTGATGGCCTGCACCGATCAGCTCGGCTTTTGGCTGCTCGACGCATGTCGACGGTGCGGCGCGACGGTCCCCGAAGAAGTCGCCGTCGTCGGAGTCGAGAATGACGCGTCGCTCTGCAGCATGGCCAGCACGCCGCTTTCGAGCGTCGAACTGAATGGCATGGCGGTCGGCTATCGCGCCGCAGAACTGCTCGAGCATCTCATGCGCGGGGGCAAAGCTCCCAAAAAGCCGATCCTGATCCAGCCGCTCAGCGTCGTAACCCGCCAATCATCCGACATCGTTGCGGTCGACGATCCAGAGCTCGCGGCGGCTCTCCTCTTCATGCGCGAGAACGCTTGCCAAGGAGTCTCGGTCTCCGATGTTCTGAAGGCGGTCGCGATCTCGCGCAGTTCGCTCGAACGTGGTCTCCGCAAACTGCTCGGCCGTTCCCCCAACCAGGAACTGCTCCGGCTCAAACTGAATCGAGCCGAAGAGTTGCTGACGCATACCGACCTGACGCTGGCCACGATCGGCGAGCGATGCGGCTTTCGCCGCACGCAACATCTGGCCGAAACGTTTCGCGAGTTCTATGGCGTTCCCCCGGGCCAGTATCGTCGCGAACGCCGGAAAACGTAGTCTCCACGTCAGACGATCTGACAAAATAACGGAGGAACTCTACGCATTTGCGGATTGCAGGCGTCCGCCACTCCGGCGAGGATAAGGGGGTCGCGTCATCCGCTGACGTCACTCATTGCCATGCTTCGCCCCCGTCCGATCTCGCCTACTCGGAGCCCTTCATGCCCAAGCCGACCCTCCATCGTCGTGACTGGATCACGCAAGTTTCCGCCGCGGCCTCTTCCGCCTTCGTTTTCGGCGGGCTCACCGCAGCGCGGGCCGACGAAAAGCCGCGCGACGCCAACTCGCGGATCGGCATCGGCGCGATCGGCCTCCGCTACCAAGGTTCGGTCATCACCGAAAAAGCGGCCGCGCACGGCGACATCGTCGCCTTGGCGGACGTTGATCGCGAGATCTTGGAAAAGGCGAACGGCGACTTCGGCGGAAAGTCGGCGCTGCTGGAAGACTACCGCGATCTCCTCTCGCGCGACGACGTTGACGTGGTGATGATCGGCACGCCGGACCATTGGCACTCGAAGATGGTGATCGACGCATGCCGCGCCGGCAAAGACGTCTACTGCGAAAAGCCGCTAACGCTCACCATCGACGAAGGAAAGAAGATTCGCGATGTCGTTCGCGAAACCGGCCGCGTCGTTCAGGTCGGTTCGTGGCAGCGCAGCGACAGCCGTTTTCGGACCGCGGTCGAAATGGTCCGCCAAGGTTGGGTCGGCGATCTCCAGCGCGTCGATATCGTCCTCGGTAAGAACCAAACTGGCGGCCCCTTCGCCAAGCAGCCGGTTCCCAAGAATCTGAACTGGAATCTGTGGCAAGGCCAAACGCCTAACGTCGCTTACATCCCGGAACGTTGTCACTACACCTTCCGTTGGTGGTATGAATATAGCGGCGGCCAGATGACCGACTGGGGCGCCCACCACATCGACATCGGTCAGTGGGGCGCTGGCGCGCTGCCGGTCGAGATCGAAGGGACCGCCAAGATGCCCGATGTCGTCGACGGCTACAACGTCGCAATCGACTATCACGTCCGCTACAAGCTCGACAACGGCGTTGAGATGACGGTCGCCGACAACGGCCGTAACGGCGTCATGTTCACCGGCGACAAAGGACGCATCTTCGTCAATCGCGGCTCGCTGGAAGGAGCTCCGACCGAAAAGAAGCTGCCACGGGAAGACTTCACGCTTTACAACTTCGACAACCGTGAGCGTCCCGAACGGGCTGGCAAGCTCGACGCGATCATCAACCACATGGGGAACTTCTTCGACTGCGTCGCCGCCCGCAAGCTGCCGATCTCCGACATCGAAGGGCAACACCGCAGCGTCAGCACGTGCCACTTGGGGAACATCTCGATGAAGCTCGGTCGCAAGCTGACATGGGACCCGAAGAGCGAAACGTTCGTCGGCGACGACGAAGCGAACCAGCACCTCAGCCGCGAGCAACGCGCCGGTTTCGAAGTCGCCTAGCCCGTTCACCTTTTCCGCGAGTCTCCATCATGCCCCACTCACCGCTTATCAGTCGTCGCGGCTTTCACGCGCTGACGGCCGGCGCGATCGGCGCTGGCTTGGCCGGCGTTAGTCGCGCCGCCGAGAACGACGCTTCGTTCCACTTGAACTACATGCTCCCTTCCTGCATGTATGGCTACTCGAAGCTGGAAGAGATCTTGCCCGAGGCGAAAAAGATCGGCGCGACGCATATTGACGTCTGGCCGAAGGTTCACGGCGATCAACGTGAACAAATCGAAGAAATGGGGGAAGAAAAGTTCGCCCAATTGCTTCAGCAGAACGACGTCAAGCTTGGCTGCGTTACGCAGTACAAGCTTGGCCCGTTCGGCTTACAAGATGAGATGCGGTTGGCCCAGCGCTTCGGTTGCCAACTGATGGTGACCGGCGGTTCCGGCCCCAAAGGCCTGGAAGGCGCCGAGCTAAAGAAAGCGGTCGGCGATTTTCTGGAGAAGATGAAGCCGCATCTCGAAGTCGCCGAGGAGACCGGCGTCACCATCGCGATCGAAAACCACGCCAACAACTTGATCGAGTCCCCCGACTCGCTCCGTTGGCTGCTGGAACTGCGTCCGTCGAAAAACCTGGCGATCGCTCTCGCTCCGTATCATTTGCCGCAGGACGAAAAGTTCCTCGCCCAGCTGATTCATGAGTTGGCCGACGGTTTGCAGATGTTCTACGCATGGCAACATGGGGACGGCGCCCATGATCCGATTCCGACCGAGCGGCAATTGTTGCAGATGCCTGGTCGCGGGCCGCTCGATTTCCAGCCGCTGATCGCCGCCCTGGCCGCGATACAATACCAAGGCTGGACCGAAGTTTTCATGCACCCCGTCCCCCGCGGCGTGCCGATTCTCCCCACCGTTTCAGAGACGACCGCCGAAATCGTTCGGGGTCGCAATTACTTGGACCACTTCGTCGCCCAGAGCGCCAAAGGGAAATAACGTGTCGAACAAAGTTCTCATCATCATCGGCGACGCGTCGGAGACGCTCGACACCCTCTACCCGTATTATCGATTGCAAGAAGGAGGCTACGAGCCGGTCGTCGCCGGGCCGGAAAAGCGTCTCTACCAGATGGTGATGCACGAGATAAAGCCGGGCTGGACCATCACCAAAGAATGGGAAGGGTACACGCTCAACGCCGAGATCGCCTTCGCCGATATCGTGCCGGAAGACTACGCCGGGATCATGTTGAGCGGCGGCCGTGCGCCGGAATACATTCGCTACGATCAAAACCTGGTCAAAGCGACGCGCCACTTCGTCGAGTCGGGCAAGCCGGTCGCGTGCGTCTGCCACGGCGTCGAGATCTTGGCTTACGCCGACTGCGTGAAAGGGCGCCGCATGGCGACCGTGCCGAAGTGCAAGTTCGATCTCGAAGTGTGCGGCGGCATCTTTGTGGACGAGGCGTGCGTCGTCGACGGCAACATCGTCAGCGGACGCACGTTCCACGACAACGGCCGCTACTTTGGCGCCTTCATGAAGCAGTTGGACGAAGCCCGCGACCGAGAAGGGAGCGGAAGCGAAGCCGCTACTCCACTGGCCGCCAACGGACGTTGCTAACGACCTCGCACATCGAAAAAAAACGCCGGCTCTGACTAGCCGGCGTTTTTCGTTTCTTGCGGCAGCTATTCGTCGCCGGACGGTCCATAGACCCCAGGGACCGGAACGTCGTTCAGCCGCAGATAAACGCGGAGCGTTGCGCGGTGATGGACCATGTGGCTCAGCGCCCATTTCCGCAGCGTGGCGCCTTTGGTCATGGTGAACATCACCTGGCCCCCCATCATGAACGCCCAGTCTTGCGAGAAAACCTCGTCCGGCGCGTTCTTCAGCACTTCTCGCGCGGTCCCCACGTTCTTGTCGAACAGCTCCAGGATTTCTTCGATCGACTCCAGACTTGGCGACTTCCAAGGAGTACCGTCAACCGGCGCGATGTCGAGCGAATCATGATTCAGCATGAACTCGATCCAGCTCGGAATATCGGCCAGGTGATTCGCATTCCAGCCGATCGTGTTCGACTTGTGGTGCGGTTTCCAGTTGAGCTTGTCATTCGGAATCGCTTCCAGCGTCTTGCGGGTCAGCGACATCTCTTCGTCAAACTCAGGCAACAAGGTTTCGGCAATCGTCATCGATACTCTCCGTCTTGGAACGTCGCAGGAAGGGGAGAAAAGGACCGGCCTGCGCGGATCCGCAAGCCACCAACCACCAAGTGTACAAATTTGCACCTTTGTTACCAGGGGCTTGTGAGTGAACTCTTCACTTCCTAGGCAACATTTGCCACTGCGTTCGAATCGAACGATGCGAGTGCGAGCAAAAATCCTGAAAGTAGTTTTCTTCAAAACCGCTAGCAGTTCTCAAGCAAAACCTGGGTGCCTTTTCTCTCTTTCGGGTCAACGCTCAAACCGCCGTCAGCGATCGCCAAATGGGGACCGGATTCTGACCGTCGCCTCTGATGCGACGCTGGCGCCATTTCTTTGCAAGAGAAATACGCCCCCTTATTTGCGAAAATCTAGTGAGGATTGTCGCAAATTCTCCCCAAAAACCAAAACCCAACTTGTCGACTTGCCGATCCATGGTGAGAATCGAAGGCGCCCTCTCCCACCGCTTCGATCGTCGACGAACCGTTCGCCAAACGTGCGATTTTGGCCGTCGACGACGCCCGCCTGAGAAGAACCTTCCACTATTAGTTGGGATCTGTGATCGCAAATGGATGCGTCCGCTGCCGCTGCGTTTGAATCGTCTGTTGGACCTGCCGCAACCACTCCACAAAACACCGGCGCCGCGCTGGTCGCCTTGGGGCTGGGAAGCTTCGCCCTCGGTACCACCGAGTTCCTGCCGGTCGCCTTGTTGCCGACGATCGCCGGCGACCTGGAAGTCTCGCTGCCGGCCGCTGGCCTATTGGTCTCCGGCTATGCGATGGGAGTGACGCTGCTGACGCCGATCTTGTCGGCTCTCTTCTCCGGCTTGCCGCGCAAAGGGATGCTGATCAGCTTGATGGCCCTCTTCTTCGTCACGAACATGGCGTGCGCCTTCGCGCCCAGCTACGGATTCCTGCTCGGCGTACGCTTCTTCACCGCGATCTCGCACGGCGTCTTCCTGGCGGCGGCGACCAACGTGGCGGCGAAACTGGTCGGCCGCGGGAAAGAAGCGCACGCAATCGGCGTCGTCTTCGCAGGACTTTCGATCGCGATGGCGACGATCGTTCCGCTCGGCTCCTTGCTCGGACAAACGCTTGGCTGGCGAATCGCCTTCGCGGGGACGGCGTTTCTCGGCTTGATCGCAACGATCGCGCAAGCTCGTTATTTGCCGAAGCTGCCCGCGCCGACCAAACGGATGACGCTGGCCGCTCAGGCCGCCGTAATGAAGCAACCGCGCGTGCTGCTCGCCTTGGGAATGACCGCGATCGGCTATGCCGGCACGTTCGCCACGTTCACCTACATGACGGCGATCCTGGAAGAGATCTCCGGTTTCCATGCAGTCGCGGTAACGCTGATCCTCGGCGTGATCGGGCTCTGCATTACTTTCGGCAACATCATCGGCGGCAAAGCGGCCGACCGAAAGATTTACCCGGCCTTGATGGGCCTGTTCTGCCTGGTCGTGGTCGGCATGATCGGCCTTTGGCTGGCGGCGCCCTTCAAGATCGCGATGATCGTCGCGGTGATCTTCTTTGGCATCTTCATGTTCAGCCCGGGCGCCGGACTCCAACTGTTGGCGGTCAATCAAGCTCGCCGCTGGACCCCAGGCGCCGTCGACGTCGCTGCCGGTTTGAACCAATCGGCCTTCAATCTTGGCATCGCCTTGGGCGCTGTGATCGGCGGCCAGGTGGTCGCCTCGCCGCTTGGTCTGGGAGCAACGCCGTTGGTCAGCGCTGGCGTCGTCGTGTTGGCGATCGGCCTGATCGCGATTGGCTGGCGGATGGATCGCAACGTCGATCCGCAGCCGGAAGAAGTCGCCGTCGAACCGGAATCGGTACGCGTCATCGTCGAACCGGCGGCATCTGCCGGCTAGGCGAATGTAACGCAGCCTGGATCGCCGGTTGCGACCTAGAAGTGTTCGTCCGACTCAGCGGCCAAACGGGACGCTTCGTTGGCGGCCGGGTCGTGCAGCACCTTGCTGAGATCCAAGCGAGGCGCTTCGGCCCACAGATCTTCCAGCGAGAAGTAGTCGCGCGTCGGCTCGTCGAAGATGTGAATCACGACGTCGCCGTAGTCGAGCAAAATCCAGCGCGAGTCGTCGTACCCTTCGCGACCGAGACGCGTATCACCCAGTTCTTTCTCGAACTTGTTGTCGATTTCGTCGCTGATCGCGTGCAACTGACGGCGGCTGGCGCCGGTGGCGATCACAAAGTAATCGAAGGCGGCCGTCAGCTTGCGCATGTCGAGGACGACGATGTTCTTCGCGCGATTTTCTTCCGCAACGACGGCGGCTGCATGGGCCAATTCCAGACTGCTAGCGGTCGTTTGCGAAGCGCGTTTTTTGGGGGAAGTCGTCTCCGACACGTCGGTCCTCTGTAGGGGCTAAAAGCGAAACATCTGCGGAGGGAAAACGGCCGCGATCGTTCGAAAAGGGGCGTTTCCCAGTGCATGCATTCTACTGACGATTGCGGGGTCGGCTAGACGCGACCCGCCAGGGAAAGGCGCAGTCCGCGGCCGAGAGGTTCGTTTGGAGGGGCAAGCGGGCAAAAATTCACGGAAGCAGGCAACGGCGACAAGCAGACGCAAGTGACTATAGCTGTTGGACTTACGAATCACCGCAGTTTACCGCGAACCGGCGGCGATTTTTTCGCTTCCCCCTTACGAAGTCGCCGAGAAGGGCGTACAATCTTGGGTTTTCGACCGTTTCCAAACCTTCCTTAGAGAGAAAGTGGGTCTAACGATGCCAAAGATGAAGACGCACAAGGGAACGAAGAAACGGTTCCGACTGACTGCCAAAGGTCACATCAAGCATCGCCAATGCGGCACCAGCCACTTGGCCACTCGCCTTTCGCCGAAGCGCACCCGCGGTCTCCGTGGCACCCGCGTGCTGGCCGAAGTGGACGAGCCGATGCTGATCAAAGCCCTGAACGGATACAGCTACTAGTTAGCGATATCCTCGTCGGAATTGTGGATTCGAGTTTTTTTATTCCCAGTGCACGGGCAAAAACGCTTCGCCGCCAATTGAGCGAAGGGCCTAGTGGACGAAACGAGGTGACAAGATGAGAACGACTTACGGAGCCGCTCGGCACAAGTCGAAGAAGCGTCTGTTTAAGAAAGCCCGCGGTTTCCGCGGCGGCCGCGGTAAGCTTCTGCGTACCGTGAAAGAAACCCTGGTCCGCGCCGGCGTTTACGCCTATCGCGACCGTAAGGTGCGTAAGCGTGAATTCCGCAAGCTGTGGATCGTGCGTCTGAACGCCGCCGCCCGCATGCGTGGCATCCGCTACAGCCAGTTCATCTACGGTCTGCGCAAGGCCGGTCTGGAACTGGACCGCAAGACGTTGTCGGAAATGGCGATCCATGATCCGCGCGCCTTTGACGAAGTGACCGAGCTGGTGAAAGCCGCCCTGGCCGCGTAAGGCGCACGGAGACGTGCAATCAAAGCCGAAACAACATGAGCCGCCGGGACCTCTCGGCGGCTTTTTTACTTTCTAGGATCTGCCGCGAGCGAGAAAGCGATGTCGCTAAACGATTTCATTCGCGAATTGGATACTCTGGTCGACTCGGCCGTCGAACGCTTCAACGAAGCGGTCGACAAGTTTGACGGCGACGTGCTGGAAGCGGCGCGCGTCGAGTTTCTGGGCGCCAAGAGCGGAAAGCTCAAGTCGGCCCAGAAGGGACTCGGCACGGTCAGCAAAGATGACAAGCCGGCCGCCGGCAAACGCTTTAACGAAGTCAAACAGCGGATCGAAGAGCTGTTCGAAACGGCGGTCGCCAAGCTGAGCGAAAGCGGCGGCAGCGGCAAGTCGTCGGAAGCGTTCGACGTCAGCTTGCCCGGCACGATGCTGCAGGTCGGTCACGTCCACCCGATCACCGAGACGATCGAAGAGTTGAAAGACATCATGGGCCGGCTCGGCTTCTCGGCGGTCGAAGGGCCCGAGATCGAAGACGACTGGCACAACTTCGAGGCGCTCAACATCCCGATGGAGCACCCGGCTCGCGATCCGCTCGACAACTTCTACCTGAACGCCGCCGCCAAAGCGGCCGGCGGCGACATGCTGCTGCGTAGCCAGACCAGCACCGTGCAGATCCGCGTGATGGAGAACACGAAGCCGCCGGTCCGGATCGTTTCGCTCGGCCGCGTTTATCGCCCGGACGAGATCGACGCGACCCACTACGCGATGTTCCATCAGATCGAAGGTCTGATGATCGACACCGACGTCACGATGGCCGACCTGAAGAGCGTGCTCCACCTCTTCGCCAAGACCTATCTTGGCCATGACGTCGAGATTCGTTTCCGTCCCTCGTTCTTCCCCTTCACCGAGCCGAGCGTCGAAGTCGACATGCGGTGGAACGACACGTGGCTTGAGTTCGGCGGCGCCGGGATGGTCGACCCGAACGTGCTGCGAGCGGTCGGCTACGATCCGGAAGAAGTGACTGGGTTCGCCTTTGGTCTCGGCGTCGAGCGGCTGTGCATGCGTCGCCACGGGGTGAACGACATTCGGCATTTGTACAACAACAACGTGCGATTCCTGTCGCAGTTTTAAGAGCGGAGAGAGCAGGGCGCCATGTTAGTTTCCTGGAAGTGGCTCAACGATTATCTGCAGCTGGACGTTTCGGAAGCGGAATTCTGCGACCGCGTCACGATGGCAGGCCTCAACTACGACGGATCCGAATCGGTAGGCGACGATCGCCAGCTTGATCTGGAAGTGACCAGCAACCGCCCCGACTGGCTCGGCCATGTCGGCATCGCGCGGGAAGCGTCGGTGTTGTTCGATCTCGACCTGAAGATCCCGCCGGCCGAGGTCAAAGGCGCCGGCCAGCCGATCAGCGACTACGTCACCGTCACGATCGAAGACGAAGCGTTCTGCCCCCGCTATATCGCCCGTGCGATCAAAGGGGTCAAAGTTGGCCCGAGCCCCGAGTGGCTCGCACGCCGCTTGGAAACTCTCGGCATCGCCGTGATCAACAACGTCGTCGACATCACCAACTATGTGCTGATGGAGATCGGCCAGCCGCTGCATGCGTTCGACCTGGCCAAGATCGACGGCGCCGGCGTTACCGTTCGCCAGGCTCGCCCCGGCGAGAAGTTCATGGCGATCGATCACAAGACGTACGACCTGGAGCCGACCGACTACGTCATCGCCGACGAAGTGGGCGCTGTGGCGATCGCCGGCGTCATGGGTGGCGCCGATTCGGAAGTGACCGAAGCGACGACCGACCTGCTGATTGAAGCGGCCCAGTTCGCCGCGCTGCCGGTTCGCACCACGTCGCGCCGCTTGAAGCTGAAGAGCGATTCCTCCTACCGCTTCGAGCGCGGCGTCGATCCCGAAATGATCGACTGGGCCAGCCGTCGTTGCTGCGAGCTGATCCTTGATCTGGCCGGCGGCGAACTCGCCGAAGGTTCGATCTACGCCGGCAGCAAGCCGCAGCCGCGCAAGTCAGTGACGCTCCGCCTGCCGCAGTTGAAACGGATCCTGGGGATTGAAGTTCCGCCCGCCGAAGTCGAGCGGATCCTCTCGCGTCTGGGGAACGAGATCGAATCGGTCGCCAGCCAGAAGATCACCGTCATTCCGCCGAGCTGGCGCCGCGACATTGATCGCGAAATCGACCTCGTCGAAGAAGTCGCTCGCATCCATGGCTACGACAAGATCCCGCAAGACGCCGCGGTGAAGATGTCGGCCTCACACCGCAGCGACGCTGATCGCGTTCGCTCGCGGATCCGCACCCTGATGGTCGCCGCTGGGATGAACGAAGCGGTCACGCGGAGCGTCGTCAGCCAAGAGTGGTCGGCGGCGTTCCATGGCTGGAGCCAGGCCGAAGCGCTCACCGTCACCATCCCGATGGTCCGCGGCGAAGATTGCCTGCGGCTGAGCCTCATTCCGAGCTTGCTCGGGGCTCGCCGCATGAACGAGAAGTTCGACAACTCGCCGATCGAACTGTACGAGATCGCCAAGGTTTACCTGCCGCGGAAAGACGAGCTGCCGGATGAACGGTACGTCGTCAGCATGACCAGCGGCCGCGACTTCCGCGGGCTCAAAGGAGTGATCGAGACGCTCGTCCATTCGCTCAACCCGGACGTTCGCGTCACCGCGTCGCGGTTCGCCGATTCGCTGCTCGACGTCGAACAAGCGTGCGAGCTGAAGGTGGGCGGCAAGACGCTCGGCTTCCTCGGCCTCTTGAGCGCCTCGGCCCAGAAGACGTTCGAGCTGCAGCAGCCGACGACCGTCGCTGAGCTTGACCTCCGCGTGTTGGAAGAGCTGACCGTCCTGATTCCGCAGCACCACGAGTTCAGCACTTACCCGGCGATGACTCGCGACCTGAACCTGATCGTCGACGAGACGCTCACGTGGGATCAGTTGGAAGCGACCGTCACCGCCTCGGCCGGCCCGTTGCTCGAAAAGGTCGAGTTCCGCGAGATCTTCCGTGACACGAAGAAAGACGGCCCTGGCAAAAAGCGGGTGCTGTTCACCATCACGCTGCGAGCGGCCGATCGCACCCTGACCGGCGAAGAAGCGGACGCCGTCCGCAACGCCATCGTCGCCGCGTGCGAAACGCAGCACGCAGCGAAGCTGTTGGGTTAATCGACCGGGTGCCATGGCCACGTCTGCGTGGCCATGATTGCGGCCGGCGATCATTCGGCGTGTTGTTAAGCGAAAACGGCAACCATTCCTTTTGCCGTACTTGCAGGGCAGCCTCGAACGGCCAATCCAAGCACATTCATTGCCACGAAGACGTGGCAATGGCACCCCAACATATAGGCGTCACTACGCCTTCTTCACAAACTCCGACTTCAACTGCATCGCCCCAATCCCATCGATCTTGCAGTCGATGTCGTGGTCGCCGTCGACCAGGCGGATGTTCTTCACCTTGGTGCCGACTTTGACGACCAGGGAAGAGCCTTTCACCTTCAGGTCTTTGATGACCGTGACGGTGTCGCCATCTTGCAGTTCATTGCCGTTGGCGTCGCGGATGATCGCGGCGGCGGCAGCTTCTTCGGCGGCCGCTTTGGTCCATTCGTGCCCGCAGCTGGGGCAGATTAATAGATCGCGGTCTTCGTAGGTAAACTCCGAAGCGCATTCGGGACAATTCGGTAGATCGCTCATTTTAATACGCTTCCGCCATATCGCGGGCATGATAGCTAGAGCGGACGAACGGGCCGCTGGCGACCTGCTTGAAGCCCATCTCTTTCGATTTGCGGCCGAACATCTCGAACTCTTCCGGCGGGATGTAACGTTCGACCTTCAAGTAACGCTGTTCGTCAGGCTGCAGGTACTGGCCAAGCGTCAGGAAGTCGACGTCATGGGCCAGCAGGTCTTCCAGCACCGCAAAGACTTCTTCGTGCGTCTCGCCTAGGCCCAGCATCAACCCGCTCTTGGTTTTGACCTTCGGGTTCAGCTCTTTAACCCGCTTCAGCAGGCCGAGCGTCCAGGCGTAATCCGACGTGACGCCGCGAACTCGTTTGTAGAGCCGCGGAACCGTTTCGGTGTTGTGATTGAAGACGTCGGGGGAAGCTTCGACGATGATGCGGTCGAGCGCTTCCCGGCAGTGGATGAAGTCGGGCGTCAGCACTTCGACCGTTGCGCCGGTTCGCTCGCGGACGGCGGCGATGCAGCGGATGTAGTGATCGGCGCCGCCGTCGGGCAGGTCGTCACGGGTGACCGAGGTGATGACCACGTGCTTCAGGCCCAGACGATAGGCCGCTTCGGCCAAACGATCGGGTTCGTCGCCCGATAGCTCTTCCGGCTTACCGCGGGGGACCGAGCAGAAGCTGCAGGCCCGGGTGCAGACGTTCCCCAGGATCATGAACGTAGCGGTCTTCTGCGAGTAGCACTCCATCCGGTTCGGACATTTGGCGCTATCGCAGACCGTTTCCAGCTGCAGCTCTTCCAGCAGACTCTGCGTAAAGTGATTGGCGTTCCCCTTGGGGACGTTTCGCTTCAGCCACTTCGGCAGACGTTGTTTCGGATGGGAACCTGGGGCGTCGATGACCGGTAATTCGACGACGGGACGGCTAACCAACTCGTGCGAGTCGCTCACGTTGATGCTCGGAGATTTCAAATAGCAAGGGATGCCCCTCGTACCAACGCCGTTGGACGCAGTCGAAGGAATCAGCCAGCCGTCGCGCTGCGACTCGGGCCACAGTCTCAATTCTAGCTGGTTGATCCGTTTCTGACAGCAGGCTCCCCATAATGGGCGAATCGCCCGGGGCCGCCAATTCGGGCGGGTTCGCCTCGACGAACGACTGCGCGTCGCCGCTGGCGTGAATGTTCAGGAAGGCCCCGTGACTGGTAATCCAGTTCTGCACGGCGGCGCCAACCGCCGCTAACAGGCCGCTTTTTCCCCATATTCCATAGCGGCCCGGTCGAGCATAGGCCGGCACGCCATGCGAAACGGCGGTCGCGACCAGCGCTTGCTGCAATCGCTCCAAATATTCGCCGACGGTCCAATTGCGGCTTTTCAGCGGTACAATGGGGTAAATCGCAAGTTGGCCAGGGCCATGCAGTACGCAACCGCCCCCCCGTCCGACCCAGCGAACCTGCCAGCGAAGCGTATCGAGCTCGTCCTGCGTCAAGCGAATGTGCTGCCGCGAACCTGCACGGCCGACGGTGATCATACTGGTATGTTGGCAGAGCAGGACGACAATCCGCCCGTCGTCGCGTCCCCCGGCTTCATAAACCAGGCGGCGCTGTAAAGCGAGGCACAAGTCGAAGTCGATCATTCCCAAGTAGTGGAAGTCGACGCCTGTCGAATCGTAGTAGTTTTCGTTACGAGAAGACACGGATTATCGTCACCGCAAGAGGCTAATTTCTGGCTGCGATCAAGGACGGGGAGAGTAGCAATTCCCTCCACTCGGGGAAAGGCCAGCCACGGAGCCTGACAGCAGCTAAACCCGTAGCCGATAACGACTAGCAAACGAAGCGGCGATTTTCCGCTTCGCAAGATCAATTCATCAAAAACCGCCCCGCCGCTAGCGGCCCGAGCGAAAGCACCCATGGCGAAAAAAAAAGAGTCGAAAGAAGACGAAAAGAAGAAGCTGGAGCGTCCGATCGGCGAGAATCGGAAGGCCCGGCACGACTATGAAATCATCGATACGCTCGAGTGCGGCATCCAACTGGTCGGCAGCGAAGTGAAAAGCCTCCGCGACGGCAAGCTGTCGCTCACCGAGTCGTTCGCTCGCGTCCTGCGCGGCGAGGTCTTTCTGGTTAATTGCGAGATCCCCGAATACCGCAACACCAGCATGTTCCTCAACCACGAGCCGAAACGCCCCCGCAAGCTGCTGTTGCACAAAAGCGAAATCGCCAAGTTCGCCGGCAAAAGCGAAGACAAAGGTCTGAGCCTGGTCCCGCTCAAGATGTATTTCAAACAGGGACGCGTCAAAGTCCTGCTCGGCGTCGGCCGCGGCCGCAAACAGCACGACAAACGCGAGAAGCTGAAGTCGCAGGATGCGAAACGGGATATCGCAAGGACGATGCGGAATCGCGGGTAATTCCTGAGCTCTTCTTGCCTTAGGCCCAACGGGCCGTTCTAAAGCAGCCCAGGGTCAATCGCGTCTTCGCGATGCAGCCCTGGGTATGCATTCGAGAATCAATCGTTGACGTTTGACATGGCGTTGCCGGTGGATAATCAAACGCCGGCGTCTTTGTTGGTACGTAATCCCAGGGCTGCATCGCCTGCGGCGATTTACCCTGGGCTAGGTTAGGACGGCCCGTTGGGCCTAAGAGGATGAGACTGGAAGTTGTCGATATGGCGACATCGTCCGCTGTTATCCGACCGCATTCATTGCCACAAAGACGTGGCAACGGCACCCCTGTTTTCTACAACTCAAACGCCAGCCCGTCCAACTCCCGTGACAACCGCGTCGCGTAGTTGTCGGTCATCCCGCTGACGAAATCCATCACCTGGCCAAGCCACCACGCGTGCGGTTTGTCCAAGTTTTGTTCGACGTACTCTTTGCTCCATGCCAGTTCGGCACAGTTTTTCGACAGGAAGTGGAGTTGGCTATAGTTGCTTGCGTTGCCGATCGACTCGGCCGTCTTCAGCAGCGCTTTCAGAATGCGTCCTAGCACGTGATACGCGCCTAGCTCGGTGACGATCTTCTTCCGATGGCCGAAGATCTCTTCGTACATCTCGGCGACTTGCTGCAAATGCCCTTTGAACTCGTCGGGCAAGGAGGACTTCAAATCGTCCTGGCGCTGGCCGCGCATGATCGCTTCGTAGTTGCTTTCAAAGACCTTCCAGAACTGGTCGACTAGTTGGTTAATCGCCTGACCGCGGAGTTGGGCTAAGCCCATCCAGTGGTTTTCCTGGTTGCCGGTGATTTCGAGCAACAGCTGGTGAACCCGCTTCTGCTCGAAGATATGCATCGCGACCGCATCTTCCAGATCGAGGATCCGGTAGCAAATGTCGTCCGCCGCTTCGGTCAAAAACGAAAGAGGATGCCGGCAATAGCTGCCGTCCGCGCGAACGAGTCCCAGCGTCTGGAAGGCGTCGGCGAAGATCTGTTTCTCGTGCGAGTGAAAGTTGTGCTTCCGCTTGCCGAGTCGCTTCGCGTCGATCGAACCCCACGGATACTTCACCACGCTTCCGAGCGTCGCATACGTCAGTCGCAGATAGCCGGCCTGCGGATTGTCGCGCCGTGATGCGATCCGAAACCCTTGGGCGTTTCCTTCAAAGATCTCCCAGTCGGCCCGGATCTCGGCCTCTTCTTCGGCCGTCCAATGCCCGGCGAGCGACTCGGGAAAGATGTAGTCCCAGTGCTTCTGCGCCCAGGTCCGGATCACCTCTTCGCCAGCATGGCCGAACGGCGGGTTGCCGATGTCGTGGATCAAGCAAGCCGACTGGACGATCCAGTCGATCGACGTCAGTTGCTCGGTCGAAAGCTGCTCCGACTGCGAGATGAGGTTCGACACCCGCCGGGCGAACGAACGAGCGACGCTAGCAACCTCGATCGAATGGGTCAGGCGGTTATGGATATGGTCGTTGCTGGCCATCGGATGGACCTGCGTCTTTTTCGCGAGCCGCCGGAACGGGGGCGAAAAGACGATGCGGTCGTAATCCTGCTCAAACGGAGTCCGCCGCTCGCCGTCAGGTACCTTTCGCGGCGGCGACTTCTCGTCGCTCGACTCCCGCCGTACCCGCTGGCTCGATAACAGCGTCGTCCAATTCAAAGGGAAATCCATCACTATCCGCCTGTCTCGATTCGAGGTTATCTCAGCAGTATAGCGAATCGGGCGGCGCCGCTGCCTGGCCTCCCAATGCTTCCTGTCGCATTCCCTTGCTTGCGCTGCGGGCTTGTTGGGGAGAAAGCGCATGAAAAAGGAGCCTGCGATTGCAGGCTCCTTTTCGGTCGTTTTCTCGAAAGCGTTCTAGGCCCAGACGCGGGTTCCGCGGGCTCGCAGCAGGTTCGCTT
Source organism: Blastopirellula sediminis (assembly GCF_020966755.1). Taxonomy (NCBI): domain Bacteria; kingdom Pseudomonadati; phylum Planctomycetota; class Planctomycetia; order Pirellulales; family Pirellulaceae; genus Blastopirellula; species Blastopirellula sediminis. Next base: position 378,352 of record NZ_JAJKFT010000010.1, read on the forward strand.
CTTCGTCGTTCACGAACTCTTCTTTCACCGGGTCGATCGTCAGTTTGCGACCCAAGATCCAGCTGAGCGCCGCGGCATGGCAGGCGATGTGCGAACGGCGCATCACGTTCTGGTTGGCGGCGGTCAATTCGCGCGAACGGATGCAATCGAAGAAGTTACGAGCGTGGGTCGAGACGTCGAGCCCGTTGACTCGCTTCTTCGCGTCGGGAAGTTCCTTGGCGAGCGATTGAGGCTCGATTACGATCTCGCCGCTGTCGCCGGTTTCGACCCAACCTTCTTCGCCGACGAACCGGACCGGGCAGGTGCCGAGTCGCGTGATGTAGTGCGGCTCGCGCTTGCCGAACGGTTCCGGCAGGAAGTCCATCACCAGCTTCACGGCGTTGGCGTAGAGACAGGTGATGTTTTCTTCGCCGGGGATGTACTCGATCGGCATCGTGTCGTCCGAGTTGTTCGCCCATTGGCAAATGTCAAGCGTATGGGCGCCCCAGTCGAGCAAACGAGCGCCGGAGTCAAAGTCCCATTGGCCGCGCCATTTGCCGTTGACGTAGGCCTGATTGAACGGACGCCACGCGGCCGGGCCAAGCCACATGTTCCAGTCGCAGACGTCCTTCGACGGCTCTTTCTCCTGCGGCAGCCAGGTGTTTTCCAGCGTCGGGCGATAGACCGAAGCGTGGAGCGTATGAATCTTGCCGAGCTTGCCCGACTGCGCGATCTCGACCGCCTTCGCGTAGTTGGCGACGCTGCGGCGCTGCGTGCCGGCTTGGAAGACGCGCTTTTCGCGATTCATCGTATCGGCCAGCTTCTGGCAATCGGCGACGGTGATGCCGCACGGCTTCTCGCTGTAGACGTCTTTGCCTGCTTCAGCGGCCAGGATCGACGCGGCGGCGTGCCAACGATCGCCGGTCGCGATCAGCACAGCGTCGATATCTTTGCGATCGAGCAGTTCGCGGAAGTCGTTGTAGAGAACCAGGTCGTTGTTGCCGTAGTGCGAATCGACCAGCTTTTTGCCGGCGTCGCGGCGGCTGGCCTGAACGTCGGCGATGGCGACGCACTGAATGTCATTAAACGGCAGCATCGACTTCAGGTCGTAGGTGCAGCGCGGACCAATGCCGATGACGCCGAGATTGATCTTGTCGTTCGGAGCAGTCTGGCCTTCGGCGCCGAGCACATTCGACGGGACGATCGTCGCCAAGGAAGCGGCAGCGGCGGCCGCCGTAGAAGCGACGAGAAAATCACGTCGCGTTGATTTATCACGCGAGGCCTGATCGGGTGAACTCATGGGGGCGGGTTCCTTGCGGGGTGTGGGTGATTGCAGGAAGCATGAAGATCGTCGCCGGAACGGCGGCGGGAGAGACCGCGACCGACGCGTTCCTATTCTACTGAAAATCGATCCTTTCTCCAGAAATTTCGGAAAAGGGCGAAAATCTGGGCGTTTCGGCCCGGCAATCAGGTCAAATGCCGCGCTTCGACCCGACACTGAAACAGTTTCGCCAGGTCGATGGCCAGCGGCTGCTCCTCGGTCCAGCTCCGCGGGCGCCCTGCGTGAAAAAGATCGCCGTACTGGAATTCGATCATCCCCCACGGATGTCCAACCGTCGCGTCATACGGAATTTCGATCAGTTCGATCGGCCGCGAAAAGAGATGGATGTCGAGCATCGGTGCGATGATCTCGTCGGGATCGAGCCCCTCGGCCACCTCTCCATTGGGCCAGGATTCAGCGATAGTCACCGCTTGCGTCAGCGGCTCGATGTCGCGGCGCAAGCAACGCGGCTCAAACGCCAGGTGATGCCACTGGAGGGTCGGATCGGCCCAAACCAACTGATCGCCGCTGCGCGTGAAGAGATTCTGCGTCGCGTAAGTCGCTTCACGCGAGTGCTCTGGCGGAACGAGCGGCTTATGGAGGTAACCATGCTCGACGAAGAAGTCGACGATCTGGTGTGCGGTCCGCTCAAGATCAAGCGTCGCTTCCGGACGAGGAGGGCGGGGACGCGGCGTCGCGCCGAAGAAAGTTCGCGAAAACCAACCGGGCTCGTACGGCTCTTCCGTAATGATGACGAAGCTTCCCAAAACGCCGACCTTCCGATTGCTGATGTGCGCTGCGTGGACTACGGCGATCCATCTTAACGCGCAATCGAAAGAGGCGCAAAACAGAGACGCCCGACTTGGACAGCCTCCGTCCACCTGCTGACTTCTCGTCTAGCGGACGCTTATTCCTTGGGAGTAGAGTCGAGATGTTTGCTGAGGAAGGCAAACGTTCCTTGGCTGTGGATTTCATGACCGCCGATAAAGTGCTCGATCTCGGTTCGATCGGTCAGGTGAAGTTTCCCCTGGTAAAGGAAGATCACCTTGCCGAATTCCCAGCCGATGAATTCGTCTTCGCCGCAGCCGTCAAAATGTCCGCGCTCGACCATAAAGGGTCGCGGGCAAATCAGCGCCGCCATCTCGGCGTAGTTGAACGTGCTGCCGAGATCGAACTCGTAGATTTCATACTCGCCGGTCCAGACGTAGCTGAACTTGTGTCGCGAGCTGGCGGTCTTCAACACCCAGTCGTTGAAGTCGCCGGAGCAGATCGACAAGCAGTAGTCGGTCACCAGCGCCGGAATCCGCATCGCCGACTTGCCGCCGTAGCTGAGCCCGTAAAAGGCGATTCGTTCGGGATCGACGCAGGGCTGCGTCTTCAGCCAATTGACGATCTGCTGATGCTGCGGCACGATCGTCGAGAAGAGGGTTTTGCCAAGGGCGTTCGACTTTCGCTGCAGCGTGCGGAAGTCGTCCTTGCCGATGTAGGGGTTCTGCGGCGCGAAGACGATGTAGCCTTGTTCGCATAGGTCGGAAGCGAAGTTGTTGTACGCTTTGTGTGAGCTGTCGAAGCAGTCAGTCGGTCGCCCTTCGAGCCCATGCTGACAAACGACCACCGGCCGCTGCTCGCCCGGCTTCAGGTCTTTCGGCAGCAAGAGCACGCCATAGGCGAAGACGTTCGGAAAGACGTCGAGCTTCACTTCATAGCCGACCCATTTTTCATTGTCCCACGACTTGCGCGACTGAGCGTTGAACGGCAACAGCGGGCGATCGAACCGCCCGATGACGTCGTTGTAAAAGATCTCGCGGTATTTCTCGGCGCTCGCTTCGTACGCTTCGACCGACGACGTATTGAGCCCTTTCATGAAGTCCTTGCGGACGAACTCGTTCACGGCGAGCAGCCCCTGATCGTAGTCGTCCATTTCGGTCATTTGCCGCGTCTGGCGCGCGGCGGCGTCGATTATTTGCAGCACATCGACGTTGCCGTCGCCGCTGGCCAGGGTCGCTTCTTTCGGCAAAAAGGCTGCCAACATCTGCCCGAACGGCCGCGACGCTGCGTCTCCACTCGTCGGTCCAACCACCAGATGATCCGACTTCGCGACCCGGGCAAGTTCGGCCGAGACCGCTTCGTCCGTCGGCGTGCTGATCTGACCAGGAGCGCCCCCTTCGCCGGGCAGCGTGACCGCCGGATGAGCCGCACGTTCGATCACGCATTTCCGCGGCCAGATCATGCTGACCAGTTCGGCATCGCCGTAACGTTCGAGCCGCCCGAAGACGTTTCGCGCGATCGGCTCTTGCCAGACCGCTTCCCGCGGCGCGAAATATCCGCTGACGCAGACGCGATCAATGCGCGGATCGAGCGCGGCGCTATACAGGGCGAGCATTCCCCCTTCGCCGTAACCAATCGCGCCGATCGGAACGTCATTGCCCGACGGCTTGGCGAACCAATCGACGCAGGCGAGGATCTTTTGAATTTCAAAGCCGATCACGTGGCGTCCTTGCACGAACGACGAGCGATAGACGTACTCGCGATTGGAAAGATTCGCGCGGCCGTTCCGTTTGGACATCTCGCGGCTGACCAAAGTCGGAATGATCACGCGGCAACCGCTTTCGGCCAAGCGGCGAGCGAACTGCGACTCGGCCGGAACGCCGGCGGCCAGACCGGCAATTTGTTCGGGCGTTTGATCGGCGTCGGGAATCGCGACAACGTCGGCGACCACTTTTCCTTTTGTCGGAACGAGCAACAGCCCTTCGCCGTTGATTCCTTTCAGCACGGGCCAACGGACGGCGTAGACGTCGAAGTCGTCGCCTTGTGCGACCAAGGCCGACGTTTCGGCCGTCGCTAGTAAGCTGGGAGCGTCGAACGGCTCGCGCGTTTCACGCACGCCGAGCAGTTGAGCGAGTCGCGCGCGATTCTCGGCGATCGCTTGCTCATGCTTCTCGGGCGAAGAGAAGTCCCATCGCCACTTGTCATTCCGAGCGGCGACCGACGCGTCGATTTCGTCCAACAGGAACCGATCGATCCCGGCGACCATCTGGGCGGCGATATCCCCGTCCATCGTCAGCGGCTCGGTACCGGAATAGGTTTCGGCCGCACAAAGAGGCGTTTGACCAGCGACCAGAACCGCCAACAGTCCCGCAGCGAAAATCTTCGTCCACATCGGTGGGCACTTTCTTGGGGAGGAGAAATCAGCGTCTCCGAGCGACGCTGCGGATAATACCTCGTGATATCTCCGCCCATTCTAGCCGACCGCCGGAACAGGGAACCTCGCACCTATTGCCCGCAACCTAGCGTTTGTGCGCGCAAAAAGAAAGGCGACTCGCACATCGCGAGTCGCCTTATCTTGCTAACGGTAACCGCTCGAAGCGGGCTTACTTTTCCAAATCGAAGTTCAGGTCCTGCTGATTTCCTGCGACTTCGATCGTCAGCTCCGATTCGAAGTTGTGTTTGCGCGGAATGAATTCCGCCACTTCTTCGACGATCTCTCCCGGATTCGCTTCGATCTTGCGACCAGTCTTGCGCGTCGCGCGGACCTGGACGATCTTCTTGCCAGGCGTGACGTCCATGGCGTAACCGCCGTTGACGATTTCGGCCCGCACGCTCGGAAACTTTTCATCAAGATCCCGCAGGATAATGGCGCCCTCTTCCACCGGCTTGCCGTCGTATTTCACATGGCCTTCCACGTGATACGAGGCCGGACCGCCGCAACCGACGCCCGCCGCCAAGAGGACAAACAGACACAGATATTTACGCATGGTTGGTATCGCTTTCTGATAAAGAACGCCGCGCTAGGGAACCGGCGGACTAGTTGCTGGGAATCACCTCGCCGTTGCTGCACGTACCGAGGGAATGCCAGATGGAAAGCGTGAGCGTATCGCTGTAGAACGAAACCGAACCATCCGCCAAGGTCGCCATCACGCCGCCGGGATGGTAGCTGCGAGCGAAGTTGACCTTGGTGTTGGAGCTGGTGACCGAGACGCAAGGGGCTCGATCGTACGTCGTCGTCTTACACTGATAGACTTCGTCGGGCAGTTTGGTGTTGGGGCCTTCCAACGTGGTGAAGCCATACGAACCGTGCGGCGCGCCCCCCCAATATCCGCCAGCGTCGCCCCAGCTGGTCGAAGTTCCGCCCGGCTTGCAGATCGATTCGCTGAAGACCAGCGTATTGCTCGTACCGTCGGTAAAGCTCGACATCTTGGTCTTCGACAAGCGGAAGAACGGACCTCTCATGTAGCTGGTGTTCGAGACGTTCGTGCCGGTATAGAGCATGAGGTCGTTACCGCTGCACGCGACGTAATTCCCTTGAAAACCGTAAGACGGATCGCTCGTCGGACGCGCATCGCCGTTGCCCCCTTGGGCGTCTTGCTCCGCTTCGGACGGACAGCGGAACGCCGGGATTTGCAGCCCCTTGATCGCCGACGGCACGTCCATCACGTACAACACGCCGGCCGCGCGATATTGATCGTAGACGTTGTTCAATTCGATGAACGGCAGCAGCGTCTGCATCCAGGTCTCACGATTGTTGATCGTGCTTCCACCGTCAAAGTAGCCGTATGGAAAGACGAGATGCGTGTCGTGATAGTTGTGCAGCGCCAGCCCGAGCTGCTTCATCTTGTTGCTGCAGCTCATTCGTCGAGCCGCTTCGCGCGCTTGCTGCACCGCGGGGAGCAGCAGAGCGATTAAGACGCCAATAATGGCGATGACCACCAAAAGTTCGACGAGCGTAAATCCGCTCGATCTGCGCACACTCATCCAACGCTCCTAAAGAAAAAAACAGCAGGAAAAGATAGAAAGGAATATGTCGGTCGCAGCGTAATCAGCCTGCTGCGGCGTTTGCTCATCCTGAAGAGCAGCTGTCGCCAAAAGTGGGGACGCTGGTTGATTTCTCGTGCAATGATCGAGGTATTTGTAGTCTATCGGTCACAACTGAAGCCGCTCCCCGGCCATTCGCGAAAACTGCGCATTTCTTCGCGAGACGCGCCGCTCAAATTTGCCTATTTCGCATGCGTTTTGCCCTTTTGCGCATTCATTGCCCAAATCTGTCGCGCAGAGCATCTCCTGCAACCCGCCGCCGTCGCCAAAAGTTTCTCGTGCGGCGCTGTAGCGAACCGGGGGATGCAGTGATTACGATTTTGGCAGAACTTTCTCCACCTCACCGCCCATTGGAGTGCGTATGCCCAAGGATGACGCTTCGCAATCCTCCGCTCCCCAACGTTCCCCTTGGGGTCCGGCGCTGCGCCATCGCAACTTCCGCTACTTCGCCGGCGGCCAGGCGATCTCGCAGACCGGCACCTGGATGCAATACACGGCGATGGCCTGGCTCACGTACGAGCTCGGACATTCGACCTTCGTCCTCGGTCTGGTCGCGTTCGCCGGACAGATCCCGACCTTCTTCCTGGCGCCGATCGCCGGCGTTCTTTCCGACCGCTTGAACCGCCGCCAAACGATCCTGTTGCTGCAGTGGATCGCGATGCTCCAGGCCGGGACGCTGTCGGCGCTGGTCTGGACGCGTCAGATCAATCAGTGGGAGATAATCGCCTTCAGCCTGATCCTGGGAATCATCAGCGCCTTTGAAGTCCCGCTTCGTCACGCCTTCGTGGCGGACCTGGTCGACGATCGAGAAGATCTCCCTGGCGCGATCGCGATCAACTCGGCCATCGTCAACGGCTCGCGTCTGATTGGCCCGTTCGTCGGCGGTCTGCTGCTCGCGACGATGGGGGAAGCGTTTTGCTTTCTCGTCAACGCGCTGACGCACTTGCCGGTGATCGCCGGTCTGTTTCTGATGCGCAATCTGGCGTCGCCAGAGCCGGCGAAAACGATCGCCGTCCGCGACGGCATTCGCGAAGGGTTTCGCTACGCGATTGGACTGCCGCCGGTTTACTCGCTGCTGCTGTTCATGTGCCTGGTCAGCGTGATGGGGATGCAAGGTTCGGTCGTGTTGCCGGCGATTGTGGAAGACCTCGTGCATGCCGGTCCTGATCTCTACGGTGAGATGACCGGCGCGACCGGCGTCGGCGCGATCCTGGCCGGCGTTTACCTGGCGATGCGTAAGACGATCGCGGGAATCGGCGTGCGGATCGTCTTGGCCGGTTTCGTCTACGGCGGCGGGATGCTGCTGTTTACGTGGACCAAAACGCCGGGGCTGATGCTCTCGATTTTGGCGATCACCGGGTTCGCCCTGATGCTGATCAAAGCCGGGGGCAACATCGTGTTGCAAACGCTGGTCAGCGAAGAGATGCGCGGCCGCGTGATGAGCTTCTACACGATGGCGGTTCTCGGCACGGCGCCCTTCGGCAGTTTGATCGCCGGAGCGATCGCGCAGTTTTACGGTCCGCTGACGTCGATCACCGTCAGCGGCATCTGCTGCATCGCAGGGAGCGCGGCGTTTGCCTGGATGCTTCCCTTCTTGCGGCAAGAGGCAATGGAAATGGTCGATCTCGCCGCGGCCGATCAGCCGCTCGGCGATGCTCTGGAAACCCCGGCCGAGTTCCCTCTTCCTCCCACCGAAATGCAGCTGCCGCCGCAGGAAAAGACATAGTAATTTCCGTTTATGGGAACTGCGGCGCCAGCAAACATGAATGAAAGTTCATCCAGGCGATCTTGCCCCGCCTAGTTTGCATGCGAATTATTCAAGAAATACGCCACGCAGTTCCACTTCTAGCAGGTCAAGTCGCACGCCATGGCCGGCCAACTCACACGATCGTCCAGCGCCCCAACCGGACCTGGCGGGATTGTGCGCGCCTTGGCGCATCGCAATTACCGCTTGTTCCTACTAGGGCAAAGCGTCTCGCTGATCGGTACCTGGATGCAGCAAACGGCGCTCGCGTGGCTGGTCTACGAGATGACCAACTCGACGCTCCTGTTGGGAATTGTCGTGTTCGCCGGTCAGATTCCGACGTTTTTTCTCGCGCCGGTCGCCGGCGGGCTGTCGGATCACTTCAATCGCCGCCGCACCTTGCTCGTGACGCAAGCGATCGCGATGACGCAAGCGGCGCTGCTCGCGCTGTTGATGTGGACCGGGCACATTGAAGTCTGGCAGATCATCGTCCTGAATTTGATCCTGGGGGCGACCAACGCCTTCGACATGCCGACCCGTCAGGCGTTTCTAGTCGACATGGTTCCGGATCGCAACGACCTGCCGAACGCGATTGCGCTCAACTCGTCGATCGTGACCGGCTCGCGACTGGTCGGCCCGTTCGCCGCGGGGTTGTTGCTGGCGGCGCTCGGCGCAGTTCCCTGCTTCTTGTTCAACGCGGTCAGCTATGTGGCGGTGATCGGCGCTTACCTATTGATGCGCGACCTGCCGAAGGTGCGCCGCGCACCCGGCGCCAAACTAGGCGCGGGGATCATCGAAGGCTTTCGATATGCGTTTGGCTTTCCGCCGATTCGGACACTGCTGTTGCTGCTTGCGCTGATCAGCATGATGGGAATGCCGATGTCGGTGCTACTGCCGGCAGTGGCGAGCGACGTGCTGCATGGTGGGCCTGAGCTGTTTGGTTTACTTACCGGAGCGACCGGCGTTGGCGCGCTTGGAGCGGCGATTTATCTCGCCTCGCGCAGGACGGTGCTCGGACTGGCTCGCCGGATGGCGCTGGCCGGCGCCGTTTACGGCGTCGCGATGATCACATTCGCCTTTTCGCGCAGCATTCCTCTCTCGATCGGCCTGCTGATCGCCACCGGGTTCACAATGATGATGCAGATGGCCGGCGGCAATACGCTGCTGCAGACGATCGTCGACGAAGACAAACGGGGCCGCGTGATGAGTCTTTACACGATGGCGATCATGGGAACGGCGCCGATCGGCAGCCTGGTCGCCGGCGCCGTCGCCCATCGCTTCGGCACGACGTTCGCCATCTCCTTCAGCGGCGCCGCATGCCTGGTCGGAATCGCCGCTTTTGCGTGGATGCTGCCGCGACTGCGTGAGCATGTGACTCCTATCTATCGGCGCAAGGGAGTCTTGCCGGAAATCGCCGAAGGCTTGGAAGCGAGCGCCGAGATTCAAATTCCGCCGGAACGCGCGGCGTAAGCGGTTCTCGCCGACGTTTCGTGCCAATTTTCACAGCAACTTCCGCCCGCCGATCGCGTAGAATTAACTATGGAGACGCCCCATGATCGTACGCGACGCGGTAAACAAATTCGGTGAGCCGGTTTATCAGCTCATTTTTCAAACGGCCCATGCGCACGTTTCGGGGCGTCTTGCGGAAGCATGGGGCGCCGAGCCATTTATCGATCTCCCTTGCCGCTTCAACACGCTGCCGGCGATCTATCATCATGACGACGGCTGGGACCAGTGGGATCCATTGCCGCGCGTCGATCGTCTGGCGGGGCGACCAATGTCGTTTCTCGACATGCCGCACACCGAGGCCGAGTCGATCTGGCGACATTCGATCGACGCCGTGGCGCCGTGGGGACCGCTCGCGCAATACGTCGTCGCGCGACACTTCTCGATCCTCCGGGCCGAAAGCCATTCGGCCAAGACCCCTGGCGGCCAGGCTTTTCTTCACCACTACGAAAAGAAGTGCGAGTTCTGGCTCGCTCAGTGGATGGTGAGCGATCGCGACCGCACCAAAGATCGCGCCGAGCGAGCCTTAGAAGAATTACGGTTCTTCGACTGGATCAGTCTCTGGTTCTGCATGGCCGATCGGACGGAGCCGCACAAAATGGATACCCCGGACCATATCTCGCTACAGATCGTGCCCGAAGGGGGAGGGCGGTTTACGATATCGCCTTGGCCCTGGAAGGTGAACGAGATCGACCTGTCGATCATGGCCCGAGAAATCCCGCTCCGGCCGTACGGCGGCGACGAAGAGCTGCAAGCCGAGCAAGGGCGGATTACGACCCTCCGCTGGGAACTGGTACCTGGGGCCTAGATGACCGATGGAGGCCATTCGCCCCGGTCGACGAATCGCCCCCGTTTTCCTTATAATCAGCCCTTTTGCTGGGCGTCTGTGGTCAAAGCGGGCGCGATTGGCGTCGTCAGTCCCTCTCTTTGGAAACCATCGTTATGCCACTACTCGTCGTCGGTTCTATCGCCCTGGATAGCGTTCATACCCCCACCGAAGTCCGTGAAGACGTCCTCGGCGGTTCGGCCGTTTACTTCTCGTATGCGGCCAGCTATTTCACCGGCGTCAAACTGGTCGGCGTGGTTGGCGAAGATTGGCCGAGCGCTCATACCGATCTGCTGAAGGCCCGTAACGTCGACACGGCTGGACTGGAAATCGTCGAAGGGGGCGAGACCTTCCGCTGGACCGGCAAGTACCAGTCGAACATGAACGACCGCGACACGCTGGAAGTTCATCTGAACGTGCTGGAAAACTTCAGCCCGACCTTGCCCGACGATTACCGCCGCAGTCCCTTCTTGTTCCTGGCCAACGGCGCTCCGTCGACCCAGATGAAAGTGCTGGAGCAGATGACCGGTCCGAAGCTGGTCGTCGCCGACACGATGGACCTCTGGATCGAGATCGCTCGCGACGACCTGGAAGCGATGCTGAAGAAGGTCGACGGCCTGGTGCTGAACGACAGCGAAGCGAAGAAGCTGACCGAAGATGAGAACCTGGTTCGCGCCGGCCGCAAAGTGCTGGAGATGGGGCCGAAGTTCGTCGTGCTGAAAAAGGGAGAACATGGCGCCATGTTCTTCTCGGAGCACGAAACCTACGTGATGCCCGCCTTCCCGACCGAAACGGTCGTCGATCCGACCGGCGCCGGCGACAGCTTCGCCGGCGGCATGATGGGCTACCTGGCCGAGAAGAACGACTTCTCGCCGGCCTCCCTGAAAGAAGCGATGGCGTACGGCACGGTCGTCGCCAGCTTCAACGTCGAGGACTTCAGCCTCGAAAAGATGAAGAAGATCGAACGGGCCGACGTCGACGCCCGGTTCGCCGAGTATCGTCAGATGCTCAGCTTCTAACGAAGCTGACAAGCGCCAACTGCGTCTCATGGTCCGCTTCCTTCACGGAAGCGGATCTGGAGCAGCCGAGAACCCCGCTATGAACGTCACGCGCTGCTTTATTGCGATGGCCGTCACCGACGAAGTGAAACGCCGCGCCCAGAACTTGATTAACTTGCTGGCCGCGAGCGAAGCCGATGTGAAGTGGGTCGAAACGCATAACATGCACATCACCCTCAGCTTCCTCGGCGACGTCACGCCGGAAGAGACGGTCGAAATTAGTCGCGCGGCGATGCGGGGAGCCGAGAAGGTCCCGTCGTTCGACTTCACGATCGCCGGCGCCGGGGCGTTCCCCGATATTGAACGCCCCCGCACCTTATGGCTCGGCATGACGCATGGCGCTGACGAATTCTGCGCAATGCAAAGCGCCATCGCCGAAGAGTTGGCCGAGATCGGCTACCCCGAAACGGCCCGCAAGTTTCACCCGCACCTCTCGCTGGGCCGCATTAAACGCCCAACGCCGCAGCTAAAGAATCTAACCGAGCTGCTGAAAGAACACGCCGACTACGAAGCCGGCGTCAGCCCGGCGATGGAGGCCGGGATCTACGCCAGCCAGCTGGAACGACGTGGGCCGAAGTACACGCTGATTGGGCATGCGGAGTTGGGGTGATTTCCCGGCGTCGTTCCATTGCGTAAGGTTGATTACTGAGGACGTCGCCCAATCGCTCGACTTCGGGCGTTCTCGCTTATTCTTCCCGGAGAAGGACGCGTGAAAGGCCCACGGCTCGTAGCGACAAAGATTGCGGTACTTCTCTCGATTTGCGCTCTATTCGTATGCATCGCGCTGGAGAATTTGCCACGCTGGAACGAACGCCGCGAGAATTCGCACGCTTTGTCCAAGAGGGTAAAAGGGGGCGATTATTTCCCGAGCCAGGTGATCCAACCAGACGATGATTTCCATTTTCGCTTCAGCTTCGGCTCCGGCTGGCATGGCTATGACCAACTGTTAGCGTCTGGCAATGGCAATGCGAGATATGTATTTCGCGATCGTACGTCGCAACTTCCGGTCTGGAAACTTGCGACTCTTCAGCTATCGCGAAAAGAAGTCGATCAACTTTGCGAGGAGCTGCGCCAAATCGATTTCGGCAATCTCGACGCCGAATACCATGCCGATGTTCACGATGGGACTCAAATGGCGGCGTCGTTGCAGTGTGGGGAAAAGTATAAACACGTCTATTGCAACAACTACTTCCCCAGTGGAATACTCCGTTTGTCAAAGCACGTGCACGAAGAGATCTTGGCGCAACATCGCGCCGAGATTGACGCGGCTGTTTCACTAAGCTTTGAAGAAATGCGAGAATTCCAGAAAACCGCCGATAAACCCAGCCCCCCATCTACCGACATGGGCAAGCGTCAGTAGCGTAACGCAAATCAAGGCGCCTTAATCGCGGGCGTCATCTTCGAAAAGTTCGCTATTGCATGTTGCGAATACTATAATCCGAGTGATCCGATTGCCCCGACACTCACGCCACAAGAGATCCCCCATGCGGTTCCGCCATCTATTGCTCTGCGCGCTCATTCCATTTTCTTCCTTCGCGCTCGCCCAGGAAAAAGACTTCGCCAACCTCACCCCCGCAGAAACGCGAGCCTTCGAAATCGAAGTGATGGAGAAGATCGCCGATCTCGCCCTCATTCCGCCGACGCTCAATACGAAGCCGTTGCCCGAGTATGGGCTCGATAAGCTCGACTACGGGATGACGATCGGCATGTCGCGGACGCCGGGCGGTCGGCTCTGGGCTTGCTGGGTCGCCGGGGGCGATAGTCCGAAGGCGTTCTTCGTACTGGCCAGCAGCGACGACGATGGCGAAACCTGGTCGCCGCCGCGATTGGTTGTCGATTCGCACTCGCCGAACTTGCCCCGCGACCGAAGCATTTTGGTTGGCAATCTCTGGACCGATCCGCTGGGGCGACTGTGGCTGATCTTCGATCAGTCGATCGATATGTTCGACGGCAGAGCAGGGGTCTGGGCCACGATCTGCGACAACCCTGACTCGGACCAGCCGGTCTGGTCGAAGCCGCGCCGCATCTGGCACGGTGTGACGCTCAACAAGCCGACCGTCCTGTCGACTGGCGAATGGATGCTGCCGATCTCGCTCGATCAGCGCGGCGGGTTCGGCCCGTTCAAAGGCTGCTTTACCGAGCTTGATCCGCTCCGCGGCGCTAACGTTTTCGTCTCGAAGGACAAAGGGGAAACATGGGAGCGCCGTGGCGCCGTGACCCTCCCCAATCCGGATTGGCAAGAACATATGATCGTGGAGCGAAAAGATGGTTCGCTCTGGATGCTCGCACGCACCGCCAAAGGAATCGTACAGACGACGTCGACCGACGGGGGCAAGACCTGGGCGACGCCGACCGAACCGACCGGCATTCGCCAACCGAACGCGCGTTTTCATTTTCGCCGTTTGGCCAGCGGCAAGATCTTGTTGATCAAGCATGGCGATAAAGCGGACGCCCACGAAGGCCGCGTGCAACTGTCGGCCTGGCTCTCGGACGACGAAGGAAAGACTTGGACCGGCGGGCTCGTCCTCGACGAACGAAAGGGAGTCAGCTACCCCGACGGAGTTCAGGCGCCAGACGGTACGATCTACATCTCCTACGATCGCAACCGCGCCACCGACGGTGAGATCCTGATGGCCCGCTTCACCGAAGCGGACATCGCCGCCGGGAAGCTGGTGGATGAGAAATCGAAGCTGAAAATGCTGATCAGCAAACCGTTGGGTGGGAAGAAGTAGCGCAGGCACGACTTGCGATGCGTCTCTTCCACTAGCCCGCAGCGCAAGCGAGGGAATGCGGGTAGCGCGATAAGTAAACAGACCATTCTCATGCGGCCGCACGATGATTTGCGGCCGCTTCTTTTTTTACAGCGCACATTCCCTCGCTTGCGCTGCGGGCTAGTGTTCGGACCTAATCCGTTTCCGGCAGCTGTTCGACTTCGCGTTGCGGCTCTTCTTCGTCCCGCTTCTGGGCGTGGTAGATGCTTGAATTGCCGCTCAGGAAGTACGACAGGAAACACGCGACCGCCGCGTAGACGACGAAGCCGCTGCTAAGCAGTTCGCCATGACCGGGCCCAAAAAGTTCGATCGCCATAATCGTGCAGGCGAGCGGCGTGTTGGTCGCTCCGGCGAAGACGGCGACGAAGCCGAGACCCGCCATTAGATCGACCGGGGCGCCAAGAGCGACGCCGAGGACGCTTCCTAGCGCTGCGCCGACAAAGAACAACGGCGTCACTTCGCCCCCTTTGAATCCGCTGCCAACCGTGACCGCGGTAAAGAGGAGTTTCCACCACCAGCTAAGCCAATGGGCGCCGCCGACGTGAAAGCAGGACTCGATGCAGATTCGATTCGCATCCGGTGGATGCGACGAAACGCCAAGCCCGAGGTAGTCGCGCGTTCCGACCAGCCAGACAAGTGCGATCACCACGCAGCCGCCGATCGCGGGGCGCATCCAGGGTACCGGGATGAATCGTTTCGCCGTCCAGCTAATGCCGTGCGTCAGCTCGGCGAACAGTACGCTCGCCAGGCCGAAGAAGATCGCCGCGATCGCCACTTTGCCGGTCAGCCCCCAGTCAAGCGAAACGGCGGAGAGACTGCTGGTGATCTCGGTCGAGAAGGCGATGTGATAATGCGTGTGCCCGATTCCCCACGCGGTGTTGACCTGGTCGCCAATCACGCTGGCCATCAGACAGGGAATGATCGCCTTGTAACTCATCCGGCCAATCGCGATCACTTCGACGGCGAAGATCGCGCCGGTCAGCGGCGTACCGAAGACGGCGCCAAAACCAGCCGCGACGCCGGCCGAGAGCAAGATCCGCATTTCGTCAGGCGTCAGTTTAAGGAGTCGTCCAATGCCACCGGCGAGACTCCCCCCCATCTGCACCGCGGTCCCTTCACGACCGGCCGATCCGCCGAAGAGATGAGTGATCAATGTCCCGATCAAGACCAGCGGCGCCATCCGCAGCGGCACGCCGCCTCCAGGCTCATGGATTTGCTCCATGATCAGGTTGTTTCCCCCTTCCGCTTCGCGGCCGAGGTAGTGGTACATCAGCCCCGAGGCGATCCCGGCCAACGGCAGCAAATAGAGGAGCCAGGGGTTATCCCACTGGGTCAGGGTCACCACATTGAGCGACCAGAGAAAGAGAGCGACCGCCGATCCGACGACGATCCCCACCGGCAGACAGATCACCAGCCATTTCAGCACGAACCACGCGAGCGAGACGTGCTGCCGATAGTCCCAACGAAATGGCATGTAGCGGAATCTCCTGCGATCGATCGCAAGCGACGAGGAGCCTGCGTTGGATGCAAGAGTAATTGAGCCGCCTCGTTACGACAAGGCGAAGCGGCGATCATTCGCTGATCGAGCCCGATTGAACCTCCTCCCGCAGCAGATTAAAGTCAGCCTCCAGCTTCTCTTGAATCGAGCTCCCCATCAACGGCGCCATGACGCAAGCGATTCCTTTGTAGTTCGCAACCATGTCAAGAGAGACAGTCGTTTCGCGCCCGTTCGGCTTAAGCTGATAGTCGCTGACAATCACAAACATATCGCTGGTCAGCTGTACCTCCAACTCTTGATTGGGGACTTCCTTCAGCAATTCGCTTTCCATTTCAAACCGGTCGCCGTTGGCTTCAACGACAACAGCGGCGGTCGCTCCCACCTGATGATCTTCGCCAGAAATAGGCCGGACTTCGACAACATCGGTCATCCACTTCACCAGCAAGTCAGGCTCGGTGAGGTAGGGAAAGATTTTTTCCGGCGGCGCCAGGATCTTCACTTCGGCGCTGTAGTGGATCGGGCGACTGCCAATGAAATAAAGGACGCAGATCATCACGATCGCCAAAACGGCGACGGCGGAAATCGTTCTCAGCCAGCGGCCGACAGCGGTCGACGGAGCGGCGGGAGGTGCGTTTCCTTCGCTTAGAGCTTCGCCCGCGGGAGCAGAATCGTTCATGACGATCTCCCAAAAAACGCATGAAGTGGTGCAATTCATCATACACCCGCCGCTGCGCCGGCAAACGTCAAATCTCATGTCGGACGTTAAAATCCGTTACGTTTCGCCAACATGCGAATGGCGGTCGACGTAGTTCTTGACGAACTCCATCAGCTTCGGCTTATCGCATTGGAAACCCATTCGCTTGGCTTGTTCCAACGTCTCATCTCCTGACATCCCGTGCTGGCACGCCTGGCGCATCATCACCATCGCACCGGCCCGTTTTCCGCTGGCGCAATGAGCGTAGATCGGCTTCGGCAGATAGGGGTACTTCTCCCGAAACTCGTCGACCGCTTGGGGAGACATCCCTTGAGGCGAGACCGGCAAGTGCAGGTACTCCATCTCCGCGGCGACCACCCACCCTTTTTCGTTCAGCAGCGCGCTCGGCTGATTGTCTTCCCCATCTTCGCGGAAGTTGACAATGGTCCGGAAACCTTGACATTTCAGCTCTTCAATCTCCGCTTCGTTCGGTTGCGGACCGACCGTCACTTCATCGTTGATCTTAATGCAATGGTTCATGATGAGTCTCCTTGAACGCTTCTGACGCACTCTGGTTACCGCGCGACCGTGATCTTCGCCCAAACTCGTCGTAAATGGGGAGATCACGACGCATCAGAAGGAACCGCAAATCGAATGCCGAGTCCGGTAATTGCCGGTACCCGGCCGACTTTGCGGCGAAAGCTTGCTTTCTCCTCCCTCCGCACGCCACAATCGAAGCTGTTCTGCTCCTCCCCTGCTTTGCCGGAACGCCCCCAGATGTCACGTTTGCTCCTCTCGCTGCTGGTCTGCTCTGGATTGACGGCCTGTAGTCATGAATCGGCTCCGGTAACGACTCCGACGGCAACGGCGCCGGTCGCGCCGATGATTTCAACCACAAGCGGCGCCGCGGCAACAACGGCCGCGGATCCCCAAACGGCTCAGCAAATCTTCGTGCAGCGGATCTTGCCGATCTTTCAATCGAAGAATCCTTCGAGCTGCACCGAGTGCCATCTGAGCGGAGTCCACCTGCAGGATTACATCCTGCCGAGTCAGGAAGCGACGTTCGCCAATTTGGTCGCCGCCGGATTGATCGACGCGAAGCGTCCGGATGAATCGAAGATCTTGAAGTTCATCCAGCGCACTCCGCCAGGTTCGCCGCTGATCAACCAGAAGGTGCGCGAGCAGGAATATGCCGCGTTTCGCGAGTGGATCATTGCCGCGGTCGCGCAGCCTGATCTATTGAACGTGGCGGCCGATGGTCAGCCGATTGGACCGCAGGCGCCGATCGAGTCGATTCGCCATGCGCGCCGCGATCAGGTTCTGGCCTCGTTCGTCGACAACATCTGGCACGAAGTGGGACGCTGCGCCGCGTGCCATTCGCCCGATCGAAATCAAAAGCAAGTCGCCGAGCATGGCGAACAAGTCTCGTGGATCGTCCTCAACGATCCTCAGGCGACGCTCGATCGCATGCTGAACGCCGACCTGATCAACGCCACCGAGCCGGAAAAGAGCTTGCTGCTGCAAAAGCCGACGCTGCAAGTTGAACATGGCGGGGGACAAAAGGCAGTTGCCGGCGATCGAACCTACAAACAGTTTCGCCGCTTTATCGACGACTACGCGCAGATGGCGCACGGCGGCTATGCGACTGCCGCGGAAATCCCCCAGCCGTCGGACGAAGTTTCCTACATCACCGAAATCTGGCTGAAGCTCACCGGCGTCCCTGCCAAGTACGACAAGCAACTGCTGCAAGTCGATCTCTATCGCGCCACCGATTCCGGTTGGTCGACCGAGCGGGTCGCCACTTCCGATCGGCTCATTTTCGGACCGCAGAACCTGTGGCAACACTCGCTCAGCTTGATCGCACCGCGCGACAGCGCCGCCGCCAAGGAGATCGCTTCGCTAAAGCTTCCCCCAGGCAAATACCTGGCGAAGATTTACGTCGATCAGACCGGCAAACTGCAGCAGGACTATAGCGCCGAACTCGACGCCTCCGACCTGGTCGGTGAAGTCGAAGTGACCAGCAAGTGGCCGGCCGGTTACGGCAAGATGACGACGATCGCTTTTCCCTCTTCGCCCCAGGAGTAATCGCCATGAACCGCTTTGCCGCCATCTTCCTCACCAGCGCCGTTGGGCTGCTCAGCTGCGCAGCCTTTGCGACGGCGATGGAGCCGATCAAAATCTCCAGCGACGGGCATGGCTTCGTCTATGCAGCCTCCGGAAAGCCGTTTACCCCGTGGGGATTCAACTACGACCATGATGGCCAAGGCCGGCTGTTGGAAGATTACTGGAACGACGAGTGGAAAACGGTGGAAGAAGATTTCGCCGAGATGAAAGCGCTCGGCGCCAACGTCGTTCGCATTCATCTGCAACTTGGCCGATTCATGGAAACGGCGGAGAAGCCGAATTCGCAAGCGCTGGCGCAACTGACGAAGCTGCTGGAACTAGCCGAGCAGCAAGAGCTTTATCTCGATCTGACCGGGCTCGGTTGTTATCACAAGCAAGATATCCCCGCGTGGTACGACGAAATGGACGAGGCGACGCGGTGGAAAACGCAGGCCGCGTTTTGGAGCGCCGTCGCCGAAACCTGCGCCGCGAGCCCGGCGGTCTTTTGCTACGACCTGATGAACGAACCGGTCGTCCCCGGCGGCAACAAGCCGCAAGAGAATTGGCTCGGGCCAGGACTGGGCGATAAGTTCTTTGTGCAGTTCATCACCCGCGATCGGGCCGATCGCGAACGTCCCGACGTGGCGTTGGCCTGGATCAATACGCTGGTTGCCGCGATTCGTGCGCACGATAAGACGCACCTGATCACAGTCGGACTCGTTCCCTGGAGTCTCGATCGACCGGGGCTCACCTCCGGCTTCGTCCCCGCAAAGGTCGCCGGCCCGCTCGACTTCATCGCGGTCCATCTCTATCCCAAGCAGGACAAACAAGCCGAAGCGCTCGAAACGCTGGCCGGCTTCGCCGCGATCGGCAAACCAGTCGTTATCGAAGAGATGTTTCCGCTCGCCTGTTCGCCGGAACAACTAAGCGAGTTTATCGACGAGTCCAAACCGCAAGCGAGCGGCTGGATCGGCTTCTATTGGGGCAAGACGCCGGAGGAATATCGCACCGGCGAAAAGACGATCGGCAATGCGATCACGCTGGCATGGCTAGAGCTATTTCAGAAGAAGGCGAACGCCCCCAAAAACTAGCCCGCCGCGCCAGCAAGGGCATGCGGTCTTCAGCTAATATTGGTATCTCTGCTTTTAGCCAACTTCGATCCACATTCCCTCGGCTCGCGCCTCGGGCTATGATGCCATGCCGTCGATCCTAAAGCCAAGTGACGCCGCGATCCAAGCCTTTCTGCAAGCGGCCGCCGCATCCGATCTGACGTACAATGCGGTCGGCGCGACTCTCGCGACGCCGCCGTCTGGTTACCAAGTTGATCACACGCGCGTCTTGTTAGGCCGCGGCGAAGCGGCGTTCGTCCAAGCGATCGATGGGCTCTTGCGCTGGAAACAGTTTGATCTCGGCTGGGTCGCCGCGATCCCAGCCGAGTTCGAACTCGAAGTCGGCACGCCGGTGGCGATCGTCGCTTGGGCCGGAGGCTGCTGGTGGCTGAACGCCTGCCGCATCGTTCGGACGATCGAGTTTAAGGAGGATACGTCTCGCTTTGGTTTCGCCTATGGAACGCTCGCCGCACATGCCGAGTCCGGCGAAGAGCGGTTCCTGGTCGAAATGGACGACGACGGCGCCGTCTGGTACGACATCCTCGCCTTCTCGCGTCCGCACAGTTTGCTGGCGAAAGCGGCTCATCCTTATATGCGGCGATTGCAGAAGCGTTTTGCGCGGGACTCGGCGGCGGCGATGCAGAAGTGGGTAAATACCTGCGGGAATGAAAGCGGCGGTTAGTCGAAAAAGACGTTGTAGTAGGCCCGCTTCGTATCCCGGTCATAGTACAACTTGAATCCGTTCCCTTCCTCGGACCAACCAGCGCGCAGGCCATTTTTAATAGTGATCGAAGTTGGCCCAGAAAGTTCGCCTGGACGGTCAACGCTTAAAAAGAGACCACTTTCTCGCAACTTCACACCTAGCGACTCGTCCTGAAAGGCAAGGTCGCCTGCCTCGAACCATTCGATCAATTCCGGCTCGTCAACGGTGAACTCAACCCACCGACCGCTACGAATACGACAATGGTACGAAACGTCGCTTGCTCCAGGCGGCAGCCGAAAGGGTGCGTAGCTGGCGGCGACATGCTCGGCGGTTTGCGGGTGCGAATGTCGAATCGCATCCACAGCGACAGCCAAGGTAACGCCGAAGATTCCCGTAAAGACCACAAGCTCTAGCAATGTGAATTGATAGTTCGAGCGGAGCGAGACTCCTTGAGCGGCGGCGCGTTGCAAGCGATCTCGCCAAAAAAAGTTGAGCGGAACGCCGATCACGCAGAAGACCCCCACGGCTGCCACCCATACGACGTCCATTGAATGGTGAACGAAATACGTCGGGCCGATCAACATTCCAAAACATGCGATTACCGTATGACAGAGTGCAGCTTGCAGCGCGCACGTCGCATTACGGCGAAAGGTACCTCGGTATTGCGCTAATACGAATAGGATGCATGGCGTCCCGAGCAAGACGGCGGCGATCTTATCGCAGGGATTCCAACTAGCGACAATCGTCGCTGCCGCAATCGCAACAAACAAAAGCGCTGCGCCAATTGAGATCAGCGAATGCAATACAAGCCAAACCGAAGGGCGGGGGAGAGGCTCTTCACTACTCGCGGCGTCAACGTTGCTGGAATTCGTCGTCATGCCATACGCCAAATGGTCGTCGAGCCTATTCGTCTGGCCAAGGCCTGACCTACAAATCGGATTCCGTGTTTATGCGCCGTGGCGCGCCCAGAGCTTCTTCAACAACCAGATTTCTCCCTTGTGCGACGCTTCGTCCTGAAAGCCATGCAGGATGAGATGGCGTGCGGTTCGGTCGGGGCGTTCCGCGAGCGGTGCGGAGAGTTCCGCATCGCTAAACTCTGCGAGCATCTCGCTCAAACGGACATGTTGCGATTGTAGTTGCGGGACCACTTCGCCAAGAGGCGGAAACTTCTCCGGCGGCGTTTCGCCGGGGCGGCTGTCCCAGCCGAACAGGTCGATCCAGCCCTCGGGTGCGATCGGCTCGCGGCCGAGGGGCTCCATCGTCAAGCGTTCGACGACGACGTAGATATGGCCGGCATGCCACAGGATGGAATTGGATAGTCCCGGCGGCGCGAAGCGCGACTCGGCGTCGGTCACTCCTTCCAAGTGACGGAGCGTCATGGTGCGGACTTCGTCCAGCATCAGCAGCAACGAGGTATCAGCCATCGATTCCACTTCGACTGAAGGAGCGGTTCGCCGCAGAATTCGAGCCTGCGGAGAAGAGGGAAAAAAGAAGCCATTATCGCACGCGAAAAGAGTGGGCAACGACATTTCATGCCAACAGGCTTTTTGAAATAGTTCCGCTACTTTCCGCTTGATGACAATTACCGCAATAAACCCAAGGTTAGAGCCAATTCTAACGAGAATCCGTTATTTATATTAACCAATCCCTTACGTTTGTTTGCGAATGATCGCAGGCCCAATAGCCGACGACCAGGTTCCGCGTCGGCACATGAGGCCTGCCAAATCGCTTGCCTCTTGTTTGGGCGCCGCCCTCCCCGTAGCGTCATTCCATTGTTTCATTCCCGTGAGAGTCTACTGTGAAGTCTACCAATTTCCGCAAAGGTTTTACGCTGGTCGAACTGCTGGTCGTGATTGCGATCATCGGCGTCTTGATCGCACTGCTCTTGCCAGCTGTGCAACAAGCCCGCGAAGCGGCCCGTCGGATGCAATGCAGCAATCATCTGAAGCAGCTCGGCATCGCGCTGCACAACTATCACGACACGCATCAACAATTTCCGCCGGGACATTTTGCGACCAGCACCAGCAGTCGTCCGGCGAGTTGGTTGGTTCGCCTGTGGCCGTTCATCGAACAATCGGCGGCGTATGAGCAATGCACGTTCGTCAACAGCGACTGGACCGGTATTGGCTTTGACCGCAACTGGCGCGTGACGACGACGCTGTACGTCGATTCGCTCGTTTGCCCGTCGAACCCAATGGAACATCGAAAAAAGCAAGCCGCGTCGAGCGCGATGCAATCGGACGGCTGCCCGGCTGAAGTCGAATATCAAGTCGCCGATTACGTCGGCGTCGCCGGCGGCTACAACGGCCCTACTCCTCCGTCGCACTGGATCGGCTATCACGGAATGAACGACTACAACGGCATCTTCGTCGCGCTCGATCAATGGAACTCACGAACGGTCGCGTTCAAGGACGTCACTGACGGCACGAGCAACACGCTGGCGATCGGCGAAGAGTCGAACCAGATTAAGTCGCTCGATTCGTCCGGCAACGTCACGCTGTACGATTCGCGCGAATACCTGCATCGCGGCGGCGCGTGGAGCGGCGGCGGCGGTCACAACGGCAACGGATCGTGGTACGGCAACTGGGAAGGACTCTCCTCCATCCGCGTCGGCATCAACTACGCCCATACCTCCGGCTACAACAATCCGCTCGGTACCGGCAACAATCCGACCTACGGCGGTCGCTCGGGACACCACACGATTTTCACGTCGGCTCACCCCGGCGGCGCCCAGTTCGTCTATGGCGACGGCTCGGTCCACTTCGTCACCGAAAACACGAACTTGACGACGCTGAAGAATCTGGCCAATCGCTGCGACGGCAACGTGCTCGAAGAGTACTAATCTGTCTTCGTCGATAGTCCTGCCGCCGCCGTCGAAGCGCTGCGGCCGCAGGCTGGTGTTCTTCCTGAATCATTCATCCTTCGCAGGAAAGTTCATGATCCAACGCACTTCCACCGCGGCGCTGATCGCCGCGACCCTACTGGCCGGCGGATGCTTTTCGTCATCCGGGCCAGGCCTGCATAAAGTGACCGGCACAGTCACCAAAGATGGCGTTCCGTTTGTCGGCGCCAGCGTCGAGTTCTCTCCGGTTGGCGATGGCGCAACGTCGTACGGCCATACCGATGAGAGCGGCAACTTCTCTCTCTTCTACTCGACCGGCAAACCGGGCGCTGTTCCCGGCACGCATCGCGTCGAAGTGATCGGCGGCGCCAAGGCCGGCACGGCGAAAGCCGCCGAGCTGGATCCCCAGAAACCGGCGCCGGCCCCGGTCGAAGCGAGCAAGGGAAAGACGATCGAAGCGGTCGTCGGCGAAGGGGGCAACAACCATATCGAGATCGAACTGTAAGCCCGCACCCGGCGAGCGAACCGAAGCTCGCCGCGACTCGGCTAGTTCCGCGGATAACCGGACTCCTTGGTCACCGACCAGGGAGTCTTTTTTTATGCGCTGGCCCGGCTGGAATGACCTGCACAACCGCTACCAGTCCCGCTCTTCTCCCGCAAAGTGCATAAAAAAAGGCCGCCTGCGACTTATCGCAAACGACCTTTTTAGTGGAGGATACAGGGATCGAACCTGCGACCTCTTGCATGCCATGCAAGCGCTCTCCCAGCTGAGCTAATCCCCCGGCTGTTTTGCAGCTGGAAACAGTTGAACTGTTCGCCATCGACTTCGGAAGTTACCTTACGTCGTCAGCAAGTCCAGCGACAAAGAACTAAAATTATCAACCGACCCGGTCAGTGTCAAGGACGCCAACGGGGCAGAATCGCTCTCGGCGAAATTTTTTAACTCGTTACGTGGACCTGAGTTTTGTTTAAGAAGACCCTTTTCGCCCTGCTGAAGTTCGCGGTTCCCGCAGGAATTTTGACCTATTTGATCCGCGATCTGGTGGTGCATCACGGCGCCGAACTGCAACAGATCGTCGATTCGCCCAAAAACTGGGGACTTCTGACGCTGGCGTTCTTCCTGGCGATGACCGCGCTCGTCTGCACGTTCCTTCGGTGGCGACTGCTGGTGGTTGCGCTCGAGATGCCATTTCGGGTGACCGATGCGCTCCGGCTCGGGTTCCTGGGCTTTCTGTTTAACTTCGTCGGCGCCGGCAGCGTCGGGGGGGACCTGTTCAAGGCGATCTTCATCGCCCGCGAGTATCCCCAAAGCCGCGCCGCCGCCTTTGCGACCGTCGTCGTCGACCGAATGATCGGCCTTTACGCGCTGCTGGTCGTCACTTCGCTGGCGACGCTGGCGATCGATCGCTCGTCGGCCGACACCGCGATGCTGACCGCCCTGAACATCATTTACGGCCTGACGATCGTCGGCGGTCTGGGAGTCGGCATGATTCTGCTGCCCGGCTTCACGCGGGGAAGCGTCTCCGAGTTTCTCCGCAGCCTCCCGAAAGTCGGCCCGAAAATCGGCAACGTGATCGACGCGATCCGGCTCTATCGCCGCCAACCGATGGTGCTAACCACGATCGCCGTGATCAGCTTGTCGATTCACTGCCTGTTCGCACTCTCGCTCTTCTGCATCGCCAAAGGCCTGTTCGCCGACGCCCCCAGCTTGCTGGAACATCTGGTGATTGTGCCGCTTTCGATGCTCTTCGCGGCGCTGCCGATCGCTCCCGGCGGGATGGGAACGTTTGAACTAGCGATGAACTATCTCTACCAGCATGTGCCGACTCCGCCGGCGACGGACGGAATGGGAACGATCGTGGCCCTTGGCTATCGCGTGATCACGATCTTGATGGCTCTGGTCGGCGTCGTTTACTACTGGATCTACCGCAAGGAAGTCGGAGTGCTAATGCACGAAGCGGAAGAAGAGCAGGAGCACCCGCACAAAGAGGAAGCGTACGTCGACATCCCGACCGAATGCTCGGCCGTTAGCGAGTAATCACGTCAAGGTGCAGCAGCGTCTGCTGCAAATAGTTGACTTGCGCCCAATCGGAGTAGGTGGGCTCTTCGTCGCTCGGCATTTCGGCCGACGCTTGTTGCACCGCCGGTGGAAGAGGCTCATAGAGTTGACCGTCAACGATCACCGTTCCCCCGACGCGATCAATCGCAGGGGCGGTGTTATCGAGCAAATCGCTTCCTGAAATCACCACGCGGCAGAAGCCTTCGGTACGGACCTGGGCGACGCCGTTGTTGCCGACCAGCGCGTCGCGAATGGTAACCCGCGAAGCGCCGCCGACCGAGATGCCGCTCCGTCCGTTGCCGCGAGCGGTGATCCCGTTCAGATCAATTTCAAACGCATTGTCATGGGCGTTGATGCCGTCGAGCTGAAAGCCTTGCACGGTCAGACCGCGGATTTCGACGAACCGCACGTCATACAAGGTGATGCCGACCGTCAGCCCGGTGTAGGTCAAGCGATACCCGCCGAGACCAAGGTCCTTTTCCGACTTGAAGTAGATGTACCCTTCGTGCAGCGCCCATTGCATCGGCTGCATCTTGGCGAGATCGGCGTCGCTCTGCACATCCGCTTTTTCGAGCGGCTTGTTGTCGAGGAACAGGATGTTGTACGCTTTTCGCCAGGGGCTGAAGCGATAGAGATCGGGCCCGGCCACTTCCCACGCGTCGATCGGCACCAGCGCCGAACCGTCCAGCGTCGCGCCGTTCCCTTCCAGAATGAAAGGACTGCCGGGATAGAAGCCGCTGTGGCGTTCCGACTGGAAGGTAATCGACTCGCGATAAGGGATGCCGTTATTCTTCAGGACGATCCGGTCCCCCATGCACGCAATCCGCAGCGCTTTGCAGATCGAGCGACATGGCCCGTCGGAGTTTTCGCCCAGTTCCGGAGAGCGTCCCGCGTGATGATCGTCGCCGCGCAGATTATCGACGTAGATATCGCGAGCGGCGCAGGCGCTAGCAAGCGTCGCAACTGCCAGAATGGTCAGGCCCACAAGGGTCAGGCATTGTCGCATATCGGCGGTTCTCATCTGCTTACGGGCGAATCTAGATTGGGTCATCTCTCTCATCGGCAGAAATTTCGCTTCGACCCAATTAAGTCTTAAAATTGGCGTAATCAAACCGACTGGCGCAGGGAGAAGTTTAATGGAGAGAAGATGGGGAAACCAGCGTATTGAGCTAACTATTGGCGACATTACCGAACAAAACGTCGACATCCTCGTCAACGCGGCCAACAGTCGGCTGGCTGGCGGAGGGGGCGTTGATGGGGCCATCCACGCAGCCGGGGGGCCTTCGATCATGGAAGAGACGCGGCATCGCTATCCCCACGGCTGCCCCACTGGCAGCGCAGTAATTAGTTCGGCTGGAAACCTTTCGGCTAGGTATGTGATTCACGCCGTTGGGCCAATCTGGCAAGGGGGCCACGCCCATGAAGAGAAGGAACTGGAATCGGCCTACAAGCGCTGCTTCGAGCTGGCCGCAACGCATGACGCCACGAGCATCGCTCTGCCGGCCCTCAGTTGTGGGGCTTATGGATATCCGCTCGATCTGGCGGCCGAGATTGCGCTGAAGACGTCGATCCTATGGTTCAAGTTTCACACGCAGCCGCGGCTGATTCGCTTCGTCCTTTACAGCGAAGGGCCTTACAGCGTTTTTGCCGACGTGCTGGAAGAACTGACCGGCCCCAGCGGCAAGCCTCACAAAGAGACTGAGGACGACGACGTCTGAACTTGCAGTTAATGACTGCCGTATCCCCTTTCTACTTTGACCCGCCCTCCTTAGGCGGCTACGATGAGGGGAAATCGGCGGCCTTCCGCTCGATTCCCACCTCGGCCCTTTTCGCCTTCCTCCCGCCTGACGAGTCGCCGCATGTCGCGCTGCATCGCCGCTTCGTTGTTGATTTCGCTCGCCGCACTTGGGGCGACGCCTGGCACGGCCGCCGAGCCGGCGCCTGACTTCCCCGAAGCTGACGTGGAGTTCTTTGAAAAAGAAGTCCGTCCGCTCCTGGTCCGTCACTGCTACGAATGCCATAGCGCCGACGCTGAAGAAGCGGCCGGCAGTCTCCGTCTCGACTCCCGCGCCGCCATCCTGGCCGGCGGCGATACCGGCGCCGCGATCGAAGCCGGCAATCCCGAGAAGAGCCTCTTGATCGACGCGATCAACTGGGGCGAGCTCTACGAGATGCCCCCCAAGACCAAGATGCCCGACGCCGAGATCGCCGTCCTCACCCGCTGGGTCAAAATGGGCGCCCCCTGGCCGAAAGAAGAGGCCGCGCCTGAGTTCGTCAAAAAGGCGTTCGACATTGACGCTCGCAAGTCGGAGCACTGGGCCTGGCAGCCGCTCTCGCATCCGCTGCCGCCGAAAGTGACGCACGCCGATTGGCCGCGGGACGACATCGATCGCTTCATCCTGGCGAAGCTCGAACAAAACAAATTCCAGCCGAATAGCGTCGCCGACAAGCGAACCTGGCTCCGCCGCGTCTACTTCGACCTGATCGGCTTGCCGCCGACGCCGGCCGAGATCGACGCGTTCCTCGCCGACGAAACGCCGCAAGCGAAAGAGGTGGTTGTCGATCGTCTCCTCGCTTCGCCGCAGTATGGCGAGAAGTGGGCCCGCCATTGGCTCGACTTGATGCGCTACGGCGAATCGCGCGGGCATGAGTTCGACTATGACATCCCCAACGTTCACGAGTACCGCGACTACGTCATCCGCGCGCTCAATCTTGACCTGCCGTACGACCAGTTCGTGATCGAACATCTGGCCGGCGACCTCCTGGAGCAACCGCGTCTCCATCCGGACGAACAGTACAACGAGTCGATCCTGGGGACCGGCTTCTGGCATCTCGGCGAATGGGTTCACTCGCCGGTCGACATCCGCAAGGACGAAGCCGATCGCTTTGACAATATGGTCGACGTGATGGGCAAATCGTTCATGGCCCTGACGATCGCTTGCGCTCGCTGCCATGACCACAAGTTCGACGCGATCTCTCAGGCCGACTACTACCGTCAGTTCGGCTTCCTGCAAAGCTCGGAGTATCGCCAGGTCCGCTTCGAGACGATGGAGCAGAACGGCCAGGTCGCCGCCAAACTGACCGACCTCGATCGGCATACGCAAAGCGGGCAAAACTCGCTCCTCCGTGAAGCGGCCGCCGCTCGCCAATCGAACTGGAAATCCCTCTTCGCCGCCGCAATCGCCGTGCTGAAAACCAAAGACGCCGACCGCGCCAAAATCGCCGAAGAGCATGGGGTTCGCGTCGAACAGCTTTCGCCGCTCGTCCGCGAATTGCAACAAGCAGCGGACAATCCACAGCACCCCCTCCATCCGTTTGGCAAACTCGCCAGCGCTGCTGAAGACCAGCGAGCCGAACTCGTCGGCTCGTTGACCACGCCGGCCGCGCAATCGGCCGCTGACATGCAGCAGGTGATCGACTTCGCCACCGCGACCGAAACGCAGTGGCGCGCCAATGGCTACGCCTTTGGCACAGGGCCGCAGCGAATCGGCCAGTTGGAACTTTCGGCCGAAGGGCTGCCGCAGGGAGTTCGCACCGCCGGCGCCGCCGTTCGGGACGCTCGCTGGAACCAGCTGGCTCGCGGCGATGGGGTGCAGCCTGACCAAGGGAGACTCTCCGGCTGGGATCAAGGGGGACGCACCTTCCGCACCCCAACGTTCGAGCTGACCGATGGCCGCGTCTATTACCTGGTTCGCGGCAGCGGCCTCGTCTTCGCCGTGATTGATTCGCATCGCATGATCAACGGTCCGCTGCATGGCGCGTCGCTCCATTCGTTCAACATCGATCCGAAAGAAGGCCCGCGCTGGATCACGCAGGATCTTCGCGACTATCAAGGACATCGAATTCACCTGGAGTTTACTCCCAAGGACGATCAGCCGCTCGAAGTGCTGCAAGTCGCCGAAGGCGCCGTGACGCCGACCTACGCGGCGCCATCCACCGGTTCGTTCGTCGCGGCGAAACTGGCCGGCCAACCGCTGACCGACGAAGCGCTCTCCGCAGCGTTCGCCGCTTCGCTGCTCGACGCGATCGGCAACGCCCAGCAAACCGCCGCAGCGCCGCTGGCCGATTGGGTCGTGAAAAACCGCGCTCTCGCTTTCGATCATGATCGCGACCTCGATGTGAAACTCCGACAACTTGCCGCCGATCATCAAGCGAAACAGACCGAACTGGTCAGCCAGATTCGCTTCCGCTCGCGGATGGCGCCGGCGATGTGGGACGGATCGGGCGAGAACGAACGAGTCATGATCCGCGGCGCCACCCGCAATTTGGGCGACGAAGCCCAACGTGGCCTCCCGGTCGCACTCGGCGGCAGTCACGAGTTTGACGCCCTCGGCAGCGGTCGGTTGCAAATGGCCCAACAGATGATGTCGCCCGACAATCCGTTCGCGTCGCGGGTGATCGTCAATCGCCTCTGGCATCATCTTACAGGTCGCGGCATCGTCGCTTCGGTCGATAACTTTGGCGTGCTCGGCGAAGAGCCGACGCATCCGGAGCTGCTCGATTACTTGTCGAACGAGTTCATCGCCGACGGCTGGTCGATGAAGCGGATGATCCGCCGCATCGTGCTGACGCAAACCTACGCCATGTCGAGCGAGCCGGGCGGTCCCGAGGAAACGCTCGATCCTGACAACAAGCTCCTCCACCGGATGCGGATTCGTCGCTTGACCGGCGAAGCGATCCGGGACGAAGTCCTCGCCATCAGCGGGCGGCTTGATCGGCAAATGTACGGACATAGCGTGCCGACCTACCTGACCGAGTTCATGCAAGGTCGCGGTCGTCCGGCCAGCGGTCCGATCGACGGCAATGGCCGCCGCTCCGTTTACCTCTCGATCCGCCGCAACTTCCTCTCGCCGACGATGCTCGCCTTCGACGTGCCGCAACCGGCTTCGACCGTCGGCAAACGGAACCAATCGAACGTCCCTGCCCAGGCGTTGATCCTGCTGAACGATCCCATGATCTACGCCGAAGCGCAGCGCTGGGGCGCTGCTGTCGCACGGCAAGAGGCGCCTCACTGGGATTCTGCCGTCGCACATCAAGAGGAGTCGCGTGAAAAACGGATTGAAGCGATGTTTGTAACCGCGCTTGGTCGTCCGCCGTTCGACGCCGAAGCGGCGGCCGTTTCCGCTTACTTCGCCGAGCGAGCCGAGCAAATGCAGCTTTCGCCGGAAGCGGCCAGCGCCCATCCCGAGATCTGGGGCGACGTCGCCCACGCCTTGTTCAACGTCAAAGACTTCATTTACCTCCGCTAGTCAGAGCCGTTATGTCGCATTGCCATCGATTTCGTTCGCAGCCGCTCACGCGTCGCGCCTTGCTGAAATCAGCCTCGTGCGGGTTCGCGTCGGTCGCGCTCCATGCGCTGCTCGGCGACAAGGCGTTCGCCGGTTCTGACCATTCGTCGGCCCCGCATCACACCGCCAAAGCGAAGAACGTCATCTTCCTCTACATGGACGGCGGGCCTTCGCAGGTCGACACCTTCGATCCGAAGCCGGAGCTGGCCAAGTACGACGGCAAGCCGTTTCCGACCAAGACCGAGCCGACGCAGTTCAACAACAACGGCGCCACGCTGGCCAGTCTCTGGAAGTTCAATCAGTACGGCGAGAGCGGGCTGCCGATCAGCGATCTCTTTCCGCATCTCGGCACGCAGGCCGACAAGCTGGCGATGATCCACTCGATGACCTCCGAGTTTCCGGAGCACACCAGCGCCAACTACTTCCTCCATACCGGCAGCGGTCTGCAAGGTCGCCCCAGCATGGGCGCCTGGACCACGTACGGTCTCGGCAGCGAAAACCAGGACCTCCCCGGCTTCGTCGTCCTCAACGCCGGGCTGATTCCGCCGGGCGGCATCGACAATTTCAACAGCGGCTTTTTGCCCGCCGCCTATCAAGGCTCGATCTTCAATCCGGGCAATCCGCCGGTCGCCAACATTCGCCCTGCCGATCGAACCGCCGAGTTGCAAAAGAGCAAGCTCGGGCTGATCGAGCGAATCGATCGTGCATCGCAGGCGAGCGCCGGCGGCGACGATCAGCTGGAGTCGGCGATCCGCAACTACGAGCTCGCCTACCGTATGCAAACCGCGGTGCCGGAGCTGATGGACATCCGCGACGAGACGCCGGCGACGTTCGAAATGTACGGCATCAACGACGAGTTCAAAAACACGCAGGTCTACGGGCGGCAATGCTTGACCGCGCGTCGCCTGATCGAACGCGGCGTTCGCTTCGTCGAGCTGACTTGCCCGGGCGGCAACGGCGATCGCTGGGATCAACATAGCAACCTCAAGGATGGGCACGAGAAGAACTCGAAGACGGTCGACAAACCGATCGCCGGGCTGCTGCAAGATCTGCAGCAGCGGGGCCTGCTCGATTCGACGCTGGTCGTCTTCGCCGGCGAGTTCGGCCGGACTCCATTCGCCCAAGGCGCCAACGGCCGCGATCACAACCCATTCGCATTCACCATCTGGATGGCCGGCGGCGGCGTCAAAGGAGGCGTCCGCTACGGCAAGTCAGACGAGTTCGGCTACAAGACGGTTGAGAACCGCCTGATGATCCACGACCTGCACGCGACGATGCTCCATCTGTTGGGCGTCGATCACGAACGCCTGACCTTCCGCTTCAGCGGCCGCGACATGCGCCTGACCGACGTCCACGGCCACGTCATCCACGACATCCTGACGTAAAACGAGCCCCTGGTGACTGGTGCCATGCTCTTGCGGCGTCTTCGCCGGATGAGCATGTCTTCTCCGAGAGCCATGTCATCATCTGCAGCGGGTAAAGCCCCCCAACACCGGAGGGCAAAAACCCCTTTTTCCGGAATTCGTCCCCAGTGCGAACCCGGCATTCCCGTAATTTCTCCATTGGATAGCCCAGTGGAGCAGCCCGCCCCCTTGACGGTCCACCGAATATCGCAAAAACTGGCATGTTTCCCGCCCGAGGTTGTAGCTCAGTCGGTAGAGCAACGGACTTTTAATCCGTAGGTCCTGGGTTCGAGCCCCAGCAACCTCACTTCTAACTCGTTTAGAATCAACCACTTATGGCGACACATGCAAAACGCGTGTGTCGCCTTTTTTTGTTGAATTGGATACGAGAAGTTTTCCAAATTAGATACAGAGACACTTTGCCAAACCCCGGCATTCAGTGCACAAAACGCCTCTGGTCCATTTACCGGATTCCTCCGGTCATGGGCGGCACCGAGCGTCGTTATCAGAAACGGCGTTTCCGTTGGTGAATCTCGCCGGCACTAAAACGCCAAATTCCAATCTGAATGAGTACCAACTTGTCTCGTTGGAATTACTCGACCTTCCAATGGGTGACAACTAGAATGTCACCCGAGCTAGTAAATCCTGAGCCCATAGAATCTCGACACTAAGCCCGATGGCCAAAACACCTGCGCACAACACCAAGACCGTTCTCAAATACAAAAAAGACTACCTGGTAAAAGTCATCGCTCGAATTGACTTCGCAGAACCGCTTGGCCTTCAAAAAGAAGGGCCAACGCGTGACGTCGTGGCGACATTTAAAAAGAAGTTCCCGATTCCGGAATTGAAGATCTCCACACAAAAGGAAATCGGCGTTGGACTCAATCAAGAGATACTGGAGAAAACCAGTGAAATTCGAGAGTGGGAGTTCAGTAGCAAATCTCGCCACCAAAAGATTGCCATCTCCGAGAAGAGCTTCGTTTTTTCCTGCAAGAAGTACAACAAGTACAGTTCGCTTAGAGCCGACTTTCTGAAAATGGCCGACGCAATCTTTGCTGCATACCCGGAAGCCAAAGTGAAGCGTTTAGGGCTCCGGTACGTCGACCACATCGACTTGGATGAACCGCATCCTACAAAGTGGGAGAAGTACTTACACAAAGACTTGCTTACGATTTTTAATCTCGCTGATGAACCGCGTTTAATTTCCAGAGCATTTCACGTATTGGAAATACAACACGACGACGAGACGCGTCTTCGATTTCAATACGGCATGGCAAACCCGGATTTTCCAGCACGAATCAAGAGAAAGGTCTTCGTGCTCGACATTGATGTATTTTCGACATTGCTCCTGGAGCCAAACGAGATACCTGCCCACCTCGACTTATTCCATCACCGAACAAAAGCGGCGTTTGAGCAAGTAATCACTGACGAACTGCGAAAAAAGATGGAGGTAGTGTATGGCTGACGCTGAACCGTTCTCATCGGAATACGTCACTCCGGGCGACTCTGTTATTGCGCCGCGCGCGTCCAATGTGGCAACCACCAATGCCGCGATGCTCAACTCCGAACAAGAGATACAATCGCAAGCGGAACAACACGGAACCAGCAAACCAAGACGCGTGACTATCAACGCGGAAATCTGTCATGATTAGAGTAAACCGGAGCAAGGGGTCGAGGATTTGTCAGGGAGATATTTTTCGAGACGTTGACCTAATCGAAAGCGTCCATGAGTCAAACGGCCGCCTGAAGATTAGCAAAATTGCCTTTCCGCTTGCGATTGTGCTCACGCAAGATTGCGATCTTGCCCAAGACTACACTGATCGGTTCTCAAGACGGCAGGTATCGAATCAGGACAAGCGACTGTTCTCGGTCCTGGTTGCGCCGCTCTACAATATTGAGCATTTCTACAATGGAGAGCACCTAAGCGAGCTCGGCATGAAGATGCAGACCGTCAACAAGAAGAAAACCCAGGGAGACTTCCTCCACAACAACCAAACCCCGCGATACCACTATTTGAAGTTTGGTGATGACGTCCCGATCGTTGACTCGGTAATCGATTTCAAGCACTACTTCTCGGTAAGCGTTGAGTATTTGAAAAAGAAGAAGAACGGTAAGGACTGGGTCTGCAAAGTCTCCGACCTGTTTCGAGAAGATATTTGCCAACGCTTCGCTGCGTTCCTATCGCGCATTGGCCTTCCAGATCCGCCTCGGCCAAAATTAGAAAAAAAATAAGCCTGAGTAGTTTTGCCCTCGCGACCTCGATTGTGGATTCGACCCCCGCCCCCACCCCTTAACGCCGCTCGACCGGCGTCGACTGTAAAGTATCAGCCCAACGCCGCTCCCACCTTAGCGAGCATGCTCTTTTCCGGCGTTCACGCTTGCTAGCGCCATGCCTCAATCGTAAAGTGTGGGGCATACCAGCGATTTACGTTCGATCTTTGGAGAGAATATCATTACGGCATGTCATCAATTCCATTCCAATATCTTGCTTACGACTACTTCGATCCCAATAATCTCAGGCTGATGTCGCTCTTAGACGCCGCCTTCCATCTCAATCTCGCCAAGATTGGACGACCATGAAACAAACGTGGGACAGCGTCATCGCTATCATCGACGAAATGCTGAGTAATTTGCCGAGGCAAACGACGCACCTAAACGAGCGGCATTTGCACCACTATTTTTCGCACGCGATGCAGTCCGAGCGTCTAATACTGGCGCCGACAATGGATGCGACGTTCCATCCCGAATGGCCCACTTACAAGGAATCCGCCGGTATCAGATACGGAAAATACATAAAGGTGAAAGAGCATTACATGCCAACGACGAATGGAAAGCAGGGCGGATTTCTTGACTTCGCGATTGGAGGCTATGAAGCTCCGGAAATCGCGATCGAGTTCAAGCTGCTCGCGAGTTGGAAAGGAGAGCCTGTCGCCTTCGATTTTCTCAAGCTACTGGATCGAAGGAACCCGTTTAAGCGCGTC
This sequence comes from Blastopirellula sediminis, assembly GCF_020966755.1. Classification (NCBI taxonomy): domain Bacteria; kingdom Pseudomonadati; phylum Planctomycetota; class Planctomycetia; order Pirellulales; family Pirellulaceae; genus Blastopirellula; species Blastopirellula sediminis. Next base: position 413,049 of record NZ_JAJKFT010000010.1, read on the forward strand.
GTTCAGCAAACCGTCGTGCTCCGGCCGAAGGGCGTTTCGCAGGCGGGCAGCAAGGCTTCTTTCAAACGCGCAATCGAAGCAACCTATGAAAAAGCCTCCGAGCGATTGGCGGATGACTTTGACAACGCGCGCCAACGACATTTTGTAATAACTGAACTTGGCAATGACGTACGACATTGGCGCCTAGTGAACGACGGCAAGTTCGTTGAGTCCTAGAGACGACAGTCTTATCGCGCGAAGGTAACAAAATCGGTAAAAGAAATGGGTAGAAATTACGAAGCGGCGATCGCCGGATTGAGAGACGCCGGTTGGGATGTACAGGAAACTGCCGTTGATCGTCCACTGCCCGATTTTTTTCTCGCGCGGTATCCGTGGCTACCTTCCGACATTCGGCAGTTTATCGCCGGTACGATTCGGGTCGTTTCGCCTGACGAAACTTCTTGGTTTATGACGAGCGCGGAACTCGCAGGAGACTCCGGCTCTGCGTTTCTCTGGAACCAATGGGAACTCGACTCCCTGGAGGTCGCGGCGGAGGACGCCGATTGGCGACAATCCATCGTCGAATTCTGGGACAATCATTGCCCGCTGATATTGTCGGTCAAAAACGGCTACGCCCATCTCAGCGTGCGAAAGCGCGACTTGGCGATCGTAGCGGGCGGCGAACCGGAGTATGAGGAAGTCGCGGTCGTAGCGGATAGTCTCGATGCGCTACGACAAAAGATCACGCAGAGGGATGAGGCGATTTCGCTTTACGTTTAGCAGTGGATGGTAGGGGAAAACTGGCGAAATTGTTGCAGCCGCTAACCACTATAAAATTGCCAAAACAATGGACGGCGGAGTGAACGTCGCGATAGACTGCCCCTAGAGAAACTCCCCCATCCATTCGTTCTGAAACGGTATAGCGATGAGTGCCCAGCGAACCTTCTTCGCGGCGATGCTGTCGCTCGCATTCGGACTGTTGGCGCCGCTCGCCTCCGCCGAGCCTGATTCCGCCCCGAGCGATCAAGCTCCCAGCATCCTCGCTCAGCTGGCCAAGTCGTCGGCCGAAGCGGCGCAGAACTTCCCCAAGTCCGACAATCCCAAAGCGGACTACGGCGTGCAAGCGGATGCTGGATGGAAGATCGTCCAGCAATACCTTGATAGCAAAGATCGGAATGACGATCGGCTGGTCGAGGAACTTCGCCTTGATTTTCAGCGCAATCAATATCGCGGCGTCAGAAACGACATCCTCTTCGCCCTGATCGCGAAGGACGACGACGCAGCGCTGACTGCGGTTTTGGCGGTCAATTGTCCGGAGGATCGGATGGGACTGGGTCAGGCGATTGAAGGGGCGATCGCCATTTCGGACCAGCCGGCCATGAAGCGACGAGGAATGCTGGTGCTGTGCGATGCGTGGGAACGCTCGAAGTCGGAAGCCAATCGCGAGCGGATCGTCGCTGCGCTGCGGCGCGGCTTTCGGCCGATGGGGCTGAACGTGGAGAAGGACGCGCCGTTCATCAAGAGCGTGCGTCAGTGGGTCGCCAACGAACAACCAAAGTTCGCGTTTAATCCCGACTACGCGCTCAAAGGGAGTGCGCCGTTCATGCGTCCGGACGAGATTCCGCTCTATTTGCCGGCGTCGGCGATCAAGCCGCCGCCGACGCGAACCGTTGCGCCGCCGACCTTCACGAAGTAGGCTGCGTGGGACGATGGGTTTGCGACCGCATTTCCCTCGCTTGCGCTTCGGGCTACTATTGGGGCGCGTTGTTCGGTTTCGCCGGCGGCAGCGCGTAGTACGCTACCTCCGCAAAGAAGAACTCCGCCATGTTTAGTTTGGCGTAGTCGTAATGGCGGATCGCGGCTTGGACTGGTTCGTACCCTTCTTCGTATCCGGCCAGGGCGATGATTGCGGCGGCGGCCAGCGGGTTTCGCATCCGGGCGACTTCGTAGTACTTACGCTCGCCCAGGACTTTCGGGTCTCGCTTGGAGGCCATCTTTTCGGCGTCGGCTTGGGTCGTTTGGGGGAACCAGTCGGGATAGCCTTCGCGCCAGCGAGCATGGCCGAAGACTTTGTCGTCGTTGTTGTCGAACGTTGCGTAGTCGCCGATCACGGCCTGGGCGCCTTGGGCGTTGATGGCGAGCGCGGCGCGGTATTGACTTTGAACCTGTTCGTCCGTTTCCCACTCGGCGAGTTTCGCCAGCGCTCCTTGCGAACCGACGTAGATCCAGAGCTGGCCCCGATCGATGTTCTTGATCTGTTCGCGGTCGTAAGGATAGCCGGCGGCGCAGACTTCGATGCGGGTCTTGCCGCTATCGACGAATCGTTCTTGCGCGGCGGCGTGATAGCGTTCGAGCCAGACCGGTTCGCCGGTGACCTGGTGCATCGCTTTCAGAATGTGGAGATACATGACCGCCCCATGATGTCGGTCCAGCTTGAAGTCGCCGCGAAATTCCCCCGCGAACGCCCCATCGCACGGGCACTTCCAGTCAGCCGCTTCCAACGCATTGGCGACTTCAACCATCTTGGCGACGACGACCTTACGCTCTTCGTCCGTAGGAATGCCGCTGTTGGCGTACGCTTCCATCCCATAAAACCAAGGGTGGGTCTGATCCTGCGAGCCGAGCGGGTAGTGACACTTTCCATCGGTTCCAACGCCGCGAGCGATAAAGCCAGGAACGTCTGAGACCGACGCACACTTCAATAATCCCGTGGCCAGTCGCTTCGCCTCTTCGCGATCGGCGGCGGCTCCAGTGCGGCGAGCCCGCTCGCAGATCGCCACCAGATAGGTGCCGGTGAACATCGGCCCGTTCTCAATCGGGCTCCACCAGCCGATCGAGTTGGGGCGGCCCAACTCACAATCCTCAGGCGTCGGCAACTCCCCCACGTAATCGTGGATCAGCCCATCGGCGACGATGAACTTGCTCCAGAGCGTCGCGTGAGCCTGCTCTACTGCGGCGCCAACCGTCCTTGTTGACGGCTCATCCGCCAAGCCGGACTGACACAGAAGCGCCGCTACGGCGAACAGGAAGAATAGGCGTTTCATGGATTCCATCGCTTCTGAAGGGAATGTTGCCTGGGCTTTCTAGAATGCGCCGCTAAGCGGAAGTCGAACCTTACTCACCGGCCGTGGATGCCAGGTATGCTTCCAAGTTGGTGTACCCGTCCGCATCGCGATCGAGATTGCCGTCGGCTGCGTTCTGCGGATCGAGCTGATTGGCTTGCTCCCACGCGTCGGGCATCCCATCCTGATCGGTATCCCAGTCGGCGCCGCGGCGGACGACGGGGTAGTCTTCCCAGCCGCCGACATCGGCTTGCGAATCGGGGAGGCCGGGCAAGTCGGTCTGGCTGCCGCGATAGCGACACTCGCCCGTTATCACTTCCTGAATGATCCGGGCGTCATGCTGATCTGGTTGTGGGCGGTTACAGCCGACGTCGGCCAGCACCGACTCGTAGGCTTCGGCGGCCGATTGCGTACGAACATGCGGTTCGAAGAAGGGGTGATCGACCACGTAATCTTCAAGCGGCGTCTTCGGCCACGGGTAAAAGCCTGCGAGGGGATCGCCCGCTTCCGCGTGTCCCGGCAAAACGTTTCCGGCGATGAAGTATTGTTGCGGTCCGTAGAGATGCACCCACTCAAGCTCGGGACGAATGGCGAAGAACTTCTGCGTCGCCGGCCCCGGCTTGTAGTAGTTATTGACGAACTGCACGCGAGCCGCACCGCCATCGGTGGCCCGATCCTTCCAGTTGAAAACGACATTGTTGCGGAGATCGAGCCAGCCGGTATGCCGCTTCGCTTTGTCGAGACCGCCGGCGAGACTCCAATTGCGACCGGCGCAATCGGCGAGCAAATTGTGATGAAAGCTTCCGATCATGCCGCCGATGCTCGCGGCGTAACCATGCTGCGTCCCCGGCGGATATTTGCGGTGTCCGGCGGCGTTAAGCGCTTCGGAGATCAACGTCCGCTGCAGCGTAATGTTCTTCGCGCCGCGCGAACTGAACGCTTCGTCGATCGTCCAACTGATCGAGCAGTGATCGATGATGCAATGATCGCTGTAGGCCATCCCCATCCCGTCGAGCGTTTGGCCAGAGATGTCGCCGGGACGAACTCGCAGGTGGCGAATGATGACATCATGCGTGCCATAGAGCCCAAAGTTGTACTTCCGCAGGCAGATCCCTTTCGCCGGCGCGGTCTGTCCAGCGATGGTCAGATACGGATTGCGAACGACCAGCGGCGACTCGAGCGTGATCAGCCCTGAAATGTCGAAGATGACCGTACGCGGACCTTCCGCTTCAACCGCTTCGCGCAAAGTGCCGGGCCCATGATCGTTCAGATTGGTGACGTGCAGGACGCGGCCGCTGCGACCACCTTGGGCGAAACGCCCGTAGCCTTCGGCGGTGGGAAAAGCGAGCAAGGTTCGCGGCGTCGAGTTCGCATCGCCGCTACGAGAGACCTTCGCATCTGTGAGAAAGTCTTTTAGCGAACAGTCCTGCAGCCCCTGAATGCCTTCCACGACGCAGGCCGCGTTGATAACGGCGCCGGGCTTGGTGGTGTGGGTCCAGTCTTCTTTGGTAAACAGATCCGCGTCGACCTTCGCTTCGCCGAGCTGTTCGTAACGGGCGGCGACCAATTCATTCAGGTCGAGAAAGTGGGCGCCGGCTTGCTGCGCGGCTTCGCGGGCCCAAAGTCCGTAGTCTTTGTCGGCGCGAATGACGCGGCCCTTTTCCCAGCGATCGCGGGGAACGGGAGAGAGTACGATCGGGATCGCTCCTTTCGCTTTGGCGTCGGCGATGTACTTGCGGAGATACCAGCCGTAGCTGTGGACCGTTTCCTGCTTGCCGGTCGCTTCGACGACGCCGTCCACGCTCTCGTCGCCGTTCCCTTTGATCGAAGCGCGGGGGCGATCACCCTTGAACATCTCGCCGCTGTCGTTGTGCCCGAACTGCATCATCACGAAGTCGCCGCCACGCAACCGAGCGAGCGACTTCTCCCACAGCCCTTCGGTCAGATAGGTGCGACTGCTGCGGCCGCCGAGGGCGCGGTTCTCGATTTCAATCCGTTTGGTATCGAAATGGGGAGCGATGACCTGGCCCCAACCAAACAGCCCGCCGTCTCCCTTGCCGCTCCCGTTCTTTACGGTCGAATCGCCGATCAAGACGAGCCGCGGCAGAGGATTGTCGTCGGCGCGACAGGTCGTCGCGAAGAGAGAGGCGACGAATAGCGAGAAAACAATGTTCCTGGCGAAGCGGACCATCGTCGACTCCTGAGCTGAGGGGCTTTGAAACTTGCGCGTTTGGGGCCCCTCTATTCTCGGCTCGATGGTGGGCGATCGCAACATGGCGATGATATTGCGCCGGCGGCTGCGGTGGGTTGCAGCCGCATTTCCCTCGCTTGCGCTTCGGGCTACTATTTCGCGCGGCGGCGTTTTTCACTTACGCGGCGCTTTTTAGCCACTCTAGTGCGTCTTCGTATTTCGCCTCGGGGAAGTGTTTCACTTCCGGGTGCAACAGTCGCCCGACGAATCGGGGGAATTCTTCCAATAGCAGGTTGTCGCTAACGACGGCGATGCGGGAAATATTCTCCTGATGCGCTTCGATGAAGTGCATGTGGGCGAACGCGGCGTCGAGGTTTTCCCAGCCGGGGAAAGCTTTGGCGTGGATCATCAGGCCATGGAGTCCGCCGTGCTCGGCGATGTAAGGGTCGATCTCATGGGCCAAGCCCTCGAAATCGGCAACTTCGAGCGGAACCTTTGGTTCCAGAATCATGATCCCATCCGTGGGGAGAAGTTGATGATCAAGCATGGCTCTTCCTCCTATGTAGGAGCCGTGCGACGGAAACATGCCGCTGCACCATGCTAGACGTCGCAAAGCCGGGATGTGGCGTTTTCGTCTAAGTCCTTTTTAGATTCTTCGCCGCTGGAGTCGCCGCGGCAAGCGAGCGATCATCGGTCGCTCGCTTGCGGGCGCATTTCCCTCGCTGGCGCTGCGGGCTAATGTTGGCGCGAAGCAGGTTAGCGGGGCGCACGGCTCATAGAGCCGTGGCGCCCGCTTTTCGCTTCCGCTTTCCCGTTTCGGCCTTCCGCTTTTCTTACTTGCCGCCAATCGGTTCGGCGCGGCCGGTCGATTCGGCTTCGATCACTTCGACCTTCAGCGGCGTCTTGCGAGCGTCGCGGTCGATTTCCAGGGTGATTCGCTTTTCACCTTGGGGCCAATCGAAGGTCATCTTCTTTTCGATCGGGGTCGGGCTTTGGCCGTCCCACAGCTTCAGGCCGGTCACGTCGCCGAAGTCGATCGTGATCTTGCCCGCTTTGGCGACGTTCAGGTTGAAGCGAACGAACGACAAGTGGGGGCTGATGCTATGGGGCTGGATCTGCGGCAGCTCGTCGAGCGGCAGCGAGCCGTCGACTTTGCTGTAACGCGAGCTCCAGGTCAGGGCCGCGTCGTCTGTCGACGCGGTGTCGCTGCTGGTCCGGTTCAAACGGCTGTGCCCTTCCTTGGTCCAGTCGAGCGCTTCCCAGCGGCGAACGATCGGAGCCGGGCTGATCGAGTAAGGCCCAACCTTGCCAAGCTGTGCGAGAAATGCGGCGAGGTCGACGATTTCTTCGGTCGTCAGCTGATCGACGGCGCCGGCCGGCATCAGCGATTGCCCATCACGTTGCTCTTCGATCGCTTCGATCGGCACGGCGACTTCCTTGTCTTCGGCGTCACGCAGGAAGAGCTCTTCTGCAGTCCGACGAACCGGAATGCCGCTGACGACGCGACCGTCGTCGAGCAGCAGAATCAGCGAGTTGTAGTTCTCCTTCAGCTTGGCGCTGGGGCGGAGCAGTGATTCGACCACGTAGTCAGGCTGAGCGCTGGCGCCGAGGCTGATCAGGTTCGGGCCGACCAGACCGCCGGCCGGGCCAATCGCATGGCACTTGGTGCAGTTCAGTTCCGTGTTGCGGAAGATCAACTCGCCGCGAGCCGGATCGCCGCCTGGAAGAGCCGCGGTGATCGCGGCCAACTCCTGGTCGGTCCACTGCTTCGCGTCTCCTTGACCGACGCCGCCCGACTTGCCGAGCGCGGCGATCAGGCCTTGTTCCGGCTGCGGAGAAGTTCGCACGGCGCGAATCGCCATCTTGGCGACGTCGCCGGGGAGTTTGGCTTCGGTCAAAGCGCCCGCCAGGGTCGCTTGACCACCTTTTCGCATCAGGTACGGAGCGACGATGCCGGCGACTGCGGCCGGTTTGGCGTCTGCGAGCAGAGCGACGGTTCGCTTGGCCGCTTCGTTCGGCGCCACGCCGACCAGCGCGGCGGTCGCCGCTTCCCGCAGCTGCATGCTTTCCGACTTGTCGGCCAGCGCGATCAGGTCTCCTCGCGCTTTCAGCTGGGCGAGGGCATTGAGCGCGGCGGCTTGAATCGCGACCGAGTCGGTCGTCGCCAAAGCGGCAAGTTCGTCGCGCAGATCGGCGACTTGCCAGAGACCGACCGCATTGGCGGCGGCGATCGCGACGGCGTCATTGTTCGCGTCAAGCAGCTCGCCGACCGAAGTGAGATCGCCGGCCGGTTTCACCTTCCGCTTTTCGAAGGCGGACGAAAGGGTACTGAGGAGTTCCGCACGACGCGCGGCGTCAGCGTTGGCGGTGTCGTCGAGGACGATGTCGAGCAAGCGACGAAGCTGTTCGGGATTGCCGCGCTGGGCCGCGAGGTCCAAGGCTTGGCGACGAGCGTCATCCGAAAGTTTCGGTGCGTTCAAAATCGACAGTGCCGGAGCGACCACTTCGCCCGACTCGACCGCGGCGAAGGCGTAGAGCCATTTCTCCGGCGACTTGTCGAGCGCGACTTCCCCTTTGACCGCCTTCGGCAGCCAGACGGGGGAAAGCTCGTTCAGCGTGCTCCACAAGGCGAAGTCGAGGAAGCGGTCCATCGGATAGTCGAGGGCGAGCAGCGCCGTTTCGGCGGCGTCGAGGCTGTTCAGCTTCGACAAGGCGCAAACCGCTTCCAGGCGAACGCGCGGGTGGGGATCAGTGACGGCGACCTCCAGCGCTTCGAGCGTGTTCGGCAACCGGTCGTCCCATTGCGACAAGACGCGAACGGCGGCAGCGCGGATGTTGTGATCGTCGCAGACCAGCAACTCCGAGAGGATCGCTTCGTTCGGGATGTTCAGGTTCTGGTAGATCCAGAGGACCTCCAGTTTCTTTTGCAGGTAAAGCGGATCGTTGCCGTCCAGATTGGCGACCCACGGTTCCAGTTCCGGCAGCACCACTTCGGCGCCACGGGCTTTCAGCGTCAGCTTGGCCCAAAGACGAACCCATTCTTCCTGGGCGGTCAGCAGCTCGAACAGTTCGGGCTCCGTCGCGCCAACGATCTCTTGTCGCTGCAGCGGCGTCATATCTTTGCGGGTGACGCGCCAGATGCGGCCGTGCGTTTGGTCACGACGTTCGTCGCGGAAGTCGACTTCGCCGTGCTGGATGATCGGGTTGTACCAGTCGGCGATGTAGATGGCGCCGTCGGGGCCCATTTTGACGTCGACCGGGCGAAACGCGACGTGCGACGTCTTGATCAGCTCTTCTCCCTGGCGGCTCGAGTAACCAGAGCCTTCTTCATCCAGGATGAAGCGGCAGACGCGGTGAGCGCGGAAGTCGTTCGTGATGCAATTCCCTTGCCAATCTTGCGGCAAGGCGCCGCCGCTGAGGATCTCGAGCCCGCAATGCTTCGGCGAACCGGGGTTCAAACCATTCACCAGACGGCGAGCGTTGGGAGACGAAACGAAGACCGAGTCGGGGAAGACGTAATTGATCCCTTCCATGTAGGCACCGTCGGTGGCGAAGTTGGCGCCGTACCGGTTGAAGTGATGCCCCCACGTATTGACGAATCCCTTGCAGAGGACGTCGAGCTCCATCGTCTCGGGACGGAACCGCCAGATGCCGCCGCCGTCGAGGCGACGAACGCCGTACGGGGTTTCGACATGGCTATGGATGTAGATCGATTGGTTGAAGTACATGTTGCCGTCATGGCCCCACCGGAGCGTATGCAGGATGTGGTGGGTGTCTTCGGTACCAAAGCCGGAAAGAACGACGCGGGTTTGATCGGCTTTGCCGTCCCCGTTGGTGTCGCGCATGTGGAGCAGTTCGGTGCTGTTGGCGACGTAAACGCCGCCGTCGCCGGGGAGCACGCCGGTCGGGATCAAGAGACCGTCGGCGAAGACCTGGCTCGTCTCGGCGACGCCATCTTTGTCTTTGTCGATCAGGACGACGATCTTGTCGTCGGCCTTTTGGCCCGGTTCGATCTGCGGATAGACGCTGCTGGAAGCGACCCAAAGGCGTCCTTCCGCGTCGAAGTTCATTTGAATCGGCTTGGCGATCGCCGGATCCGAAGCGTAGAGGTTCACCTCAAAGCCGTCGGCGATCAGGAAGGTTTCGAGTTCTTTGGCCGGATCAGGATCCGGGATATCTTTCAGGTCGCGCTGAGCGAAAGCGTTAGCGGTCAGGACGAGCCCGATCAGGCAAGAGGCGATACGTTTCATAGGATTAGCGTCTCGAATCGACGTTGGGTTGTGTGGCGTAAGACGGGGCAGGGGAGAGGGCGCGGTTACTGGGCCGGCGCGAGCGTGATCGTCAACTCGAGCGGTTGGCGCAGCTTGGCGATGGTTTCCTCTTTCACGGCGATCAGCGGATCGAACTGCGGGATTTCGACCGCGTTGTTTCCTTGCTCGTGCTTACGGAAGAGGAAGAGGTAGGTTTCGTTCTGCGGGCGATAACGGTGGAAGAAGAGCTCGTTCTTGCCGACGATTTCTCTGCGCAGCATCTCCGCGGCGTCGGCCAGTTTCGGCACGTTGACGCCGATGCCGGTCTTCCACTGCGCGGCGGCGGCAGTGCCGAGCTTTTGCTCGTCGACGATCAGGTCGAGCGTTCCTTCCAGCGGCGCGGTCGAGCGGACGATCATGTCGGGAGCGACGTCCTGCACTTCGTCGTCATAGCTGACCGAGTGAGTCGGCAGCGAGACGGCGGCGTTCAGCGGTACGGCAGTCGTCAACGTCGGCTTGTCGAGCGTAACGACCGGGGTCGGCTTGCCGAGCGCCTTGGTAATGACGCGGGCCGCTTCCCAATAACCATATTCGGTCAGATGGACGCCGTTGCTGGTCAGGGTCGCTTTCCCTTTGACGCCGGGCTCAAACTTTTCTCCCAGGCCGGCAAAGAGATCGACGAACGCAAATTGACGTTCGTAGGCGAGATCGCGAATCGCGGCGGTGTACTTGGCGAGGTCGGTGTTGTGCTTCGTTGGATCGGGAAGCGGTCGTCCCAAGTCTTCCAGCGGCGGCGGCGCGAGAAGCATGATCTTCTTGGTGTGCTTGCTGACCGCATCAAGCAAGCGCGCGTAACCGGTGCGAAAGTCATCCAGCCCAGCGTCGCCAGCGAACGCGGCGTTCGACCCATAACAGATGATTACGGCGGTCGGCTTGGTCAGGTCAAGCGACGCATTGAGATGATTCCAACCTTCGTCGACGTTGCCAAAGCGAGCTCGCGAACGACCGTAGACGTTGTCGCCGCTCCAGCCAAGGTTGCGGAAGGTGATGTTGCGGTCGGGGTAAGCGGCGGTCAGCGCGGTTTCGATATAACCGTCACGCTGTTCTCGTTCGATGAACGTGTTGCCGAGAAAGACGACCCGTTCGCCGTCGACGAGTCCGTCTTTCCAGCTTTCGGGAAGTTCAGCCAGCGCGCTGTTGGCGGCAAATAGCGTTACGACAGCCCAGGCCATTGCCCAGGCGAAAGGGCGAGAAGAAGTCACGGAGGGATCCTTGGTGTTCTCTGGATGGGGGGACGAGCGGATTGCGGAACAATTTCTCAATTTTTCAGTTTACCTTCCCCCAACCGGCTTTGCCACGCTCCCGCGTGCGAACATCCGGGGCGGTTGCCGCGTCTGGCGGGGAAAGGTAGGTTATCGGTTTCCCCTTTCCAGACCATTTACCTCTGTACTACTGCAAATAAACGATGAGCGATCCGTATTTTCAGCAGCTGTTCGCCGACCGCATCGGCGGCGCCAACTATGGCAAAGGGACCGAGATTTACAAGTTTGAGAAGATCAAGCGGGCCAAGCGCAAAGCCCTGGCCGATCATCCCGAACGGAAGCTCATCGACTTCGGCATCGGCGAAAATGACGAAATGGCGCCGGCCTCGGTTCGCCAGGTGATGGCCGACGAAATCAACAAGACCGAAAACCGGGGCTACGCCGACAACGGCATCGCCACGTTCAAGGAAGCGGTCGCCCGGTTCATGCAGCGAATGTTCGGCGTCACGCTCGACCCGACCACCGAAATCAACCACTGCATCGGTTCGAAGACGGCGCTGGCGATGATGCCGGCTTGCTTCATCAACCCGGGCGACGTCACGTTGATGACGGTCCCCGGCTATCCGGTCGCCGGTACGCATACGCGTTACTACGGCGGCGAAGTCTTCCGTCTGCCGCTCTTGGCCGAGAACAACTTCTTCCCCGACTTTGACGCGATCCCGGCCGACATCCTGCGTCGCACCAAGTTGCTGGTGATCAACTATCCGAACAGCCCGACCGGCAAAGTGGCGACCAAAGAGTTCTACGCCCAGGTGGTCGAGTTCGCGAAGAAGAACAACATCGTCGTGATCCAAGACGCCGCGCACACCGTGCTGACCTACGAAGGGGAGCCGCTTAGCTTCCTGTCGGTCCCGGGGGCGAAGGACGTCGGCGTCGAGATCCACTCGCTGTCGAAGGGTTTCGACATGATCGGCTGGCGGATCGGTTGGGTCTGCGGCAATCCTTTGCTGGTCCAAGCCTTCTCCGACGTCAAAGATAATTGCGACTCGGGCCAGTTCATCGCGATTCAAAAGGCGGCCGCCGCGGCGCTCGACGACGAGTCGATCCCGGGCCGCACCAAGGCGAAGTATCAGCGCCGTCTGACCAAGCTGGTCGACATGCTGAAACGCTGCGGTTTTGAATGCGAAATGCCGGGCGGCACTTACTTCCTGTACGCGAAGAGCCCGAAAGGCATCGTCGGCGGTCCGTCGTTCGACTCGGGCGAAGCGGCGTCGCAGTACTTGATCACCGAGCATTCGATCTGCACCGTGCCGTGGGATGACGCCGGAGCGTTCCTCCGCTTCTCGGTCACCTACGTCGCCGCCGACGAAGCGGCCGAAGATGCCCTGATGGCCGAGACCGAATCGCGCCTGAAAGAGATTCAGTTGCGGTTCTAAGCGAGTGCGACAATCAGAAAAACGAAGAGCGGCCGAAACTCAATCGGCCGCTCTTTTTTTGCGTGTATCTACTGATCCTTGGCGCCATGCTCTCACGGCGTCTTCGCCGAGTGAGCATGTTTTCAATGCGTTTTGCCAGGGCGAAGACATGCTCATCCCGCGAAGACGCGGCAAGAGCATGGCACCAATAGTAGTGTTGGAATCTGTCGTTCTTCGCCGGTCGCCGTGTTACAGTAGTAGGTTCTGGCGATACGCCCCTTCGCTACCGCTCCTCGAACACCTGAGAACCTCATGCGCCTCCTCGCCCGCTTGCTCGCGCTCGCTCTGCTCTTGAACTTCTCCGCATTGGCGCTGGCCGCCGATAGCCAGGCCGATCTGCGGATCGCCGACTTTGAACAAGAGACATATGGCGAGTGGAAGACGACCGGAACCGCGTTCGGCGACGGACCGGCTGTCGGCACCTTGCCAGGGCAGATGGCGGTCTCCGGCTTTGAGGGAAAGCGGCTCGTCAATTCGTTCAAGGGTGGCGACGCTCCGACCGGGACGTTGACTTCGCCGCCGTTTACGATCGAGCGCGACTATCTGAAATTCCTGATCGGGGGCGGGGGCTACGCCGATCAAACCTGCATGAAGCTGTTGGTCGATGGCCAAGAAGTTCGCGCGGCAGTTGGTCCCAACACGCAGCCAGGCGGCAGCGAGTCGCTGGCGCCTTCGTCTTGGGACGTGAAAGAGTTGCGGGGCAAGACCGCGACGATCGCGATCATCGACAACGCGAGCGGCGGCTGGGGGCATATCAATGTCGACCAGATCGTGCAGTCGAACAAAGACGTCGACGTTCGCCCGCGCAGCCGCGAGTTTACGTTTAACCAACCTTACTTGTTGTTGCCGATCAAAAACGGCGCGCCCAAGGTCAACGTCGAATTAACCGTCGCCGGCACGCCGGTTCGACGATACTCGACTGAGTTGGCGGTCGATCCGAACGACGTCGACTGGTACGCCTACTTCACCATCGATCGCTATCGTGGGCAAGAGGCGACGATCGCCGCGTCTCGCGCCAGCGAAGAAGCGTTTGCTTTGATTCGCCAGGCCGATCGCGTTCCGGCCGGAATCAATCCGTACGAAGAAAAACTTCGCCCGCAGTTTCACTTTTCGCAGTTGGTCGGCTGGATCAACGATCCGAACGGGATGGTCTATCTCGACGGCGAGTGGCATCTTTACTTTCAGCACAATCCGGTCGGCGTGCAGTGGGGAAACATGACCTGGGGTCATGCGGTCAGTCGGGACCTGGTCCATTGGAACCAGCTGCCGAGCGTTCTCTTCCCCGGCACGATGGCCAAGGGCGCCTGCTTCTCAGGCGGCGCGGTCGTCGATCGCAACAACACCGCCGGCTTCAAGACCGGCGACAAGGATGTGCTGGTCGCGTTTCTCACCGATACCGGCGCCGGCGAGTCGATCGCCTATAGCAATGACCAGGGAAGAACCTTCACCTGGTACGAAGGGAACCCGGTCGTCAAACACAAGGGGCGCGATCCGAAGGTGATCTGGTACGCCTACGACGAGCAGGACAAGCCGATCGACGACACGGCCAAGCAGCGTGGCGGCCACTGGGTGATGGTTGTATACGACGAATCGGAACAGCTGGGACAGAACACCGCGTTTTATACGTCGAACGATTTGAAAGCGTGGACGCTGCGCAGCCACCTGTCAGGTTACTATGAATGCCCCGAATTGTTCGAGTTGCCGGTCGAAGGATCGGCCGATGAGTCGCGGTGGGTCACCTTCGCCGCGGACGGCAAATATTCCCTCGGCGCCTTTGACGGCCAAACGTTCACGCCGGCGCACGAAGGGAAGCGTCAACTCTTTTACGGCAAGTTCTACGCAGCGCAAACGTTCGACAACGCGCCCCACGGACGTCGCGTCCTGATCGGCTGGATGCGGATGGAAATGCCGGGGATGCCGTTTAATCAGGCGTTCACCTTTCCGCATGAGCTGACGCTGCGCGAAACTCCGGAGGGAGTGCGGATGTTCTCGGCGCCGGTGGCCGAGATCGAGAAGCTGTACAAGAAGGAAATTCGCATCGCCGACAAAGAACTGGCTGCGAATGAGGAGATTGCGGCGATCGTGCATGATGGAGAACTGCTCGATATCGAAGCGACGATCGATCTGGGAGAAGCCAAGGCGATTCGCCTGGAGGTTGGTGGCGAGAAGATCGTTTACGACGTCGCCAAACAAACATGGCAAGGCGTTCCGGCCAAGGCGAAGGATGGCCGTGTCAACGTTCGCGTGTTGCTTGATCGCTCGCAACTAGAGATCTGGGGAAACGACGGCGCGGTATCGATTAGTGAAGGACGCACCAAGCCGGGCGCGAATTCAGCGATTACGATCGTCGCCCTCGATGGAGCGGCAAAACTGGTCGATTTGAAAATCCGCGAACTATCGCGGGGCTGGTTCGGCCAATAGCCGTTTATTCCATCCCAAACACCGGTTGCGGACGCTTCGCAAAGCTCAACCCTTACAACCGGCGCCGGCGGCGTGCCCTTTTTGTCCTGCGAAACCATCTACGCGAAACCGCAAGCTACAGTCGCGATAGGTCGGCCTTGGTCTGGGCCAACCATCCCCTGTTGTGAAGGCGTTCGTTATGGATCGTTGGAATCGTCTGATTACGTCGGTGGCGTTTTGCCTGGTTCTTGCCGCTCCGGTTTGGGCGGAAGAAGAAAACGAAATCTACGGCTTCCCCGCGGCGAGCAAAGAGTGGGACGTGTTCACGCTCAACTATCCGGCCGGTCGTTGGACAATCGAGACGCTGGAGAAAGCCGAAAACCGGCGGATCTTCAAGTTGACCTCGACGGTCAATCAGAGCATCAGCTTGACCGTCATCTTCTCGCGCGGGCTGCCGACCACCGACCCCTTCTATGAAAACAATCCGAACATGACCAACGTCGCGGTCCTGTTGCCGATCGCCCAAAAGATGGCGGCCGGAGACGACTCGAAGATCCTCTTTTCGACCGGCACCGCCAACTTGCCCGCCTATAGCGACACCACCTCGCGGGTGGCGATCCTGATGGAGGAAGAGAACGTCGTCAACATGGAAGCGTGCCACTTCCTGCTGCCGGAAGAAGATGATCAATCGAAACTGGCGATCGCCATCGTCACCACGGCTTCGCAGCGCGGTAAAGTCGACGATTCGCCCGAGTCTCCGAAGCTGGTCCAGGAAGCGTATGCGATTGTCCAAGGAATCGAGTACCCGGGACTGGATGACGAAGAAGAAGACGACGATGAGGACGAAGACGACGATCAATAGTCGCCCAGGGAATCACGAAGCGGTCGAGAAGATCTCGGCCGCTTTTTTTATGCGCCTTCGCTTTGGAGCAAATTAAGGCCGCTTAATCCCCCATTCCGCCGGAAACTCGCGGTCAAGGAGGAGGGCCCGGTCTTCGCGGACCGCTTTTGAGAAGTTAAGCTGGGGGATTGCTTATTGGCCCGTTATCTACGCTGCTCAACCAGAACCACTATGAACAAAAAACTCCTCCTCCTCCCCGGCGACGGGATTGGTCCTGAAATCATTGCCGAGGTCCGCAAGCTGATCTCCTGGATCAACGCGCATACCGACCTGACGATCGATACCGAGGAGGACTTTTTCGGCGGCGCCGCGATCGACGCCTATGGCGTGCCGCTGCGTGACGAAACGCTGGAAGCGGCTCGCAAGTCGGACGCGATTCTCATGGGCGCCGTCGGTGGTCCGAAATGGGACAACGTCGACTACAGCATTCGCCCGGAAGCGGGCCTGCTCAAGATTCGCAAGCAGCTCGACCTGTTCGCCAACCTTCGCCCGGCGATCGTCTTTGACGCGCTAATCGACGCTTCGTCGCTGAAGCCGGAAATCGTGAAGGGTCTCGACATCCTGATCGTCCGCGAATTGACCGGCGGCGTTTACTTTGGCGAACCGCGCGGGATCGAAGACCTTGGAGGCGGCGAACGCCGCGGCGTCAACACGCAGGTTTACACCACCAGCGAAATCCGCCGCGTCGGCAAGGTCGCCTTCGAGATCGCCCGCAAGCGCAAGGGGAAAGTGACCTCGTGCGAGAAGGCGAACGTCATGGAGTCGGGCAAGCTGTGGCGGGAAGAGATCACCCGTCTGCATGCCGAAAGCTACTCGGACGTCACGCTGGAGCACATGTACGCCGACAACGCTGCGATGCAGCTTTGCCGTCGACCGTCGCAGTTTGACGTGATCGTCACCGACAACCTGTTCGGCGACATCCTGTCGGACGAAGCGGCGATGCTGACCGGCTCGCTCGGCATGTTGCCTTCGGCCGCGCTCGGCGCCCCGGGCTCGCCGGGCTTGTACGAACCGGTCCATGGTTCGGCGCCGGACATCGCCGGTCAGGGAATCGCCAACCCGCTGGCGACGATCCTCAGCTTCGCAATGCTGCTGAAGTACTCGCTCGACTCGGTCGCGCTCGGCGAACAAATCGAAGCGGCCGTTCAAACCGTGCTGGCCGAAGGGCTGCGTACCGCCGACATCATGGTCGAAGGTTGCAAGAAGGTGACGACGGTCGAAATGGGCGACGCCGTGATCGCGGCTCTGAAGGCGTAATCGCGACGCTTCACACCTTTCCAGCGAACCATAAGGGGCCCGTTTACGACGGGTCCTTTTTTTTGCGCACTTCCAGCATAACGAGAAGGCATAGTCTGGGGTTCTTAAAAAGGGGCGCATCAGCCGCCAATCTCCCCTACAATCAAAACACTCGTCTCGCGTTTTCCAATTCGCTCATGACTGGTGAGAAGTCATGTCGGTTCCCAAACGCCGTGAAAGTTTCGCCATCGTTCGCCCCGTGCGACTGACGCTTGTTTTGTGCGCGCTGCTGGCCTCCTGCTCTTCCGTCGGTTGGGCGAAGACGCTCACGAAGAACCCTCCCTTTATTGATCTGCAAAAGGCGCAAATCACGGAGACCTTCTTCGACGGGCCGACGTTCGTTGCGGGGATCGTGAAGAAGGTCGAGTACACCGGCAAGCAATCGCAGAAAAACGCAACCGTACGGACCGACTTCGAGATCGAAATTCAGATCGAAGTTCTTCGCCACTATTGCGGGGCGGAGGTCGACGGCGACCCGATGTCGATCAAATCGGTCTGGTATCGCCCCAGCAAGTTCCTCATCGACGGCGTCCCCAGCAAACCGGAACCGGGGCAACGGATCTTCTATCTCGCCTCCAAGAAGGGCTACCTCACGCAAGCCGGCGCCTGGATGGACGGACGAATCGCGCCGGCCAGCGACGCCGAACTCGACCGCTATGATCGCATCTTTCAAATCATGGCGTGCGAAGACGGCGACCTGGCGGTCGCTCAGCTGCGAGCAGGTTGTTTCGCCGCAGATGCGCAATATGCGTCGTGGTGTTTGAACGCTTTGGTCGAAAGCCATCGCGTCGCGGATCACGTGCGACCCGAATTTCACAAACGAATTCGCCAAGCGATGAAGTGGGAAGAGGTGCTGGATCTCTCGTGGCGCGTCGTGCAGAACGTGCGAACCCCCTATGACGCCTATGAAAATGCAGACCGAAAGCTGACGACGCTTCGTCTCGGCGATGCGGAAATGCAAATTCGCCACCACTGCCATATGCGGCGGCTCGCGGAAATTGCCGCCGTCGGCGATTCCGATCCCTTGGAAAAGGAGATCGACGACGAGTTGAGATATCTCATCCGCGTCGCCTATCCCCAGATGCCAGCCCCCATGCGAATCGAAGCGATCCAGGAGTTAACGCGGATTGCACGGCCCGGGGGATCGGCCGTTTTTCGTAGTTCGGCCCTTTATAGCGCACCCTATCTGTGGGTCAGCCCCTACGAGGCCGAACTGCGCAGCGCAATACTGGCGTTCTATCAAAAGCTGGCTCCGATCGATCTTTATTGTCGCTACGCTTACTTTCGCGGTCTGCGTTCGGTCATGCAGACCGACAGCGTCCACTCCAAAAAGCTCTGTCGCGAAGGACTCTCGCTATTTGAGCTGGCGGTGATTACCCCCAACGAGCGGAACGCCCAGACCGCCGCCTCAGAGCTGACGTACTACTGCAAACATTGCCGCGAGCGAAAGATCGAATGGGAAGCGTTGCTGAAGTTTACGGAAGAAATGCGAGACGCGACCTCATCGGCAGCTGCGCGAGCACATTTATCTAAATCGCTCAAGAGTTGGGGGGTCGAAGAGAAACGGCTCGACGAGTCGTGAACCGGCTTCGAATCCGAAAAGCGGCGGCGTCCAAGGACGCCGCCGCATGACTCGCTAGTTATTGGTAATCCCACTTCATGACCCACGGGTCATGAAGTCGTTTCTGGTCCGCTTTCAGCTTCGCTTTGTATTCTTCCAGCGTGCTGGCGTAGGCCGGATCGCCGGCCAGGTTCTTCGTTTCGTTCGGGTCCCGTTCCATGTCGTAGAACTCGAATTCCGGACGCTGGATGTACTCACCGACCGTCTTCTTGCCGTACGGCGCGTCGAGCCCCTTCTTCCATTGCGCTTGCCAGCTCGATGCGGCCCACAGGTCGGACGCAAACGGATAGTCGAGCTTGTAGGCGATGTTCCAGATCAGCTTGTACTGCTTGTCGCGATAGACGCGCATCGGATAGTACATCTGGATCTCGTGGAACGTGTGCGACGCCGAGATCGACTTATGATGTTCGGCGTCCGGCTTATCAAGGATCGGAATCCACGACTTGCCATGGTAGACGTCGAACTTGTTGCCGCCGTTGCGATTTTCCGCGAGCGCTTCCCCTCGTTCTTTCCAGAATTTGTTGGCGTTGATCGGACGCTTCGGAGCGTTCTTCTCACGATCGAGCGCACCGGCGAAGTCGAGCAGCGACGGGGTAATGTCGACATGGCTGATCATCGCGTCCGAGACGACGCCGCGGCGTTCCAAATAAGGATCGCGAACGATGAACGGAACTCGCAGCCCTGGTTCGTAAACGGTCGTCTTGCCGCCGGCGAAGGCCATGCCGTGATCGGCGGTGAAAACGATCAGTGTTTTGTCGTAAACGTCGGCGTCTTTCAAGATGCGAACGAGATGGGCCAAGCCTTGGTCGATGCGAGCGCAAGCCTGGTAATACTGGGCCAGTTCTTCCCGCGTCTCTTGCGTATCGGGCAGAAACGACGGGACGACGACGTCGGCCGGATCGTAGAAAACTTCATGCACGCCGGGATAGCTGCCGCGGTTCGGCTTGTTCCCAAACAGATTCGGTTTGAATTCCGACTTCGAGTTTTGATCTTCCGGCCCACCGCGATGCGGATCCGACAGCGCGAAGTACAAGAAGAACGGACGGTCATCCTCTTTCGTCAGGAACTCGCGGCAGTTCTCGGCCATCTGCACGTCCGATCGGCTGTCGCCGGGGATGACGGTCTCGAAGTGAAAGACCGCTTCGGGAGCGACGTGGTACTTGCCGCAGCGAGCGGTTCGATAGCCGGCGCCTTCCAACAGCCGCGGCAGCGCGAGCTGAACGACGTCGTGATACGACGAGAACTTGTGGTAGTGATGCGTGTGGCCGTACTGCCCATTCATATGATTGTGCAGACCGGTCAGCACCACCGAACGACTGGCGCTGCAGCTGGCGGTCGTGGCAAACGCGTTGTTGAACCGCGTCCCATCGGCCGCGATCGCGTCAATCGCCGGCGTCTTTGCGGCCTTGTCGCCATAGCAACCGAGCGTTGGGCTTTCGTCGTCGGTAATGAAGAAGACGATGTTACGTTCAGGGCGTTCGGCACGCAGCGGCGTGGTGACCAATAGCGCGACGACAACGGCCGCCGCGAACGTCGACATGCGCGCGAGCGGCGCGAAGTACGTTTTCATTCGATCTTTTTCCCGGGGTGTGCAGGCTGGAGTGATGGGGGACTAGCGCCTAGTGTCGCACCGGTACGATCTCGGTGGGAGCGGGGGGGGCGTTATTTTGCCTCAATTGATTAATCTGACTCGGCGTGAGGGCCCCGTCAAATAGATACATCTCGTCCAACGTGCCGTAAAACGTCGAAAACGCCTTCTGCGCTGCAGGTTCGGCCAGAAATCTTCCGAACGAAACCTGTTCGCTTTTTTCGGAGATTTGCGTGTTCACCTTGCCGTCCCGATAACCGGAGAGGGGTTCCAGTTGGCCGTCGACGTACATCCGGATTCGATTGCGAATGTCGCCGCGCGTCTCTTCTTCGGTCCCGCCCAGATAGACGATCCCAATATGATGCCAGCGTCCGTCGCGGAGATCATTTTGGCCAATCACATAGCCGCCGGAGATTTCGGTTCGAATCGCTCCTTGAACGCCAGCCTTGATCAGCTTGCGCGAATTCCAGCCAACCTGAAACTTGCCCCCCGCTTTCGACCAATCTCCCCAACTGATCATCGAATAGGCGTGCTCCGGCTGCGCGTCCTTCGGAATCCGCACCCAAAAGCAGATCGTACGCGGATGATCCTGGGCGATGCCGGGAAGCTGCGTCTCGAGATAACCGCCCCGTCCATTCATCCAGACCGCGCGTCCAAAGACTCCTTCGACCGAACGGATGACGACGCCGGTCGCATTCTCTTCCTGCTCGGAGAAGGCAGGGAACGTTTTCTGATCCGGGTTCCAACCTTCTTCCTTCCACGTCCCCATCGCGTCATTCGCGTCAAACCGCCACAGATAGTACGGAACGGAATCCTCCGACTGAAAAGAGCGGATCGGCGATTGTTGCGATAAGCCGGCCGGAACTTCGATCGGTAGAATCTCCGGTTGATCGATGCGAACGCGGACCGCCTCATTCACGGCGACGATCTGCTCTTTCGGGTCGAGTCCTTGTCGCGAGCCGACGCGAACTTCCCCTTCCAGCACGACGATGTCGGAATCGCCGGTCTTCGATACGTCGACCGCGAACCGCGTCCCCAAATCTTCCACTTCGGCGGTCGGCGTGTCGATCGTAAAACCGATCGCCGGCGTCGGTACGTCGGCCCAGGCCTTGCCGTAATGGAGCGTCGCGGCGAAGGTCGAATCAAGCGTCAGCGCCGCAGGCCCGACCAAGGTGACCGCAGCGCCGCTGTCGAACGTGATCTCGACCTCGCCTGATTCCAATTCCAGCCGCCGCGGCTCCAAAACGCGGCCGATCGCCAGCGGCTCATCGTCGCGCCAATTCGCTTGTTTCGCCTGCGTGATGCGAGCGAGGAACAGTTTTTCCGCACCTGTCGCCGATCGCTCGACTTGCAGCGGTTGTTCTGGATCGTTTTGCACCACCGGCGTTTCGTCGTGCGCTTTGTTTGTGGTGAACAGAATCCGGAAGAGGCCGATGGCAATCAGCAACGAAAGGGCCAGCGCCCACGCTACGCCGGATCGTTTCCACCACACTGGCGGCGCCGACGTCGGTTGCGAGAGGCCGGGCGACGTGAGCGTCGTTCCGGTTAACTCAAACTGGTCCTTGCACTCGCGGAGCGACGCATGGAGTCCGATCCGATCAAGGTATTCGTCGCGCGCCTCCGGCGATTCTTCCAGAATCTTCACCAGCGCATCGAGCTTCGCGGAATCAACCGACTCAGAGTCGACCAACTCCGAGATCAGGCGATCAAGTTCCGCCGCTTTTTGGGGATCGAGCGTCATTTAGGCTTTTTCGTGCGCCAGCGTTTGACGTACGCAGGCGCGAAGTTGTTTACGAATTCGGAAGAGGGCACGTTTCAACGCATCGACGGTTCGGCCGATTTCCAGCGAGACTTCGGAGAGCGTCTTCTCGCTCCAATAGCGTCCCCGCAAGACCGACTTCTCGGCGTCATCCAGCTTTTCAATGCACGCTTTCAGCGCTCCCATTTGATCGGCCTGCGCCGGATCAATTTCGAGCGACCGTTCCAACAGCGAGTCGACCAGCTCAGTATTGAACAACAGCTTGTGCTCGCGCTGACGTCGTTTGCAGTAGGCCAACGCTTGCCGCCGGACGATCTCAAACGCCCAAGCCCGCAAGTTGGTTCCCTGCTGAAACTCGTTCGCTTTTTCCAGGATCACCCGATTCGCCTCCTGGATCACGTCCTCGACCCCTTGATCGCCGGCCAGGATCGAGATGCAAAATCGCTTCATCGAACTCTGGATAGCGGTCAGCTCTTCGACGAATGCGACCTGACTGGGCGAAAGTTTGTGAATTGGATCGTTCAACGGATTTTCCTGTGCTGGGAGATAGCCGACGTCGGAGCTCGGTGCGCGAAAATCACCGAAGTTTTCGCAATTTGCCCGTAGTCGCATGCGTCTTTCCCCTATTGCAAACGATTCTCCCGGCGATTTCTTGTCGCTTTGCCCGCGACTTGCGGAATTCTTCGACTTTTCCCTAGTTCGGCGCCCTCGCTACTACCCGACCTGCAGATGAGCGTCGCCGACGCCAGTATCCCCATTTGGTGGAAACGATCGCCCTGTTTGGCGCGAGTCCTCCACGATCGCTGGTCGACGTCTGATTCAACGCGTCCTCGCAATCGTTGACGACGAAAAGCGACCAATCGTCGCATCGAGCCACCCCCTGATATCAGGCGAAATCCTCCCAAAATACCCCACTTTTCGGATAGTAGATGCGTTATGCCGACTAGGCGTGATTAAAACGATACTTTGTTGCCAAAAATGGGGAATTCGCTGCAAAGAAAGATTGCATCGCTTCCCCATCAGAGCGAAAATCACCGCTATCCCGCCTCCCGCCTTACCCAATTGCCACTCCCATCCCCCAGGCGCCGGACATGAAGCACCGGACACTTCTGCTTCTGTTTTCGCTACTGACTTGCGGCGTTTACGTCTCCGCAAGCGTCGGCGACGAACCGATTCCCAACCACGAGCGTCAGTTCTTCGAGGAGAAGATCCGTCCGCTGCTGGTCGCACATTGCTACAAGTGCCATTCGGCCGCAGCGAAGGAGGTTGGCGGTAAACTCCTGCTCGATAGCCGTGACGGAATGATGCGCGGCGGCGAGTCGGGGCCCTCGGTCGTTCCCGGCGATCCTGACGCCAGCTTGCTGCTGGACGCGCTGCACTACGAAACGTTCGAGATGCCCCCGGATAAACCGCTGCCGGAAGCAGACGTGCGCGTGATCGCCGAGTGGATCAAGCGTGGCGCCTGGGATCCGCGTGGGACGGCCGCTTCCCCCGAAGTGCAGACGAAATGGAAACCGGAGGAGCTCTGGTCGTTCCAGACGCGCCATGCCGCGACGCCTCCCAACGTGGAGACGTCCGCTTGGCCGCAATCGGACATCGATCGTTTTATCCTTCATCGCATCGAAGCGGCAGCTGCACGTCCTACCGCAGACGCCGACCTCCGCACGCTGGCGATTCGTCTGCACTACGATCTGATCGGCCTTCCGCCGAGCGTCGACGAAATCGACGACTTTGTGCAGGCCGCCGAGAAAGATCGCGCCACTGCGACCGCCGCGTTTGTCGACAACTTGCTCGCTCGTCCGCAGTTTGGCGAACATTGGGGACGACATTGGCTCGACGTCGCTCGTTACGGCGAGTCGAACGGCAATGACGGCTTGTCGCGCAACGCGACGTTCCCCCATGCCTGGCGTTACCGCGACTACGTCATCGACGCGCTCAACCGCGACATTCCGTACGATCGTTTTTTGACCGAACAACTGGCCGGCGATCTGTTGCCGGCGACCACCGCCGACGAGCGAAATCGCTTGCTCGTCGCCACCGGTTTTCTGGCGATTGGCTCGAAACCGGCCGTCGCGATGAACTCCGACTTTGCGATGGATATCGTCGACGATCAGATCAACGTCGTTAGCACCGCCTTCCTGGGGTTGAGCGTCGCCTGTGCTCGTTGTCACGATCACAAGCACGATCCGATTCCGACGAGCGACTACTACGCGTTGGCCGGCATTTTTCAAAGTAGCGAAACGCTCTATGGCCTGGCCGCCAACGAAAAGCTGACCGCGCCGCCGACCGAGCTGCACATCTTGAGCTCGCAGCTTCCGGAAGATGACGCCCAGGCCGAGCAGCGACGAGGTCCGCTCCAATTGCCGGCCGCCTACCAGGAAACCGTTCAGCAACTCCAGCCGGAGATTCATGTTTCGCTTGATCAACTCCCGGAAGGCTGGGAAAAGGTCGGGGAGCCCAGCTTCTCGGCCGAGCAATTTGCGACGTTGAAGGAATCGTACGTCCAAAGCGCCGCTGCAAGCGCCGCCGCCGACTACTCCGTTTCGTTCTGGTTCAAGAACGATCTCGACAATCTTGCGCGACCGATCACCGCCTACTTGTTCACTCGCGGCAAGCCGGGGGACAAGCAGATCCCCGGCGATCACCTCGGCATCGGCGGAAAGCATGAGCCGACACGAAGCGGCCGACTCTTCGTCTTCAACGGCAACCAAAAGAAAACCTCCATCGGCGGATCGACCGTCATTCCGGTTGGAACGTGGAATCACGTCGTGCTGACCCGCAAAGGCAAGCGTGTTCGCGTTTATCTCAATGGCGCGAACGCTCCCGAGATCGACGCCGACATTGATCCGACGTTCGGCGAAGAGGCTCGCTTCAGTCTCGGCGGCCGCAGCGACAACTTCGCTCCGCTGCAAGGGAATCTGGCCCACTTCAGTTGGTTCTCTAAATCCCTCACCGCCGCCGAAGCGCAGAGCCTGCATGACGCGTCAGGACAACCGCGCGGCGCACAGCAACTGGGCCTGGCGATGGGGGTCCGCGACAAGGCGAAGCCGAGCGACTGCAAGATTCATATCAATGGCCTCGGAGCCAAGCTGGGCGCCGTCGTTCCCCGCGGCGCGCTGACCAGTTATCACGTCGCCCAAACGAGCGGCGAATCCACATCGCAATTGCCCGACCTGAACGTCCCTGACGCAGCGAGCGGACGCTTGGAACTGGCCGCGTGGCTGACTGATCCACGTCATCCGCAAACCTCTCGTGTGATGGTGAATCGGGTCTGGTTGAACCTCATGGGGGAAGGGCTGGTTGCGACGCCCGACGACTTCGGCGTTTACGGCGCTCGGCCGACCCATCCGGAACTGCTCGATTGGCTCGCCGACGACTTCATCCGCGACGGTTGGTCGCTCAAGCGACTGATTCGCACGATCGTCCTCAGCCGCACCTATCAACTCTCCAGTCAGTACGACGAACATGTCGCAGCCGCCGATCCTGCGAACGCCCTCTACACACGGTTCCGCCAACGCCGCTTGTCGGCCGAACAACTCCGCGACTCAATCCTGCAGGCCAGCGGAGCGCTCGACCTGCAGCCCGCCGCAGGAAGTCCGATCCAGGAGATTGACGCCCTCATCAATATGCCGCCCCACGAAGCGTCGACATTGCACCAGCCGAGCGATCACCGCAGCGTTTACCTCTGCATGATGCGCAACGCGCCGCCGCCGGAACTCGCGGCGTTCGACCTGCCGACCGGACTGAAAACAACCGGGCGGCGTAGTCAAACTGTCTTGCCCGCCCAGTCGCTGTTCCTGCTCAATAGTCCCTTTGTGACCGAGCAAGCGAAACGGCTCGCAGAGCACGTAAGCGCCGACTCGAACGCCTCCGATGAAGCGAAGATCACGCTGGCCTTCCAGCGAACGCTCCTCCGCAATCCGACCAGTGCAGAGCTCACCGCCGCGCTGAAGTTTCTCGCCGAAGCTTCTAACGCCAGCCAACCGAGCGACAGCTCCGCCGACACGCTCTCACGCTGGGGAGCCTTTTGTCAGTCGCTGCTCGCTTCCAGTGAATTTCGCTACATCGACTAATCCCTTTCCCGTAAGCCGCACCCAATACTCCGCAGAGGTTTCGCATGCTGCCAACTCGAAGAAGTCTGCTCAAGGCGACGTCGTGCGGGTTCGGGTACCTGGCCCTCTCGGCCCTATGCCAACAGTCGCTGCAAGCCGAGTCGACCGATACGCTGCAGCCGAAGGTTCCGCCAATGCGGCCGACGGCGAAGCGGGTCATCTTCCTCTGCATGAGCGGCGGTCCCGCGCAGCTCGACATGTTCGACTACAAGCCGCAGACCGGGCAGAAAAAACACCCCGGCTCGGTCTATCCGTTTCAACAGCGCGGCGAGAGCGGCCTCTGGATTTCGGACTTGCTCCCTGAGACCTCGCGTCACGCCGACAAGCTTTGCGTGATCAACGGCATGTACGCCGACACCGGCAATCACGCTCAGTCGTTTCTGCAGCTGCACACCGGCGAACGCCTCCGCAGTCGGCCGAGCATGGGCGCCTGGATCAATTACGGCCTGGGAACCGAGAACCAAAACCTCCCCGGCTTTATCAGTCTGCATACCTCAAAGCCTTCCGTCTTCTCCAGTTCGTTTCTGCCGCCGATCTACGAAGGAACCCCGATCGGCGTCAACGGCGAAAGCATGACGACGGCGTCGATCAGCAACATTCGCGGCACGCAACTGACGCCCGCCGAAAAGCGGCGGCAGCTCGACTTCATTCAAACCCTCAATCGCGAGCATGCCCAGCAGAGCCCCAATTCTGACAAGCTGGAAGGCGTGATCGAGTCGATGGAGCTCGCCTTCCGGATGCAGTCGAGCGCACCGGCGCTGCTTGATACCAGCACGGAGTCGGAGGAAACGCTGCAGCGGTACCGCGTCGGCAAGTCGCTGTCGGTCGGCACCTGCAAGCCGTCCGACTTCGGTCGGCAATGTCTGCTGGCCCGCCGCTTCGCCGAAGCCGGCGTCCGCTTTATCGAACTGAACCACGGCAGCTGGGATCAGCACACCGACCATCGCCGCGACCTGGAAGCGAACTGCGAAATGACCGACGCCCCAATCGCGGCCCTGCTGGACGACCTCGAAATGCGCGGGCTGCTCGAAGACACGCTGGTCGTCTGGGGCGGCGAATTCGGCCGCCCTGGCCTGACGCCGGACGACGGCAAAAACGAAACCGGTCACAACCATCGCGGCTTCACCTTCTGGCTCGCCGGCGGCGGCGTTAAAGGAGGCTACGCCCACGGCAAAACCGACGAAACCGGCTCCCGCGCGGTCGAAGGGCAAGTCCACTTCCGCGACCTCCACGCCACCATCCTCCACGCTCTCGGCCTGCAGCACGACCAACTCACCTTCCACCACGAAGGCCGCGACCACCGCCTGACCGGACCGGAAGGTGGCAAAGTGGTGCACGAACTGTTCGCCTAGCCCGGCGCCATGCTCTTACTACCGGCGCCAGGTGCCATGCTCTTATCGCGTCTTCGCGAGCTAGAAGCATGTCTTCTAAATCTAGACTGGACTGAACCACATAAAAAAATCACGAATGTCGAAGGAAGCCCGAGCCCGGAATGACGAACAGGCCGGACAATAGTTAGGGTCCAAACGGACAGTGGACTGGACCGCGCGTTTTTTTTCGCCCGCCTTGAATCGCCCCAATCCTCCTCAACGCATCTCTCCTAAACCGCGCATCATGTGGACCGCGGCGCGCATTTTTTTTGCGGAGACTGGACTGGACCGCCGCGCATTTTTTTTCCTCCGCGCTGAATCGCCCGCAGCCCCCATCGCTCCCTTCCTAATCTGCGCATTATGTGGACCGCGGCGCGCATTTTTTTTAAGCCCGATCCACACTCCCTCTGGTTCCATTTGCATCCGATCGACTGGACTGGACCGCGATCAAATTTTCACGGCAGCGGACCGCAAGGATTCATCCGCTCGGCGCGCTTCGCCGCACCCCGAAATCGACCACGATTGCGTGCGCTTTGTCAACAGACAAAGTTACGGGGGAGTTTTGGGATAAGATGGCTTCTTAGAATTGACCGGCCAGGCTCATCGCGTAGCGTCAATTCTCAAACGCTCCTTTCGCCGCTCGGAGGTCAAACCGTGCTCGCACTTCTTTGCGTTGTCGCGCTAGTTGCGATTAGCCTGATCATTCTCTGCGGATGGCCAGCGACGCAAAAACCAGCGCTCGACAAATGGCCCCCATTTCGGAAGACGAATTCATCCGGCGGTGCGGGCCCGGCGTCAATCGCGAGCGAGGGCTGAAGGTGCGCCGGATCGTTTCGCAGCAGCTCGGCGTCGACTATGATCGGGTCTATCCCGAACAGCGATTTGTCGAAGACCTCGGCGCCTGATCGCTCTGCAGACACCCGCGTAAAGGAGCCGCGCTTGCTCGACAATTCCTTGGGGGAAGCCGACTATTACGACGAGCGCGACTACATCGGCATCCTCCGCCGTCTGGTGATTTATGCGATCGACATCTTTGTCCTGCTGATGCTCGGCGTGGCGGTCGGGATCCCGATCACCATTACCGCGGTTCTGGAAATTCTCCCCCTCGACCCCGGCATCACCTTCTGGCTGGTCTACCTGCTGGCGATCTGGACCTACCTTGCCCCGATCAAACGAACCCGCTTCGGCACGCTCGGCTACCTGATCTGCGGCGTCAGAATCGTCTCCGCCACCGGAGCCCCGCCGTCGCTGCTGGTGATGACGACGCGCATGGTGTTGTGGATCGCCAACCCCTTCAACACGATCACCGACCTCTGCTGGATCGGCCTCGATTCGGAGCGGCAAATCTTAAGAGACTGCTACCTGGGGAACTACCTGGTCAATAGAAACGCCCAGCCAATCGGAAGCGGGCCGGTCCATCTGACGCGGTACTTTGCGATGGGGTTTGCGATGGCGTACCCGCGGGTTTGTCGGGGGAAACTGGGCAGCTAGAGAGGTAACGTGGTTGGCCCCGCATGGGCTGCCCCCGATGAAAAAAGTGCCCCCGGGAGGAATCGAACCTCCGACCTGCGGTTTAGGAAACCGAGAGGGGGATGACGTAAACTCTATACCTACCAAAGGCTTAGGACAGGAAACGCAGGCACCTTGCATCAGAGCTTGCACCGATGATTTTCAACTTCAGGAGATTGCGGCGATATGGAATGAAGTTCCGCTGGAAGTCCGTAAGGCGATATTGGCGATTGTTCGCGCCACAGCGAGATTGCAAGCCCCCACGGCCCGCAATGCCATTTGCGGCGGCCTTCCTGGAAATGACTGATGCCAACACAATCGCCTTCCGCATTCATGCCACGTAAGACCGTGGCAATGGCGCCCGTGCCACACGTTTTGGATTACCGCAAAAGGGCACCAGCGGCACTCAAAAAACACTCTCAAAACAGCCACCTCACCATTTGTCTATTTTTTCGCGTTCGCATTCATGTTTTCCCATTCATCAAAGCGTTTTTGTCGCTCCTCTCGATTCAAACCCTCAAGGACATTTCCCTGTTGGTCGTAGAAAATGATTCCACCAAGTGAAACCTGACCTTCGATGTAATCCCCTTTCCAATAAACTGCTCCATCGGGGTAGTAACCCTCGGCGGGGCCATCTTCCAAATCGTCTTTCTTCTCGCCAGAAAACTTACAGACGCCGTTCTCGTAAGAGTAGCGATACGGCCCATGCTCGATCCCCGGCCTCGTTGCATCAAAAGTCCGTTCACGGCCGGGTGGCACTGCTTGATTTATTTTTCTTCGGGTGCCACTGTCGTCTGCGACAGTGTCTTCATTCGGCATGCGGCGTGTTTACTTCTCCGACATCCCAGACCTCGACCCGAATTCGCCTTCGTCGTTCGCCGTTCGTGCTTGGCAAAATATGACATCAGCGGAGTGAAGTCAAAGAAGTTGTTGCAGTCGTTAATGGGACGCCGAATTGAGATAATTCGGAAAGAAGACCACTGTCGCAGACGACAGTGCCACCCATGAATCGCTACCCAAAACAAGAAAAGTGCCCCCGGGAGGAATCGAACCTCCGACCTGCGGTTTAGGAAACCGTCGCTCTATCCCCTGAGCTACGAGGGCAAATCGATCTAACTACTTTATTTCAAATGACTTGCGATCTGTCATTTTGAATGCCTGGTCTTGCTTTGACTTGGGATCCCCGGTTTGGATACCTCCAGCTGCAATTTGGCGTAGAACCTGTGCATACGTGTGAGACACGAGGTATCCACAGGGGTGATCTTACCCGTTCGAGGGCATCGGTCGCTAGGCGGCGAGACTAGCAGGCGAAGCTTCAAAAAAGCCAAGTGCAAAGCCTTTGCTTTTCCTCGCCGGGCCGCAAATCTTGCAACGGAGCACATCCATCGTTTACTTGGTCCGTTTCCGCTTTCATGGGAGACGCGCCCCATCGACTTTTCTCGCACCCTCGATTGGTCTCGACTATATTAGGTTACCCCTCGTTGAGAAAGGATCATGATGCGACCAACAATCATCACTCTTGCGACTGCCTTCTTGGCTCTTTTCACGACCGTTTGCTTCGCCCAAACCGTTGAAGTCGAAGTGGAAATCAAGTCCGTGAACTCAGAAAAGAGAACGATCACCGTCGAATATAATGGTAAAGCGACCGAACTCGATTTGAGCCGGAAAGCCGTTATTACCATTGCCGACACAGAGGCGGAATCGTCGGCCCTGATTCCCGGCGACAAAGCCACTGTCGAATACAACAAAGAACTTGCCATCGTCACCAAGGTTGCCGCTGCGGGATCGAAGCAAGGCGGTTGGCGTTTCTATGACACTTTCAATAAAGGCGTCGATCCTCAACGAGCTTTTGTCGTTTCTCGTGATGGCCGATTGGTAGTCAACGGAAATGCCGGCGGCTTCTGCATCTCAACTCTCACTGAATATTCCGAATACACGTTCAAAGTTGAATTTCAGTTCCTTGAGGACAACCTCGCCGCCAACCCATTCATTGCTATCGCCTCGACGCCCCCAAATCCCGAGGCCAAAGACTGGACGGAGCAGATTCCTCATGGGATTGAAATCAAACTAAATCCCAAGAGCATCGGCGAAGTGGTACTTCCGAACGAGAAGTTCAAGGTTGAACTTCCTCTTGGGCAGCTACGAGATGGTCGCAAAGTCGTTCCCCTCCGTCCGGCAGAAATGAAGTCCGGTAAGTGGAACCAATTAGAGATCACCTGCGATCAGCACAAGAACATCACCGTCAAGGTGAATGACACCACGGTGAATGCCGTCGCCAAAGCGGAAAGCACAACCGGCTACATCGTCATTTCGCCGCTCAACGCCGAGATTCATCTTCGAAATCCCTTGCTGAAGATCGACGAGGAAGAAAAGCCTCTGTCATTCGAAACGATTATCACTGAATAGATGGATCGCAAAGACAGGAGGTGAGTCGGTTTGGAAAACCGTCGCTCTATCCCCTGAGCTACGAGGGTCTGTCAGAATTGCCGCCGCTTCCTCTTTGATCGGCGGCGGGGAGGGTTCTATGGTACTGGTCGGGCCTGCTTCCTTGAAGAGGGACCGACTGGCGCCGGCGTTCGCGCGGTTACTCGAGGATCAAGCAGCCTCGTTCGTCGAACTTCCACATCGCGCCGTGGGCGACTTCCCAGTAATAGCCGTCGGGGTCGGTGAAATAACCGCTATAGCCCCCCCAGTCGGTTTCGTGCGGCGGTTTCACGATTTTCGCCCCCACGATTTCAGCCTGGGCCATGACATGGTCGACTTCGTCCTTGGTCCGGGTGTTGTGGGCCAGGGTGATTCCGCCGAAGCCGGGCTGCGGGACCGGAACGTCTGGGCCGATGTCGGCGGCGAGCTGGTCGAGCGGAAAAATCGACAGGACGATCCCTCCGGCCGAGAAAAATGCGATCGGGTCGGTCGGCTTGGCCGTCGTTCGGAAGCCGAGATCGCTATAAAACTGGTACGATCGGGCGAAGTCGCGAACACCCAGACAAACGATGCTCATGCGGGATTCCATCAAAAACTCCTTCGGTTCGCGGGAAATCGCGGCTGGGGCCGCCTGACGTAAGCCGGTGCCCGGATTATCCTTAGAATCATACGCCCACGCCAGTCGCCGCTAGCAGGTTGCCGATGAACCGGTTGCGGCGAATGATGAAGGCGAACCAATCGCGAGTTACCCTACCCCCCAATGCTCTCTGGCATTTCCATCCTCTGCTTTGCGGCCAGCTACGGCGTCGCACTCCTGCTCGAGATCGTGCGGCTCTTCTTCCGTGCGCAGGTGCGGGCGATCCTGTCGGTCGGGTTCATGGCGGCCGGGCTGTTGGCCCACACCATTTATCTGGTCGGCGAGCAAAACGGGCTGGTCGAAGCGGGGCCGATTTCGTCGTGGCATCACTGGTGCCTGATCGTGGCCTGGGTGTTGGCGGCGACTTACCTGGCGATGTCGCTTACCCATCCGAAGACGGCGCTCGGGCTGTTCATGATTCCGCCGGTGCTGCTGCTGTTGGGGATGGCCTATTGGATGGACCAGGTCGCGCCGTTTGATCCAGAGAACCGCGTTCGCCCACTGCAGATCATCCATGGGGTGCTGCTGTTGGCCGGCACGGCGGCGGTCTTCCTCGGCTTTGCGACCGGCGTGATGTATCTGATCCAGTCGTATCGGCTGAAACATAAGATGCTGCAGCGGGAAGGATTTCAGCTGCCGAGTCTCGAGTGGCTGCAAAACTTCAATCGCCGGACGATGATCGTTTCGACCTGCCTCTTGGCCGGCGGTCTGCTGGCAGGCGTGCTGCTGAAGATCGATCGCCAGACGAGCAGCTTCCCGTGGAGCGACCCGGTCGTCTGGAGCTCTGGCTTGCTCTTCCTGTGGCTGGTCGCGGCGACGACGTTTGAACTGATCTACAAACCGGCGCGACAAGGGCAAAAGATCGCTTACCTGACGCTGGCCAACTTCCTGTTTTTGGGATTGGTGCTGGCGCTGATTCTGTTCGGCCCGACGCAGCATGCCCGGAATCACAAAGACCAGGCGACTTCCTCTCCCGCGGCTCCCCTCGAATTCAGCGAGGAGCCGTCATGATGAAGTTGCAGATGATCGGCCTGAGCCATCACAACGCGTCGGTCGAAGTCCGCGAGCGTTTGGCCTTCAGCCCGGACCAGGCGCAAGAGGCGCTCCGCTCGTTCCGTGATCGTTATCCCGAGATCGAGACGGTCCTGTTGTCGACCTGCAATCGGACCGAGATCTACACCGCGGCGATCGACGGCAACGTCTGCCCGACGCATCACGACATGGTGCAGTTCTGGGCCGACTTCCATCACCTGGAACCGCAGGACGTTTTCGACAACGTCCTCGAGCGGACCGGCGAAGATGTGGTGCGGCACTTGTTCACGGTGGCGGCGAGCCTCGACAGCATGGTGGTCGGCGAAGCGCAGATTCTGTCGCAAGTGAAGCAAGCCTACGACCTGGCGACGCAGACCGACAGCGCAGGCACATTGACGCACAGCTGCTTCCAAGCGGCGATCCGGGTCGCCAAGCGAGTCAGCAACGAAACGACGATCCACAAGAAGCGAGTCAGCATTCCGAGCGTCGCGGTCAGCGACTTTGCGAGCAACGTCTTCGATCGCTTTGACGACAAGAAAGTGCTGATCATCGGCGCCGGCGAAATGGCGGAAGAGACGTCGCGCTACCTGATCGACGTCGGCGCGAAGTCGTTCACCGTCGTCAATCGCAGCTTGGAACGCGGGGAACGCCTGGCCGCGAACTTCAACGGGCGGGCCCTCAGCTGGGACAAGCTGCACGAGGCGATCATCGAAGCGGACCTGATCGTTTCGACGACCGGCGCCACCGAGCCGATCATTCGCCTGGAAGAGTACAAGCAATTGGAAGCGGCCCGCTTCCAGCGAACGCTGTTCGTGCTCGACCTGGCGATCCCGCGCGACTTTGATCCCCGCATCGCCGAACGGGTCGGCGTCTATCTCTTTTCGATCGACGACCTGCGTCATACGTGCGATAAGAACCGCGCAGCTCGCGAGCGGGAATGGCCGAAGGCGGAGCGGATTATCGAGGAAGAGACGGCCAAGTTCATGGCCGACTTGAATCATCGCGCCACGGCGCCGACGATCCGCCGCTTGAAGCAACGCTCGGACGAGCTGAAAGAAGAGGAACTGAAGCGGCTGCTGAACAAACTGGGGGAAGTCGATCCGAAAGTCGCGGACGAAATCACTCGGTCGTTCGATCGCTTGGTGAACAAACTGCTCCATCCGCCGCTCGAATCGCTGCGCGACGAAGCGGGAAGCGGCTCGACCGAAGGGTTGCTCGACGCACTGAAGCGACTGTTCCGGCTCTACGATTAATGGCCGCGAAATTCTTCACTCAATCTTATTCTTCGCAGTTTTTCGCCGATTCACGTGCTGCCGGCGATTGAACCTGCGCTGCCATTGCGGGACAATTCGGTCGTACCCTCTTCTTTGTTGACGACGACCACGATGACGGCCTTCAAGTTCGTACTAGGATTGGCGGCGGCGTTCCAGATCGTTTCGGTCTTGTTGGCCTTGCGGCTCAATGCCATTTATCGGCGGCGATTTGCGTGGCTCTTTATCAGCGGCGCCGCGGTCTTGATGGCGGTCGGTATGCTCGCGTCGCTGTGGCGCGTTTGGGATCTGACGAATAGCGTCGAGTTCCATCCAGCTCTTTGGGCCGAGTCATTGGCGACCTTGATGATGGCGATTCTCTTCTTCGCCGGGATCGCGACGATCGAGCCGATCTTCAAAGAGAACGAAGAGGCCCGCAAATTGGCCGAGCGTGAGAACGAGCGGCTTAACGCGGCGGTGCAGCACACGATGGAAGAGATGATGATCGCGCGGCAGATTCAGCAGAACTTTCTGCCGAAGAGCCCGCCCGAAGCGGAGGGTTACGACCTGGCGGCGATCAGTCTGCCGGCCGAGTGGACCAGCGGCGACTACTTTGATTTTCATCAGACCGAAGATGGGAAGTTAATCGCGGTGATCGCCGACGTCTCGGGACATGGCGTTGGCCCCGCCCTCTTGATGTCTTCGGCCCGCTCTTACTTCCGCGAGATCGTGCAGCATTACGACGAGCCGGGGGACATCCTCGCGCGCTGGAATCAGATCATCTGCAGCGAGATCAAGTTCGGCGATTTCATTACGGCGTGGGTCGCCGTGATTCATCCGGAACGTCACGTCTTGAAGTTCGCCGGGGCAGGGCACAACGCGTGGCTCCTCAATGGCGATGGAAGTGCGCATGAGCTCGAAGGAGAAGGCCCGCCGCTTGGCGTGATGGGCGACTTTCCGTTTCGCGGCTCGGGCGAAGTTTCGCTCGACCATGGCCAGATCTTGCTGATGGCGACCGACGGGATTCCGGAAACGGAGAACCTGGAAGGAGAGCAGTGGGGGAACGAGCGGATGCTCTCGGTCATCCATAACCGCCGCAGTCAGCCGGCCGAACGAATTGTGGACGACATGGTGGATACGGTTTCTGGGTTTGCCGGCGATACGCCGCGCCGCGACGACGTGACGGCGATTGTGATGAAGGTGGCGTAGGCTACTTCGCGACCTCTATCGGTTACTTGCAAGCGCATTTCCCTCGCTTGCGCTGCGGGCTACTATTTCGACTTCGACGCCTTTTTGAGCGATTCGGCGATGATCTCGAAGTTGGCCGCGTAGTTGGTTTCGATCCCGGCGACTGCGTCGTCGATTCGTTTCTTGGCGGCGGGAAAATCGTCGGCGATCGCTACCACCGCGGCGGCGACGTCGTCGCCGGTCGTTTCTTCGATCGGAAAGTACCATGCGCCGAGGCCAACGTCGCGCCACATGTTTCCTTTGATCCCATCTTCCGGTTGGTGCAGATACATGCAGGGGGTTCCGACCGACGCGGCGATGATCGGCGAATGACACTCACAGCTGATAACCGCGGCGGCGTCCGCATAAAGCGTCGAGGCGTCGTCGGTGATCCAATACTTCTCGTGCAGCACAACGTTCTTCTTCACATCTTCCGGCAGCGGATCGAAGAGGAGGGGACGCATGATCTCGACCTGGTAGGTCATTTCGGGGCAGAGGACCGCTTTGCCGCCGGTCTTGCGCACCCAGGCGACGATCGCTGCGCGGAGCTTGGCGT
Organism: Blastopirellula sediminis; assembly: GCF_020966755.1. Taxonomy (NCBI): domain Bacteria; kingdom Pseudomonadati; phylum Planctomycetota; class Planctomycetia; order Pirellulales; family Pirellulaceae; genus Blastopirellula; species Blastopirellula sediminis. Next base: position 448,950 of record NZ_JAJKFT010000010.1, read on the forward strand.
GGTCTTCTTCGGCGTGCGCTTCGTTGACCGCTTCGCGACGGGCGATCTCTTGTTCGCTTTGCCCGGTCTTTCGAATCTTGTGGTACGGCGTATAGCGGAGTCGCGGCACGCAAACGATAAACTTCCGCGGCTCGAGTTCGTTCTCCTCCATAAACTGCTTGATCCCTTCCTTCTCCTTCAGTTTCAAGTGGAAGGTGCCGTCGGGGGCGAAGCCGAGGACCGGTCCGGTGACGCCGGCATCTTGGACGTTTTGCAGCGAGTTCTTCTCGCGGGTGAAGACGAAGTCGGCGCCGCTGAGCAGGTCTTCCAGTTGCGGCGACAGTTTGCCGCTGGCCGCTTCGCCTGCGGCGCTGATCGTCACGCCGAGAATGCCGTACGGCTTGCCGGTCGCTTTCCGCCAGGCGGCGACATGCGACGCGGCGACGACGCTGGGGCCCGATCCATGCAGCAGGAAGTCAGCCTCGTCAAACGCTTGCTGCAGCTCTGGCGTCGTGAACTTCCCGTCGCTACTGACGTTGCCGCTGACGATTTTCAAATTCGGAAAATTGGCGAGCAACATTTCTCGCACGCCGCGGTCGAGCGCATTCGACCAGAGGATCACCTCCACGTTCGGCAGATAGTCGCGAAACAGCTGCAGCACGCCGGGCGTATGGGCGATGTCGCCAATGTTGACCGTTTGCCATCCGCTGCGCAACAGGACCGTACAGCGAACGTCGGAGACCTCTTTGGCCGCCAGCGCCGAGGTGACGAGCGGCAAGGTCGACAGTGCGGCCAGTTGAGCGAGACAAGCGCGGCGAGAGATGTTGGGCATGCGTCTATGGGCTTTTTAGGAACGATTTTCAAGCAGGCGAAGACCCTTATTTTGGCTAGAGAGTCGCGGAAAGTAAATTCGCCGGCCTCGATCGGCGGCGGTTTCTGCGACGCGACTCCTTCACGCCCGCCCTAAATTGCCGATAATCGATCCATAACGCATTTCGTTTTCACCAACCAACTCGCAGATTTCGGCATGTCTGACGATCCGCAAGCTCATCTCCGTCGTGCGATGCTTCAGCAACTGCGCGATTGGCAATCGGCCGGGGTCGATGTTGCGCCGCATGGCCGCGTGTTGGAAGTGCCGGAAGAACTGCTCCGTGCGGAAGTCCCCGCGGCGCCGATTGCCGCTACTCCGGCTCCGCCTGTTGCACCGCAGACCTCAGCGCCGAAAACAAGCGCACCGCCGCCGGAACCAAAACGGCCGACGGCGCCTCCTCCGACTCCGCGGCCTGCGCCTGCCGCTGCTATTGCTGACGGTGATAAGCAACAGCAGCTGGAGATACTCGCGGCCGAAGTGGCGCAGTGCGTGAAGTGTCAGGAGTTGGCCTGCACGCGGACGCAGACCGTTTTTGGAGTCGGCAATCCGAACGCGCGCATCTGCTTCTTTGGGGAAGCGCCAGGCGCTGACGAAGACAAGCAAGGGGAACCGTTCGTCGGCCGCGCGGGACAACTGCTGACGCAGATCATCGAGGCCTGCACGTTCCGCCGCGAAGACGTCTACATCTTGAACACGCTCAAGTGTCGGCCGCCGGGGAATCGGAATCCGACGCCGGAAGAGAACGCCAACTGCATGCCGTACTTCGTGAAGCAGTTGGAGATCATTCAGCCGGAATACATCGTCTGCCTGGGCAAGTTCGCCGCGCAAAATCTGTTGCAGACCGAAGCGGCGATCGGGCGGCTGCGGGGGACGTTTCACGAGTACAACGGCGCGAAGGTGATCGCGACCTATCACCCGGCTTATCTGCTGCGCAATCCATCGGCCAAGCGCGACGTCTGGGAAGACATGAAGATGATGCTCCGCGACATGGGCATCTCGATCCCCGGCGCCAAGTAAGCTGCGGTAACTACGACTTGCCACGGCGACGAATCGGGCTACTATAGTCGGATTCTCTAAATTTGAACTGGCATTTCGCCCCGGACGAGACGCGCCGTACCCGGTTACGCAAAGACGACGCCTTTACCCAAAGGAGCGTCTCATGGCGTGGTTCATTCTGATCGTAGCGGGGCTGTTGGAAACGGGTTGGGCGATCGGGCTCAAATATACCGAAGGCTTTACGCGTCCCATCCCTAGCCTGCTAACTGGCGCGGCGATCGTGGTCAGCATGTATCTGTTGTCGGTCGCGGCCCGGACGCTTCCGATTGGCTCGGCCTACGTGATCTGGGTCGGAATCGGCGCCAGCGGAGCGGCGCTATTGGGCGTTTGGCTGCTGGGAGAAACGATGTCGCCGGCCCGCGGATTCTTTCTGCTACTGTTGGTCGGGTCGATCATTGGGTTAAAATTGACTTCCGGTCATTAACCCTCTCTAGGCGGAGAGCATTCATGCAAGAAGAAGCGACCTACGTCTGCGACGCATGCGGCGAAGAGATTGTGATTCCGATCGATCTATCGCAAGGGCACAGCCAAACCTACGTCGAAGACTGTCCCGTCTGTTGTCGACCCAGCGTGATTCATATCGAGCTGGATGAAGATGGCGGAGTTCAGGTATGGGCCGAGCAAGAGCAGGACTATCACGACTAGCGACGTCGCTTGCCTGCGTCTAATATCGAAGCGCCCAACGCGCGATCGCTCGCCCAGCCAACTATTGCCGGAGTCTTCTCATGCATGCGCTACGTCCCCGGCTCTACTGGCTCGCGGGGATCGCCGTTTGTTGTCTGCTCGTGGGCTGCGGCGTGCAGTCCAACGTCAACGGCGACGTCCATTCGTACTCGCACGATCCGAAAGGAATCGCCGCCGCCATCATCGGCGGGATTGCGCTGACGGTCGGCGGCTGGTACGTCGCCCCTTACTCGCGGCAGCTTCGCTTTGCGATGATGCTCGCTGGAATCGTCATCGCACTGCTGATCGCGCCGGCGATCTTGTTTGAAAAAGGGACCGTCAGCAAAGACGCGTTTACCTACCAGGGAGGCTTCCTCGGAACGTCAGGGGCAAGCGTGAAGCTGGACGACCTGAACGCGATCTCTATCGAGACGACGATCCATACCCGCAACGGTAAAGACTCCTACTCCGACGAGATCGTCTGCATCAACAACGACGGAACCGAAGCGAGTTTCTATTTCAACAACGCCGTCCAGCAAGCGGCATGCTTCGACTTTTTGCGAAACGCCAAAGCTCGCGGCATCATCATCGACAAAAAGGGATGGGTCGCGCATCCGAAGAACGAACCTTGGCCGTAACGGGCCTGCGTGAAGAATCGGCGACTCTCCAAGAATTTCCTGGACTCCCCTGCAGAGGTAGATAAAATCATCCGCACAGGCGGATGCGCTGGGCGCCGTTTTGGCGTCCAGCGTTCTCTTTTCTCTCCTCTTCTGATCCTTGGGAGAACGACTCATGCTGGGATCTTCGCGACGACTTCTATTGGCGTTGGGTCTTTTGGCGATCGCGGTCTGCGTCGGCTGCAATGTGCATGTCAGCGACCGAGGGGAGACCTTCAGCTGCTGCAACAATCCGCTCGAATCGGTCGGGTTTTTCTTCGGCGGACTGGGACTGGCCGGGCTCGGCTGGTTGTCGACGTCGTTCTCTTCTCGACTTGGCTTCGTGATGATCATCCTGGGAGCGATGGGGGTGCTCTACATGGCGCCGGCTTCGTTTTTTGAAAGCGGCAAAGTCGACGCCGAGGGGTATCGTTCTACGTCCGGTTTCTTGGGGCTTTCTAAGGAGTCCGTGAAGTTCGACGAAATCGAATCGGTCCAACTGGTGACCGAAGAATCGCGCGGACGCCGCGGCCGGATCAACTACGACGACTACATCGTCTGCCGCCTGAAGGATGGCGCCGTGACGAAGTTCGACTACGACGCGAAGGTGCAGCACGCCGCCGGCAGCTTTTTCTTGAAGGCCTGCCAGAAAAAGGGAATCACCGTCACCGAGCAGCGCCCCGGCAATCGCCAAGACAACGACTGGCGGATTTAGCCTGAATGTGGCGAAATCGGGGAACCCTTCGCCAAGCGGACCAGATTCTCCTAAAATAAAGTTACGCTGTGGACGAATAACCTTCTGCAGCGGCCGGCCGAGAGGATTCGCCGGCCTTCGCTCGTCTCCTCGTCTTGAGAAATCTGATGACCGATCCGCAACGCGAGACCCAATACTCAGAGTCGTTGCCTCTGAAGCCGGTAGTCGACTACGTGATGCTGACCCGCTGGCCGCAGGATGGAGACGAATGGATTCATCCCGAAGATCGCAGCCTGGCGGCCGGCATGATCCCCAGCGAACGGATCTTTCGCCGCGAACTGCAAGCGGACGGCTACTACGAACTGACCTACGGCCCGCGGAAGATTCGCGTTCGTCCGGTGATGTTTGAAGACGCGCCTCACCCGGTCTTCGAGATCGGCCAGTTCGTCAAACTGAAGATGGCGTTCGAGTCGGACCGGACCGAAGTGGGCCGCATCTACGCGATTCGCTACAGCCAATACCACGACGCGCCGCAGTATTATCTGATCCGCGGCGACCTGAAGAGCCGCACGCCGTACCTGGCCGACGCGCTGGAGTTGTTCACGCCGGAAGGGCGACTGCGCGAACATGACGAGTACGAACAATGGAACCCGCCGCCGCAGCAAGGCGGTTAAGATTCGGCGGTAGAAGCTGTCCTCTTAACCGTAGACTAGCTTGGCGCCATGCTCTTGCGGCGTCTTCGCCGGATGAGCATGTCTTAGAAGCCGTATCCCTTCAGCGCTGATTTGCTGCGGTCGGAAGACATGCTCTTCCCGCGAAGACGCGGTAAGAGCATGGCACCAGCGCCAGTAGGTTACCAGCCTTACTTCCGCTTCAGCTGGCGATAACGGGTGATCAGCGCGTTGGTCGAGCTATCGTGCTCCAGCGGCGGTTCGTTCTTCGCGGTCAGTTCCGGCACAATGCGGTTCGCCAGCACTTTGCCCAGCTCGACGCCCCATTGATCGAACGAGTTGACCCGCCAGATCGTGCCGAGGGTAAAGACCTTGTGTTCGTACAGGGCGATCAGTTTGCCGAGCGCCGCCGGGGTCAGCTTGTCGATCAGGATCGTGTTGGTCGGACGATTGCCCGGGAAAGTGCGGTGCGAAATCTGGAACTCGGCCACCCCGTCCGCTTTCACTTCTTCGGCCGTCTTGCCGAACGCGAGCGCCTCAGGCTGGGCGAAGAAGTTGGCCATCAGCTTGTCATGGTGATCGCCGAGCGGATTGAGCGATTGGCAGAAGCCGATGAAGTCGCACGGAATTAGCTTCGTCCCTTGGTGGATCAGCTGATAGTAGGCGTGCTGGCCGTTGGTGCCTGGCGTTCCCCAGACGATCGGTCCGGTCTGGTAATCGACCGGAGTGCCGTCGAGCGTTACCCGCTTGCCGTTGCTCTCCATGTCGAGCTGTTGCAGGTACATGCTGAACTTGCCGAGGTAATGATCGTACGGGAGAACCGCTTGGGTCTCGGCGCCAAAGAAGTTGTTGTACCAGAGATTGATCAGGGCCATCAGAACCGGCAGGTTTTGAGCCAACGGCGCGGTTCGGAAGTGGGTATCCATCTCGTGGAAGCCGGCCAGCATTTCTTTGAACTGCTCGCCGCCGATCGCGATCATCAGCGAGAGCCCAATCGCCGAATCGAACGAATAACGTCCGCCGACCCAATCCCAGAACTCAAACATGTTCTCGGTATCGATACCGAACTTCGACACTTCCTTGGCGTTGGTCGAGAGGGCGACGAAATGCTTGGCGATCGCCGATTCGTCCTTCAGCGTCTCCAGACACCAGAGCCGAGCGGTGTGGGCGTTGGTCAGCGTTTCCTGCGTAGTGAAAGTCTTCGACGCGACAATGAAGAGGGTTTCTTCCGGGTCGAGGTCATGAATCGCCTCGGCCATGTCGGTGCCGTCGATGTTCGAGACGAACTTGAAAGTCAAATTGCGATCGCTGTAGTGCCGCAGCGCGTCGTACGCCATCGCCGGCCCCAGGTCGGAACCGCCGATCCCGACGTTGACGATGTTCTTGATCGGCTTGCCGGTAAAGCCGAGCCAATCGCCGCCGCGGATCTTGGCGGCGAAGGCCGACATTTTGTCGAGCACGTCGTGGACGGCCGGGACGACGTTCTCGCCATCGACGTTAATCACCGAGCCTTCCGGAGCCCGCAGCGCGGTGTGCAAAACGGCGCGATCTTCGGTGACGTTGATCTTCTCGCCGCTGAACATCGCTCCGATCCGCTCTTTCAGCCCGGAGGCCTCGGCCAGCTCGATCAGCAGCGAGATCGTTTCGGCGGTCAGACGGTTCTTCGAGTAGTCGAGATAGAGCCCCACGGCGTCGAGCGACAACTTCGTCCCGCGGTCCGCTTCGGTGGCGAACAGTTCGCGGAGGTGGACGTCGGCGATTTTGTCATAGTGGGACTGGAGAGCCTTCCAAGCGGCGGTTTGGGTCAGCGAAGGTTGGGCCGTCATGGTACGAATCTCCCGAAGGTGCGTGCGAGCTCGATGTTTACGTCATTCGCCAGCCGGGGCACGTTACGCCCCGCCGCCGACATTTCCCTAGTTTAGCGATCCCCCCGCATGCGTCGAAGCGGGCAAGCGGAAAAAGAAACTCGCTTGGGGGATGCCCACCAGGCCGAAATCCTGACTCACTTCCCCTCGTGATATTTCGATGTATCATAGGGAAAAATGGGCACTGGCCTCTGAAAGGCGGTTTCTTTTCCGGAACCGATCCCCCAATCTTCACGAGATCGTCATGACCGCCGTTTCTGCAAAAGTCCCGCGTCGCGACTTTCTGACCCTATCGGCGGCCAGCATGTCCGCCGGAGGGTTATTGGCCAACTCGGCGCCGGTCCAAGCGGATCCCCCTTCGCCGACCGCTCCGTGGATTGACGTCAACGTTTACGTTTCGCGTTGGCCCTTTCGCCGACTGCGATACGACACGCCGGGCGAGCTGACTTCGCTGCTCCGTCGCCACGGAATCACGCAGGCCTGGACCGGCAGTTTCGACGGCGTCTTCCATAAAGACATCGGTGCGGTCAATCGGCGGCTGGTCGAAACGTGCGGCAAACAGGGGGACGGACTGCTGGCTCCGTTCGGCTCCATCAACCCGCTCCTTCCCGAGTGGCAAGATGAGCTGCGTCTCTGCGCCGAGCAGTACAAAATGCCGGGGATTCGGCTCCACCCGGGTTATCACGGCTACGATCTGAAGACCCCAGCATTTGCCGAATTGCTGAAGCAGGCCGCCGAGCGAAACCTGATTGTTCAGCTCTGCGGATGGCTGGAAGATCCGCGGACGCAGCCGGCTTTGATGCGCGTGCCGACGGTTGATCTGACGCCGTTGACCGAGCTGGCCGCGGCGAATCCTGATGCGAAAATCGTACTGATCAACGGCGTTAACCTGGTCGGCGGCAAGGCTCAAGCCGAACTGCTCTCGCTTCCCAACGTCTCTAGCGACATCGCCCAGCTGGAAACGAGCGAAGGGATCACGAAGCTGATGAAAGTGATGCCGGCCGAGCGGATCTTGTTCGGCTCTTACTCGCCGATGTTCTACTTCGAGGCGGCGCGGCTCAAGTTGCTGGAGTCGGTCCTGACCGCCGAGCAAGAGACCGCGATTCGTTCCGCTTCCGCCCAAACGCTGCTTCCCGCCTAGGCTTTGAGAACGTCATGAAAATCTGGGACATGCATTGCCATCTGCCCTCGCCGCAACTTTCGGGCGAAAGCTTGATGGAGCAAGCGGAACAGCTGCTGGCAATCGCGGGGCGAGTTGGGATCAGCAAGCTCTGCTTGTTTTTGGAAGTGGGCAAAACGCTTGGCCCATTTAGCGACGACGAGATCGTCCGCGTGCTCGAACGTTACTACGATCGGCTCTACGGGTTCGTCTGGTGCGATTTGCAGAAGACGACCGAGAGCGTCGACCTGCTGCAAAAGTGGGTTGGCGACGGACCGATGGTCGGCCTGAAGCTGGGAGGCTACAGCGGCGTTTGCAGCAAATCAGAATACGCGCCGGTTTTTGAAAAGGCGATCGATCTGAAAGCGGTGATCTTTCAGCACACCTGGCTGAAGGTGACCGGCAACTTGCCGAACGAATCGACGCCGCAGGATGTCGTCACGCTAGCCAATCGCTATCCCGACTATCCGTTCATCTGCGGCCACTCTGGCGGCGATTGGGAGTTGGGGATTCGGACCGTCGCCGAGGCGCCGAACGTCTCGATCGGCATCGGCGGTTTTTATCCGACCTCGGGCGTCGTGGAGATGGGGGTGCGCCAGTTGGGCGCCGATCGGGTCGTCTTTGGGAGCGACGCGCCAGGGCGAAGTTTCTCATCGCAATTGGGGAAAGTCCTCGGCGCCGATCTCCCCGACGAGGCGAAGCAGAAGATCCTGTACGACAACTTCGCCCGGCTGATGGACCCTATTTCCCGTGCGAAGGGCTGGACCAGTTAGTGCGCGAAATTACAGCCTTGTCGTGGCCATTTTTCTCTGGTGGCGTTCAGATCGGGTGAAACTCCCGAATTCTCGGTAGATCAGGACGCAAAATAACTCGCTTTCGCCGATATTCTTGGTAAGATCACCGGTTAGCGTCCCCTACACCCACAGACGCTGCCTCCCGCCCCGCCGATTTGCTGCAACCCCAGCCAAACACCTACCTTACGGCACACCCACGCCATGGCGCGATTGATCCACATCGCAACCGAAATGCGCACGTTCAAAACCTGGACGGCTTCCTCCGCGCTATCGCTGTTCGTTCTGTCGACGCTAGCAACTGTGGCTGCCGCCGCGACGCCTGCTCCGCCGAAGACGCCGGAAGAGATCAAGCAGTTTGTAAAGACGAACTGTTACGACTGCCATCAAGGCGCCGCTTCGGAAGGTGGGCTCGACTTCGAGCAGCTTTCGTTCGATCTGCAAGACCATGCCGTTCAAGATCGCTGGGTCCGAATCTTTGATCGGGTCGAATCGGACGAAATGCCGCCGACCGAATATGGCGAGACCGACGGCGACCAAAAAGAAAAGTTCCTGGCCGCGACGCGACTTCATCTTCGCCGCATGCAGATCGAACAGCAGGAGAAGCTGGGCCGCGTTCAAGCCCGCCGACTGACTCGCCTGCAAGTCGAACGTTCGCTGCAAGACTTGCTCGGAATCGACATTCCGCTGACCGATTATCTGCCGGAAGAATCGCGTTCGTTCGGCTTCACGACGGTCGCCGACGGCCAGTCGATGTCGCACTTTCAGCTCGACGCCCATCTGAGGACGGTCGACACGGCGCTGGACGAAGCGCTACGTCGGGCGTTGTCGGCGGAAGACGTCTATGAGCGCGACTTCGACGCCCAAGGCGTGTCCCGCACCAATCCCAAACGTCGCTGCCGCGAACCGGAGATGCGCGAAGGGAAAGCGGTGATCTGGTCGTCCGGCTTGATCTACTACGGCCGCATCCCGGCGACGACGGCGAACCACGACGGCTGGTACCACTTTGAAGTGACCGTCTCCGGCTTGAAGCTGCCGAAGACCGGCGGCGTCTGGTCGACCGTCCGCACCGGCCTGTGCGTTTCGACCGCTCCGCTATTGCAAGACGTTACCACGTTCGAGGCGATGGAAGAGCCGAAAACGATCGCGTTTGACGCCTGGTTGCCGAAGGGGCACATGCTCGAAATTCGTCCCGGCGACGACTCGCTGAAGAAGGGACGGTTTGAGGGTGGCCAGGTCGGCGTCGGAGAAGGTGAGCCGCAAGGTCTCGCCGGGATCGCGTTCGACCGGATTACGATGAAGCGGATCCATCAGAACGGCGACGACGCTCACGTCCGTCAGCTGCTGTTCGGCGATCTGTCGGTCGTTCCTCACAAAGACAAGCGGCAGCCGTACCAAGTCGTCACCAAGTCGCCGCGGGAAGATGCGGCTCGCTTGATGCGGGCCTTCGCCAATCGTACGTTCCGTCGTCCGACGACCTCCGACGAAATCGCGCCGTACGTCGCAGGCGTACAAGCTGCGATCGATGGCGGCGACGACTTCGTCGCTTCGCTGCGGATGGGTTACCGGGCGCTCCTTTGCTCGCCGCGGTTCCTGTACTTCTCGGAAGTTCCCGGTCCGCTTGACGATCATGCGATCGCCACGCGGCTCAGCTACTTGCTGACCAACAGCACGCCTGACGAACAACTGCGTCAGTTGGCCGACGCCGGTAAGCTACACAACAAACAGACGCTGCAAACCGAAGCGGCTCGTCTGCTGAGCGGCGACGAGGGACGTCAGTTCATTCACGATTTCGCCGGCGAATGGCTCGATCTCGATCAGATCAACTTCACCACCCCCGATCGTAAACTGTACCCGGCGTTCGACACGGTCGTGCAGCAGTCAATGCTGTACGAAACGGAGACCTTCCTGGAAACGATGCTCAACGAGAATCTGAGCGTCGACAAGCTGGTCGACGCCGATTTCACGTACCTCAACAGTCGGCTCGCTCGCTTCTACAAGATCGACGGCATTGAGGGCGATGAACTGCGTCGTGTGACGCTCGCCCCCGAAACGCATCGCGGGGGGCTCATCACCCAAGGCGCCATTTTGAAAGTGACCGCCAACGGCTCGAACACTTCGCCGGTGCTGCGGGGCGTTTGGATGATGGAGAAGATCCTGGGCGAAGCGGTTCCTCCGCCGCCGACCAATGTGCCGGCCGTTGAGCCGGACATTCGCGGCGCGACGACCATTCGCGAACAATTGGCGAAGCATCGTTCGCAAGGGGACTGCGCCAGTTGTCATGCGAAGATCGATCCGCCGGGCTTCGCGCTCGAAAACTTCGACCCCGCGGGCCAGTGGCGGAGCAATTACATCTCGATAGCCGGGACCAAGAAGAAGGTGGGCCCGGTGATCGACGCCGGCTACCAAATGGCGGACGGCACTGAGTTCAAAGACGTGGAAGGGTTCCAAGCGTTGACCGTCAGCAAGCCGCGGAAGTTGGCCGCGTGCGTCGCTGAGAAACTGCTCGTCTATGGAACCGGCGCTCCGATCGCGTTTGTCGATCGGGACGCAGTCGAAGCGATCGTCGACGAGTCGGCGGCCGAAAATTACGGACTTCGTTCGATCGTGCAAGCGGTCGTCGCCAGCCCGGTCTTCCTCTGCAAATAACGTTTTCACTTCAGATACGAAAGACGGTGACCTATGTCGCACCAGGTTCACTTCAGCTTTGGAAAAAAACTGAGCCGCCGAACCATGTTGCGCAGCGCCGGCGTGGCGATGTCGATGCCGTGGCTGAGCGCCATGAACCAAGCCTTCGCCGGCAGCGACAAACCGGCCGCTCCGCGCCGCTTTGTGGCGATGACGCTCGGTCTTGGTCTGCATGCCGAAAACCTGAATCCGACCGGCGTCGGCAAAGACTACGAACCGTCCCTTTATCTGCAGGGCCTGCAAGACATCCGTGATCGCTTCACGGTCATCTCCGGAACTTCGCACCCCGGCGTCAACGGCGGCCACCGCGCCGAAGCGAGCCTCTTGAGCGCTACGCCGATGGGCAGCGGCGCCCAGTCACGCACCACGATCTCGGTCGATCAGTTGCTCGCCAAGCACTTGGGAAATCAGACGCGATTCCCATCGCTGGTCCTCAGCTCGGCCGGCAGCAACAGCCCGTCCTACACCGAGAACGGCTCGATGATCCCGGCCGAAAGTTCGCCGGCCCGCTTGTTCCTGCAGCTCTTTGTGACCGACTCTCCGGCCGAACAGAAGAAGCAAATCCATCGTGCTCGTCAGGGGCAGAGCATCATGGATCTGGTCGCCGAAGACGCCAAAGCGCTGCAGCGCGAACTGGGGGACAGCGACCGCGATCGCCTGGACGCCTACTTCACCAGCGTGCGTGAGTTGGAGAAGCGGATGGTCGACGCCGAAGAATGGGCCAATCGCCCGAAACCGGAAGTCGACTACGCCAAGCCGATCGACATCTCCAACCCGAACGACTTCATCGGCCGCCAGCGGTTGATGAACGATATGATTCGCTTGGCCTTGTCGACCGACTCGACGCGGTTCGTTTCGTATCACCTTGGCGGTTCCGGCGGCGTCGTGCCGATCAAAGGGGTCGACGAAGGGTATCACTCGCTCAGCCATCACGGCCGCGACGAAGAAAAGCTGGCCCAGTTGGCGCTGATCGAAACCGAAATCGTCCGCGCCTACGGCGACTTCCTCCGCGGTTTGGACAAGACCGAAGAAGATGGCGAAACGCTGCTCGATCGGACTTCGGTCTTGCTGACCAGCAACCTCGGCAACGCGTCGAACCACGACAACCGCAACATGCCGGTCCTCTTCGCCGGCGGCGGTTTCCGCCATGGTCAGCACTTGGCCTTCGATCAAAAGAAGAACTACCCGCTGCCGAACCTCTATCTCTCGATGCTGCAAAAGACCGGCCTGGAAGTCGATCAGTTCGCAACCAGCACCGGCACGATGACCGGCCTGGACGGCTAAGCGTCGAATCAAACGTAGGGTGGGTGGAGCAAGCGCGAACGCGTTCGCCTTGCTCGCGAAACGCAAATCGCTTGCGCAACCCACCATTCCCTTGCGCACGCATTGTTGGGTTTCGCTGCGCTGCACCCAACCTACTTTCGTTTTGTGCGTCATTCCGCTCCGATAGCAGATGCGCACTTTTGAAACAGAACTGCGCAATTACGCATGTCCTCCGCCCCATCTGCGTGGTACTGTCGAGTAGTCGGTTTCGTTGGCGGCGTCGCTCGCTTGACGTTCCGCCCCCATCCCCTCGTGCATTTTGACGCATTGATTCCTTATCTATTCCCAATGCAGCGAGATCGCTATGAATTCGATTCGTCCTCATTCACGTGGATTTACTCTGGTAGAGCTGTTGGTGGTGATCGCCATCATCGGCGTCTTGATCGCTTTGCTGTTGCCGGCCGTGCAGCAAGCGCGGGAAGCGGCGCGGCGAATGTCGTGCAGCAACAACCTGAAGCAGGTCGGCCTGGCGATTCACAACTATCATGACACGCACTTGAAGCTGCCGATCGGAGTTCAGTACTACTGGCACTCCAACTTCCTGGTTCACCTGCTGCCGTTCCTGGAGCAAGGAAACATCTATGATCAGCTGCAGTTCAACAATTCGTCGGCGATGCTGTTCGACTCGACATCCCTGTCCGGCTACCGTTTGGCGAATTACAACGTGATGAAAGGATTCAACGCGCCCGCCTACCAATGCCCGTCGAGCCCATTGCCCGAGTGGGCCGAGAATCCTGGCGGCCCGGTCGAGTGCGGCACCACTTCTTACATCGGCGTCGCCGGCGCCCCGACGAGCGCCACCAGCGTGACCGATCCGACAGGGCAGGGGCGCTGTATCGCCGCCGGACAAGGCTACATCTGCAGCAACGGGACGCTGATCCCGAACGAATCGATCAAACTGGCGTCGGTCACCGATGGGACGACCAACACGATCATCGTCGCCGAGCAATCGAACTGGACGATCAGTTCGACCGGCGCCACGATCGACCAGCGCAACAGCAGCCGCCGCGGAGCGTGGATCGGCGCCTATCTAACCGGCTATCCCGGCGGGCCGAACGGCAGCGCGTGGAATACCGGCAACGCTTACAACATTTCGACGATCCGGTATGGAGTCGGCTTTCGCACGCTCGCTTCGGGGAGCGGCGGCAATCATCAGACCGGCACCAATACTCCGATTCATTCCGCCCATCCCGGCGGAGCGATGGTGGTCCGCTGCGACGCCGGCGTTAGTTTTCTGCCGGAAACGATCGACTGGGGCGTACTTCGCAATCTCTGCATTCGGGACGACGGCAACGTGATTACGCCTAATCCGCTGTAGTCAAAATCGCTGGCGTCGTTCTTATTCGCAGAAGATCTTTCGGAGTTTTCGTCGAATGTCCAACTACCCCAAAAAGTCCCTTCGCCGGTTGGCGATTTTGGCCGGCGTCGTCGCGTTGTTTCTGACCGGCTGCGGTTCCGGTTCCGGCGTACCGATCGCGGCGGTCCGCGGCAAAGTGACCCGCAATAACCAGCCGATCACCGAAGGGCTCGTCTGTTTCATGTCGGAAAATGGCTTCGGCGCAACCGCGCCGCTGCAGCCCGACGGCAGCTACCAACTGCACAGCCAACATGGCGCCGGCATTCCGCACGGCGCCTACAAAGTGATCGTACAGCCGCCGGAGTTGGAGTTCGTCGAGAGCGAACAAAACGCGCCGAAAGCTCAAAAGTCGAACATTCCGCTCAAATACCAAGACTTCGGCACGAGCGGACTCGAACTGGTCATCGGCGACTCAGCCCTTACCTTCGATATTCAACTCACCCCCTAGCGGCGTTTGCGCCTTGTTTAAGAGATCCCGCCTGTGACGACTCGCATTTCCTCCTTCGCCCGCAACGTGCTGACGTTCGTTTCGCTTCTGCTGCTGGTTTCGGCCGTGATGGGCGAAGAGCCCTCGAAAGTTCCCTCCGATAACGGCGTGACGCGCAGCTTTGAGCGGATGGCCGATTCGCTGAAACCTGATTTGGCGTGGGACGCGAAGACGCCGGCCGAGCATGACGTGTGGCGTGCGAAGATGCAGCCGGCGATCGTCGGGCTGTTGGGAAAAATGCCGGAGCGCGTGCCGCTGGAAGTGGAGTGGGCGGAAGAAGAGAAGTTCGAGAAGTACACGCGCTACAAGATCTACGTCCGAACCGAGCCGAACTACTGGGCGCCGGTTTATTACTTCGTACCGCACGAGCGCAAAGGAAAAGTCCCGGCGTTGATCTGCCTGCACGGACACAGCGGCATTGATCCCTATATTCGCCTGAACGAAACGCCGGAGCAAAAGAAAAAGACCGACGAGCACCAACTCGACTACGCCTGCTACATGGCCGAGCATGGTTACGTCACTGCGGCGATGGTGGTCCGGGGCTGGAACGAAACGTGCGGACGGCAAGATCGTGGCGTCAAAACGCCGCCGCGCAGCTGTCATGAAATGAGCATGAACGCGCTGCTGCTCGGCATGACGCCGCAAGGGATTCGCTGCTGGGACGCGATGCGGGTGGTCGACTTTTTGCAAACGCGCGAGGAGGTCGATCCTGACAAGATCGGCGTTTGCGGACTTTCCGGCGGCGGTACGCTGACGATGTACATGCCGATCCTCGACGACCGGATCAAGCTGGCGATGATCGCCGGCGCCTTCTCAGACTACAAGACGTCGATCTATTCGATCGATCACTGCATCTGCAATTGTCTCCCCGGCGTGATGGAACATGGGGAGATGGCCGACGTCGTCGCGCTGTTTGCGCCGCGGCCGGTCTTGCTGATCAACGGCATCGACGATCCGATCTTCCCAATCGACGGCGCCCGGGAAGGATTCGGCAAACTGAAGGAGGTTTACGGCGTGCTCGGCGTGCCGGACCGCGTCGACGCCGACTTCTTCGCTGGCGGCCATCAGTGGTCGAACAACAAGACGATCAGCTTCTTGAAACAGCACTTCGGTCAGTAGGCGGCGCTAGGGGCGCAGATTGACGACGCGCTGAATGTCATCGCCCCCTCCATTTTCATGGCGGCCATTTCCACCAATGCTCCGCAGGATGAGCGTTTGAGGATCGTCATGTAGATAAACCAGCGGCGCCTCCCAACAGTCGCGTCCCTCGGCGATCGCATCTCTTGGAGGGGCGCTAAAGTCGACGCCAGACTCGGCGAGGGTGCGCAGCGCTTCGTCCAACGTCTCGCCCGGTAGTCGATCATGCTCGTCGACGTACTCCTGGATCAGCGTCTGAAGATGCTCGAGCCGCTTGGCCGTCATCAGCGTCGGCGGCGGCGGCTTTACCGTGCTGTTGATCCCCCACTTCATCGTGTTCATCAGCAGCGTCAGAACGACCAAGCCGACGACGACGGCCGCAAGCAACCACGAAATCCGCGATGCGGACCGATTTGGCGACGCGGCGGCCGTCGGAGCTGCGGTCTCGGTGGACGTATCAACCATTGCAGATCGTTTGGGGGGACAATAGCCAGCCAAAGGATCCAAATTAGCGGACGATCCCCGATTGTGCTATCGATTGGTCGAAATTTGCAGGCGATTACCTCGTTCATCAGGTCGGCGCAATAAAAAAGGGACGCACGTGCAGGTGCGTCCCTTCCCGTTCGTTTTCAATTCGCCCCGTTAGCGGCGAGCGGCCGGGTGCTTCAGCGGCAACCAGGCGCCGCCTTCTTGACTGCTGGCGACGCATTGCTGGATGAAGTACATCCCTTCGACGCCGTCGTAGACGTTCGGATAGACCGTGTCCTTCTTCTCGAACTTCTGACCTAGCGCTCGGGCCGCCATCGCGTCGTAAGACGCGCGATAGACGTTGGCGAACGCTTCGAAGAACGCTTCCGGGTGACCGCTCGGCAAGCGGCACGAAGCGGCGCCCAGTTCGGTCATGTAAGGAGCGTTCGGGTCGCGGGTATAGATCTTGTGCGGCTCGCCGTTGGCGCGAACGATCATTTCGTTCGGGTTTTCCTGCCGCCACTGGAGCGAACCTTTGGTGCCGTCGATTTCGATCGACAGGTCGTTTTCGCGGCCATGGCTGATCTGCGAAGCGGTAACCGAACCGAGCGCCCCGTTTTCAAACTTCACGATCGCCGTACCGTAGTCGTCGAGCGCGCGGCCCGGAACGAAGGTCTTCAGGTGGCAGCTGATTTCTTCCGGCAACAGCCCAGTCATGTAGCGTCCCAGGTTGTAGGCGTGAGTCGCGATGTCGCCAAAGCAACCGGCGGCGCCGCTCTTCTTCGGATCGGTACGCCAGGCGGCTTGCTTCTGGTCGCTATCTTCCAACTTGGTGCGGAGCCAACCTTGGATGTACTGCACGCGAATCGCGTTGATCTCGCCGAGATCGCCATTCTTGATCATCTGGCGAGCCTGACGAACCAACGGGTAGCCGGTGTAGTTGTGAGAGACGGCGAAGACCGAGTTCGACGTTTCGACCACTTTGAGCAGCTCTTCGGCTTGCGCCAGGTCAAAGGTCATCGGCTTGTCGCAGATGACGTTGAAGCCGGCTTGGACCGCCGCTTTGGCGATTTCAAAGTGGGTGAAGTTCGGCGTGGCGACCGAGACGAAGTCGATCCGCTGATCTTCGGGAAGCGCGTTTTCTTTTTCGAGCAACTCGGTGACGCTGCCGTAGGCGCGAGCTTCCGGAATGTCATAGTCCGGCGCCGAGGCCTTCGCCTTCTCCGGGTTGGAACTGAGCGCCCCTGCGACCAAGGCGGCGCGATTGTCCAATACCGCCGCCGTCGCGTGAACTCGGCCGATGAACGAGCCAGAGCCGCCGCCGACCAGGGCCATGCGCAGCTTGCGGTTGAGATCTCCGTTGGTTGCCATGCTCAATATCCTTCGCGTTACAAGTTGGGGTACATGTGGGGAGTGGGCGGCGGTGGGCCTCGTAAACTGCGTGTTTTATCAGATCGGCAAGCTCCTGTCATTCCGGCAGGCGGTCGGAATTCTGGGTGGCGTCAAAATGGAAAGTCTGATACCGATAGGGAAGCCATTATGCCAGCAGACGATTCGCCGCTGGCTGAAGGCGCCGAGATCGCAGCGTAAAGTTTTGCGATTTCGTAATTTAAGACGGGCAATACGATAAATTTTGGTTCGCGGGCCTTCCGAGAAGATAAATAGGGAAATCACCGCCCAAATTGGAACGCTGTCGCTGCTAGCATCACGCGGGGTCGAATGTCGACGATCGAATCTAGTCAAAGCAAAGGGGTGTTGCCGCTCCGCGCCGCCGATCCCGGCGGAAACGAGCCGCGTACTCTGAAGCAGGCGATCTGGCGTGAGCGGTGGTCGATTCTGGTCCCCTTGGTCTCGCTGCTGGCCTTCACCGCCCTCTGCTACGTTCTTCCGGTCGATATGACTTGCTCGCGCTATTATTACGTGAACGGGTTCTACGGTTGGTATGCGGAAACGTGGTTCATCGAGAATCTCTTTTATTCGCTCAGTCCCATTCCTGGCATCGTATTGGGAGCGGGAGCGATCATCGTGCTGGTGGTCGGTCGCTGGTCTCCGGAGATCGCAGTTCGCAAACCGGTCGCTCAGTTTTTGTTGCTCGCGGTGCTAGCGGGCCCCTTACTGCTGGTAAACACCTTGATCAAACCGACGATTGCTCGTCCCCGTCCCAATCAGCTGGAAGAGTTCGGCGGCGATCGCCCGAAAGGGGTTGAGTACGTTGCACCGTGGCAACTGTCGGAAGTTAACGGCAAATCGTTTCCGAGCGGCCACGCTTCGATGGGCTTTATCTGGATGGCGCCAGCTTTCCTTTTCTGGCGGCGAAATCGGCTAGCAGTCGCCGGCTGGCTGACGCTAGGAATCGCATTTGGGGCGGCGATTGGATTTTTCCGCGTTGCGGTCGGCGCACATTTTCTCAGTGATATTGTCTGGTCATGCGGAATTGTCTATTTTTCCGGCCTTGCTGTGTACCTTCTCGTAGGCGGCTGGCGTGACGGAGCTTTCCAAGCCCAGCAGCCCGACAAGGGAAACGAGATCACGGCCGCATCGGAAGCGGCTGCTCAGGGCCTGCAACCGGAAGCAAAAGCGGCTTAGTCCGCACCGCATATGAGGACGATTCAAACGTACGTCGTGTGGGAGGTCTTTAAGATCTTCTTTCTCTGTCTGCTCGCCAGCGTCTTATTGATGGTGGTCGGCGGCGGCTTGAACGAAGGTCTGAAGAAAGGACTCCCGCCGGGCATCATTCTCGGAATGATGCCTTACTTCGTGCCGGAAATGCTCCGGTTTACGATCCCCGGCTGTTTGCTGTTCGCCATCTGCACCGTCTTCGGCCGGATGGCCGCCTCCAACGAAATCGTCGCGCTGAAGTCGGCCGGCATCAATCCGATCGAAATCATCTGGCCGGTGTTGGTCGCCACTTACGGACTTAGCTTCGTCACCTTCGGACTGTACGACGTCTGCGCGGGGTGGTCTCGCCCGAACATGCATCGGATCATCATCCAATCGCTCGACGACACCGCCTACAGCATGCTCCGGACGCAAAAGTCATTCAGCATGCGGGGCTTCTCTGTACGGGTAAAGGGGGTCGATGGACGTCGCTTGATCGAACCGTTCATCACCGTGCAGCCGACCGGCGGCGGTCCGGAAGTGACGCTGACGGCCGAAGAAGCGCAGCTCGAATCAAACCCCGAAACGGGCGCGCTGCAGGTCGTCTGCCGCAACAGCTTCATCGAATCGGGAGACGGCACCAGCTTTTGGCAAGCCGAACCGTTCGTCCAACAGATCACGCAGCTTGGCACGCTTGATCAAGACTTGAATAGCGCTTCGCCGGCAGCGCTGACGCTGCAGAACATTCCTGCGCAAATCGCCCGCGAAGCGAAGCTGCTGGAAGATACGATTTACTCACTGCAGATGGGACGCGATCCCGATTCGGTCGCTAACGAGGCGGAATCGCATCAAAAGCGACTATGGCGATTGCAGGCCGAACGCCAACGACGATTGTCGAACGGGCTCGGCTGTTTTTGCTTCGCCTGCGTCGGCATTCCGGTGGCGATGTGGCGGAAGACGAGCGACAACGTGACGACGTTCTTCCTCTGCTTTTTGCCAATTTTGGGAGTCTACTATCCGCTGCTGGTAACCGGCGAAACGATGGCGCGCGATGGAGTGTTCGCCCCGTATTCGGTTTGGCTAGCCGACGTCGTCCTGCTGGCGATCGGCGGATTGTTACTGTGGAAATTAAACCGCAACTAAGCGATTGATAGATATGACCGCGACGAACATGGATGTTCCTGCGACCGAACAAACGACGACCACCTTCCCCTGGCGAAAAGCGACCTGGATCCTGATCGCGGGGCTGTTGGCGTTTCGTATTCTCTACACGGCGTTTGTGCCGCTCGACCTGGTTCACGACGAAGCCTACTACTGGGATTGGTCGCGCCAGCTCGATTGGGGCTACTACAGCAAACCGCCGATGATCGCGTGGATCATTGCGCTTTCGACCAGCGTCTTCGGCGATACCGAACTGGCGGTCCGTCTGCCGGCCGCGGTTCTCGGCACGTTGGGACTGGTCTTCGTCTTCCTGCTGGCCGAACGCATGTTCGACGCCAAGTGCGGCTTCTTCGCGGTGTTGTTGTCGGCGCTGACGCCGGGCAACGCGGCGCTGGGGCTGTTGATGACGATCGACGCGCCGTTCCTCTTCTTCTGGGTTGCGGCTCTTTATTTCTTCTGGCGCGCCTTGGAAGAAGATGCGAACACTTGGGTCTGGTTTCCGCTCACGACCCTCGCGATTGGACTCGGCTTACTTTCGAAACAAACGACCTTCGGCTTTTTGGCGCTCGGCGGTCTGTTCATCCTGATCAGCCGCAAAGATCGCGGGCAACTGGTTCGTCCCGGCTTGTGGATTTGCGCGATCGCGGCGCTCGCCTTTTTGACGCCGGTGATCATCTGGAACGCCCAGCATGATTGGATCACCGCCCAACATACCTCCGAACATTTCCAGGCCGAGCCGTTCGGGCCGGTCAAACGAATCTCGCTCGCCCTGGAATTCATCGGCGGGCTCTTCGGCGTCGTGTCGCCGGTCACTTTCTTCCTGTTCGCTTCGCTGTCGTTTACCGGGCTACTGTCGATCCGGTCGCTCAATCGCCGCGAACAGTACCTGCTTTGCTTTAGCGCGATTCCGCTGACGCTGATCCTGATTTTGAGCCTGAAGCAGCGAATTGAACTCAACTGGCCGGCGCCGGTCTTTCCGGCCGGGATCATCCTGTGCGTCGGTTGGGCGCTGCAAAAGGCGTCGATTCCGTTTCCATTGGCGGCCGGATCGTTTCACCTGCGCCGCGCTGTCGTGGCCGGAGCGATCTTTACGCTAGCGACCTACGCGCTGCCGTTCGCCCTCGGCATGTTTGGCCTGGTCGGCAGCAAGGTCGACCCGATCGTGCGCTTGCGAGGCTGGGAACAACTGGGACAAATCGTCGGCGCCGAAATTGAGAAGGCGGGCGTCGAAGATGCGCTGATCATCACCACCGGCGGCCGCGTTTCGACCGCCGAGTTGGCCTTCTACCTGCCGAATCAACCGCGGGTCTACGCCTGGAAGGGGGACGATCAGGTAATGTCGCAGTACGACGTCTGGGGCGGCCCGACGCAAGTGGCTGGTCGCACCGCGGTGTTGGTGACGCCTGTTTATCAGAATGTGCCGCCAGAGCTAGCGGCGGCGTTCTCGAGCGTCACGAAGATCGGCCGCGTGACGGTTGCGATCAACGAGACGCGTAAGCATGAGTTCGACCTCTATCGCGCCGACAACTTCGCCTACTGGCCGGGACCGCAAGGACAGCAGACGATGGTCGCCAATCGCCCGGGTGATCCCAAAGCTCGCTAATCGGGGCAAGTCGCTCTAGACGCGCCGCTAGGCAATTCCTACTATTCGCCGTCGCCCATACGTTTGGGGGCGATGAAATCATTTCAGCGCTGCGCGAATAGGAGACCGATCGGATGACGTTCTTGCAACACCTCCATATGTTGGCCCGTTGTTGGCGTTACCGGTTGCGCAGCGAGGCGGCGGATCTCGCCGAGCTCGCGCGGCTTGACCTGAAGGGTCGCACGGCGATCGATATCGGCGCTAATCGCGGCATCTACTGCTATTGGCTAAGCAAGTTCGTCGGTCCGCAAGGGAAAGTGATCGGCTTTGAGCTGCAGCCGGAATTGCACGACGCGCTCGAAGGCTTCAAACGCCGCAGTTCGATGCGGAACGTCGAAGTGGTGATGCAGGGACTCTCGAACAAGAGCGGCCTCATTCGGATTCATCGCAGCCACGCGGGCTCAACCGGCGCTTGCGTCATCGGCGAGACGACCGCTTCCACCACCGCGGAAATCCCCGAAGGTTACGGCAAATTGGCTCGTCTCGACGACTACTGCCGCGAGCACAACATCCGCAACGTCGCCGTGATCAAGTGCGACGTCGAAGGACATGAACGCCAGGTCTTTGAAGGCGCTGAAGAGACGCTTCGTCGCCACAAGCCGGTGCTGCTATTTGAAGCGTTCAATTCCCTTATCGAAGAAGACGGACTGTTCGACTACCTAGGGAGCCTCGGATACGCCGGCTACTTCTTCAGCGAGGGGAAGCGTTACGACGCCAAGCAATTCAAAACGGCGCCGTTCCGCCGCGCCGATTGCGTCCACCGCAACTACTTCTTCACCCCGACCGCGGAAGCGCAAAAACTGCACCCGGCGGCGGTCCGGTATTCACGCTCGTATCCGGTCTCGGCGTAAGACCAGACAATAGTAGCCCGAAGCGCAAGCGAGGGAAATGCGGCCGACGATTCCGTGTCGGCCGAGAAGCGATCGCAGGGTGGGTGAAGCAAGCGTGAAAAAGATTGCGATCCCACGCGGAGGTCATTCGCTTGCGTAACCCACCGTGAACTTGCAAACGCATTGTTGGGTTGCGCTTCGCTGCACCCAACCTACTCTGGAACGTCGGCGTTATCGAAGAGACTTGGCCTGCATAGAATGGCTGGCCGCATTTCCCTCGCTGGCGCTTCGGGCTACTAATGAGAGACGCCTGCTGGCGACTACTTCTCGTCGCCGGTTTCCAGCACCGCCATGAAGGCTTTTTGCGGGATATCGACCGAGCCGATCGACTTCATCCGCTTCTTCCCTTCCTTCTGCTTCGCCCAGAGCTTGCGTTTACGCGTGATGTCGCCGCCGTAGCACTTGGCGGTCACGTTCTTGGCGAGGGCGCGAACCGTTTCGCGAGCGATGACCCGCGTGCCGATCGCCGCTTGAATCGCGACTTCGAACATGTGCCGGTCAATTTCCCCCTTCAGCTTCTTGACCACTGCACGGCCGCGACGATCGGCGTCGGCTCGGTTGCAGATGATCGAGAGGGCGTCGACCCGCTTGCCGTTGACCAGGATGTCGAGACGAACCAGGTCGGCCGGCACGTAATCGCGGATTTCGTAATCCATCGTGCCGTAACCGCGCGTGGCGCTCTTCAGCTTGTCATGCAGGTCGTAGATCACTTCCGCGAGCGGCAGATCGTAGACGAGCATCGCACGGGTCGGCGAAAGGTATTCGGTCCGAACCTGCACGCCGCGGCGTTCGGTGCAGAGCTGCATCACCGGGCCGATATATTCGCTCGGCTGGAGCAAGCTGACGCGGACGATCGGTTGCAGGAACTCTTCGATATCGCCCGAGTCCGGCACATCCTGCGGCTTGTGGATCTCGACCAACTCACCCTTTTTATTGACGATTTTGTAGGTGACGTTCGGCGCGGTTTGCACCAGGTCGACGTCCGATTCCTGCTCCAATCGCTGCTGCACGATTTCCATGTGCAACAGACCGAGGAAGCCGCAGCGGAATCCGAAGCCAAGCGCGTCGCTTGTTTCCGGTTCGAAGATGAAGCTCGGATCGTTGATCCGTAACTTGTTGAGCGCTTCGCGGAGTTGTTCGAAGTCCTGGCCATCCGACGGATAAAGCCCGCAAAACACCATCCGCTTCGGCTCTTGATAACCGGGCAGGGCCGGTGCGGCGTCGGGACCAGGAATGCTGATCGTATCGCCGATGTTGACCAGTTCCAGCGACTTGATGTTGCAGATTAAGTAGCCGACCTGGCCGGCGCACAATTCGTCGCAAGGGCGCGGCTGTGGAGCGAACTGGCCGACTTCAACCACGTCATGCGTCGTCTCTCCTTTGAGGAAGCGGATCTTGTCTCCCTTTTTCACCCGACCGTTCATCACGCGGACGTAGGTGACGGCGCCGCGGAACTTGTCGTAGTGCGAGTCGAACACCATCGCTTGCAACACGTCGTCACGCGAGCCGGTTGGGGCCGGGACCGATTCGATGATCGCGGCCAGCAGCTCTTCGACGCCGGCGCCGGTTTTGCCGCTGATCGCCTGGACCTCGTCCGGCATGACCGCCAGCGTCTGCTCCATCTCCTCGATCACTTCCTTGGGGCGAGCGTGATTCAGGTCGATCTTGCTCAAGCAAGGGATGATCTTCAGGTCATGTTCCATCGCCATAAAGCCGTTGGCGACAGTTTGAGCTTCGACCCCTTGGAACGCGTCGGCGAGCAGCACCGCCCCTTCGCAGCAGCTGAGCGAACGGGAGACTTCGTATTGGAAGTCGACGTGCCCAGGCGTATCGATCAGGTTCAGCTCGTACTCATGCCCTTTGTACTTGTAGCGCATCGCGACGGCTTTCGCTTTGATCGTGATGCCCCGCTCGCGCTCCAGCTCCATGCCGTCCAGCAGCTGCTCTTTCATCTCGCGCGACGTGACCGTCCCCGTCTTTTCCATCAGACGGTCGGCGAGGGTGCTCTTGCCGTGGTCGATATGGGCGATGATGCAGAAGTTGCGAATGTATTTTTGGTCGATCGAGGCCATGGATGATCCGTGCGAAACTAACTGCGGAAACTGCCCAATCGGGGCGCCGCGTTCTTCCTGCAGTGCGCCTTGGTGAGAGCTTGCCGGCGCATAGCGTCCCCAGTGCGGTGGGGAGAATGATTCATTATACACGTCAGGCCGTTTCAGCCGATAGGCGGACGTAGAAGCCGCTGGCAACTCCCGCCGCAGGGCTTAGGCGAATCAATTCGCCCGCAATCGCCGTTAGTGGAGTACCGAAACGAAAGTCACGTGGTACCAACGACATCGGTTGACAACACCGTTACAGTAGAGGCGTTTTCTGGTCATCCCCGCCGCCATTTGAAGCGCCGTCATGATTTCGACCAAACTCCGCTGCGTCACCCTGTTAGCCATCAACACGTTCGCCGTTTTCGCTTTCAGCGTCCCCAGCGCCGTCTGGGCCGCGGCGGCCGATTCGCAAGCGGCGCCAACTCCCATCCGCATCCCGGCGATTCTGGTGCTGGCTGGGGTCGTCTCGTTCGGCTTGCTGCTGGGCCAGGTCTCTCTGTTTGGGCTGACGCTCGGATCGGCTGGCGTGTTATTCGTCGGGCTGATCGCGGGACACTTCCAACTGCTTGTCCCCGGCGGAACCGGTGAGATCGGCCTGGCGGCGTTCGTCTATTGCGTCGGCCTGGGGGCTGGCCCCACCTTTTTTCGCTCGCTGATGCAGGATGGGCGGACCTTGGCCCTGCTGGGCGCCGTGATCGTCGCAAGCGGAACGGTCACCGCCTGGGGCGTCGGCAAGCTGCTGGGGCTTCCGGCCGAGTTGACCGGCGGGGTCTTCGCCGGAGCAATGACCAGCACGCCGGCGCTGGGGGCTTTGACGACCGCACTTCCCGATAGCCCCGACGTGGCGGTTGGTTTCGGCGTCGGGTATCCCTTCGGGATCATCGGCGTGGTCGCCTTCGTCCAAATCTTGCCGAAACTGCTGGGACGCGACTTGAAGTCAGCCGCGGCCGGCGATCCGAACGCCGCCGCGACGCAGATCATTCGCAAGCTGGTTGAAATCCGCAACCCGGCGATCGTCGGCAAACGTCCCGGCGGCGTGCCGATGCTGGAAGCGTGCAACTGCCAGACGCCGCGCGTGCGGGACGGAGAACTCCTCCGCCCAACCCCGCATGATTTTCATTTCGCCCTTGGGCAACAGGTGATGCTGGTCGGCCCGGAACGCAACCTGGCCGGCGTGCTTGACATGCTGGGAACAGAAGTCGAAGGCGCCGACCAACTGCTGCTCGACGCCGAACGGCAGCGACGACAGATCGTTGTGACGTCGCCGGAGTTCGTTGGGAAGTCGCTCAAAGAGCTTCACCTGTTGTCGACCTATGGCGTGACGATCACACGGATTCGCCGCCACGACGTCGAGTTCGTTCCGTCGGCGATCACGCGGATCGAGTTCGGCGACATGCTGACCGCCGTCGGCGAGCCCGAAAACTGGCCCGAAGTGGAACGTCTGGCGGGACATCGTCCCAGCACGCTCGACCAATCCGACATCTTGTCGCTAGCAATCGGGTTGCTGATGGGAATCAGTCTTGGCATGCTGCCGGTTTCGATCGGCAATCAATCGATCCAACTTGGTCTGGCCGGTGGGCCGCTGATCGTTGGCCTGATCTTGGGACACTTCGGTCGACTTGGTCCGATCGCTGGGCATCTTCCTCGCAGCGCGCGAATGCTGCTGATGGAAGCGGGGCTCGCTCTCTTTCTGGCGAGCGCCGGCGTCTCGGCCGGCGGCAACTTCGTCGAAGTGTTGCGCTCGCAAGGGATCTGGCTCTGCGTTGGCGCTGCAGCCGTGGCGATCGTTCCGCTAGCCGTCGGTTTTCTGCTCGCCGATCTCGTCATGAAGCTCCGCTTACTCAAGTCGCTTGGCGCCATTTGCGGCGGTATGACTTCGACGCCGGGCCTCGCGGCGATCACTTCCGCGACCGACGCCGCCGAACCGGTAATCGCGTATGTCGCCGCTTATCCGATCGCCCTCTTCCTGGTGACGATCCTGGCGCCGATCTTGGTCGAATTGTTGCGGTAGCGTTTGCGAAACGTCGTTGCGAAAACGCAACGCGTCGCCGATCTGGCGCCAAAAACAACGCTTCTCCTTGAGAAGCGAAACGAGTCACCAGCGGGCTTCGCTTCCCCCGCGCAATCGCTTCGATAGCGCGAGACGATCGCCGGCATGTTGACGAACGTCAACGCGCGATGATTCTGCGAAACATTATCGATTGGGTTGAGTTGCCTGCGCTGCTATCACAAGCTGCAACGATTGCCGGGAAAATAAGGATAAAGCGCTCGGCAGACAGCTGGAAAAACTTGAAAGAATTTCTACTCGCGTAAATCCCGGCGACGTATGATTTTCCAGCGATAAGACGACCCGAGTCGCAAAATAATCCGTTTGAATTGGGCGCTGAATTTTGGCAATCTTGTAGTAACGAGTTGCCTGAAAACCAGGCCGCCCGGCGACGGACTTGCCGCGGCTCGTCAAGCGAGAGGGACTTTGCCCAGAGCACCTCTGGTCGTTTTGATGACCCCCGGTCGAGGAACCGAAATCATGAACCGCATGTTCTCCAAATTCGTTTTGACGGCGCCCCTTGTGGCTGCCGTCGTGTCGCCGACCTTCGCACAAAGTTGTTGCGAACCTTGCTGCACGCCGGCTTACAAAATCATTCAGCAGACGGTCTACGAAGATCAGCCGGTCACGGTCCGTCGTCTGCAGTACCAACAGGTTCAGGTCCCGCGCGAAGTGACGACCTTCCGTCCTGTTTGGGAAACCGAGATGCGTGAGCGTCGTTTCACGGTCGCCAAGCCGGTTACCGAAACGAGCGAACGCGAAGAGCGTTTCCGCGTGATGAAGCCGGTCTGGGAAGAAGAAATCCGCGACCAGAGCTTCAACCAGGTTCGCTACGTCGAAGAAACCGAAATGCGCGAACGCCGCACGACGGTCCTCCGCCCGGTCTGCGAAACGACCTTCGTCGAACAGCAAGTTCGCGTGCAGCGTCCTGTGACTGAAACGGTCATGCAGACGCAGACCACCGTTCAATACACTCCGAGCACCACGCTGCAAACGCAATTGGTGCAACAGAACCAGGTCGTCAATCAAACCGTTTACGAACCGGGGCCGACTCGCAATCGTCTCCGTTGGCTCCCCGGCACCAGCTACGTTGATCCGGTCACCGGTCGCGCGATGTGGGACCGAGCCGGTTTGCACTGGGTTCCGACGCAACGTCCCGGCACGTTTAACAACGTGCAGACGATCGTTCCGACCACCGTCGCCCAGCAAGTTCCGGTCACCACCTTCCTGCCGCAGCAAGTGACGCAGCAGATTCCGGTGCAGCGAATTCGCTATGACGAAGAAATCCAAGTTCAACGGATTCCGATGCAGACCACTCGTTACGAGTCGGTCGAACAGGTCCAGCAGATTCCGGTCACGGTTCGCCGCCCGGTGATCGAACGGGTCGAAAACAAGGTTCCGGTGAAGGTTTGCCGTTGGGTCGAGGAAGAAGTGGTCCGCAAGGTTCCAATCACCACGACTCGGATGGTTTACGAAGAAAAGGTGGAACAGACGCCGGTTCGCGTGCAGAAATGGGTCTCGGAAACGAGCACCGTTTATGACACCAAGCTGGAACCGGTCTGGACCGAACAGCAGATGGTCAAGCGAACCCCGCGCGTCGTCACGATGCGTGTCCCGCTCAACTCGTCGGCGAGCGTGATCGTCCCGTCGCCGAGCACGACCATTACGCAGTACGCTCCGCTCTCGACCACCCCGTCGGTGATCGTCCAACCGACCCCGACCGAAGCCAAGAAGCCGGCGGCCGAAGAAGAAAAAGAAGAGTCGTCGGAAGAGTCGGAAAGCCCGATGGAAGACATCGGCCAGGGCGGCCCGATGACCCCGATGGACGACGCGAAGCGCCCGTCGCTGACCGACGAAGAGCCGAAGGACACCGATCCGACCGGCAAACCGTCGCTCAACGGCGCCAACTAAGAACAATGCAGGTAAATGCCCTCGTGGCATTTTCCTGGGACGCGAGGGTATTTCGCCGAAACCCACGTGGCCGACCGCAACCAAGTTGCGGTCGGCTTTTTTTATGCGCGGTACGCCCCAACGGCGCGCTTGGCTTGACAGATATGGTTGTGAGAACAATTATTGTTCGGTGCGACCATACCTCTTACGGAAGCCGCCGGCGTGTCCAAATCGATCCTGCAGCAACAGCTGAAAAAGTCCGCTCCGTTCGACTCCTTGCCGCAGGAGACGTACTTAAACCTGCTGCGCACGCATAACATGGTCGCCGCCGCGCCCAGCCAATTGTTGAAGCAGCATGGCCTTTCGAGCGCCCAGTACAACGTCCTCCGCATCCTGGAAGCGGCCGAGCCGCCGGGGTTGCCATGTCTCGAAATCGTCAGTCGGATGGTGACTCGGGTGCCGGACATCACCCGCCTGATCGACCGACTGAAAGAGGCGGGCCTGGTCTCGCGGACTCGCTCGCAGACTGACCGCCGCGTGATCCGGATCAAGCTGACGAAAAAGGGGGAGGCGCTGATCGCCGAACTCGCCGCTCCGCTGGTCGACATTCATCAACTGAACCTGGGTCACATGACCAAGGCCGAGCTGGTAGAGTTAAACCGCTTGCTCGTCAAAGCCCGCGAATCGGCGGAGAACGCCGCCGCCAAATAACGGTGCGCTATGTCCTCTCGGCTCGAACTCATCGCTCGTCACGCTCTCGCACCGGCGATATTGATCGCGATTTTCCTGGGCGTCAGCTATGGCGTCGAACTCCTCACGTTCTCGAATACCCATGCGATCTTTTTGTGGCTGCATGATACCGGCGAATTTGGATCGGTTCCGCACACCCATCGTCTCGCGATTCCGCTCTGGATGTTTCCGTTCGTGACGCTCGCGACCTTGGCGCTGCTGACTTTTTTGAGCTACGGGCTGACGCGTCTCTGGGCGTCGAAACGAACTCCGCCCGCCGATTTTTCTCGCACCGCGGAGCGCGACCCCATAGAATAGCCGGAAGCTTTCCTTTCCGCTCCGAACCGCATGGAGGTCCGCCGCATGAAATTGGGAACCCTCGTTCTGGCGCTCCTTGTGACGCTCCAGTTCGGCGCCTTCGCCCAGGCGGACGGCTGGGGAACGATCAAGGGAAAGTTCGTCGTCGACGGCAAGATCGCGCCCGCGAAGGCGATCCCCGTCCCCATCTTCGGCGCTCCAGTCGGCGCAGTCCCCAACCAAAAGCTGGTCATCGGCCCCAACGGAGAATTGCCGAACGTCGCGCTTTGGCTCGCGGTTCCCAAAGGCGATGCCTATCCCGAACCGCATCCCAGCTACGCAGCGTCGGCCAATGACGTGGTCGAACTTACCTGCCGCGGCTTCATCCTCCATCCGTACCTGGCCTTCACTCGTACCTCGCAAACGGTGAGGTTCAAAAACCTCGATCCTGCCGCCGAGGAATTGGCGATCAACGCATTCTTCAATCCCGCTTTCCGTCCGCAGCTAGCCGCGAACGGCGGCCAGGAGGATAAGCGCTTCGAGCTCGAAGAGCGCACGCCGTGCGTGATCAACAGTCGGATCCATCCCTGGGTCGAATCGTATCTGATCGTGCGCGAATCTCCTTACGTCGCGATCTCCAATGAGAAGGGAGAGTTCGAGATCGCCAATGTGCCGGCGGGAACGTGGACGTTTCAGTTCTGGCATACCGCCTGCGGCTACGTCAATGAGTTCAAACTGCTCGGCCAATATCAGAACGAACGGAAAGGATTGCACCAGATCGAGGTCGTCGCCGACCAGGTAACCGACTTGGGCGTGATCCAAATTCCTTCGCGCCGCTTGGACAATTAATCGTTCGCCGAGCTTGCCGCTAGCGTGGCAATTTCTTGCGTTGGTCAATCGCGTCTTGCGATCGCTCTTCTAATCCAACGCATCCGCCGCCCCCCTTCGGGAGCGCATGGACTCATCGAAAATGAAAAATTTCCCGAAATCCTGAATAAATTTTGCCAATTCGTCTAATAAAGATTAGGGGAACCTGTAGAATCTTGAGATCTCTTCTGCGCGGTTGTCTATGGGCCTGATAAACGCATAGATGCAACCTTATGCCTTGTATTTGCACATACGGGAAACCCGAAATCTGACCCCTTTCCGTCATCTGCCACCATTCTGATGGTCGATGACCGGAATAGTCTTGATTTCCTCCCGGATTTTCACTGGACACGCGTCCCTGCTTCGACAGTTGCCGCGCTACTGCTTTTCATTCTTTTTTCTTCTCTCTTCCACGTTTGAGGTGTCTGTATGTCCGTTTCGTTGCTGCAGCGGTCAGGTCGCCGGTCGGCGTTCACCTTGGTCGAACTGCTCGTCGTCATTGCGATTATCGGGGTATTGATTGCGCTTCTGCTGCCGGCCGTCCAACAGGCTCGCGAAGCGGCTCGTCGAATGTCCTGCTCCAACCAACTGAAGCAGCTTGGCTTGGCGCTGCACAACTACCATGACACCACCAAGAGCTTCCCATACGGCTCGCGCGGCAGCAGCAACATGGTCGGCTGGCACGTCGCCATTTTGCCGTTCATCGAACAGACGAATCTGTTTGATCAGATGGACATGACCGTCAACTACGACACCGGCGTTAACGCGCCGTTCCGCTCGACCCGGATGGAACCGTTCCTCTGCCCGAGCGGTTCGTCGGAAAAAGCGGACGACAACTCCGCCTACTACACCACGCACTACTACGGCGTGATGGGCCCGACCGGAACCAACCCGTCGAGCGGCGTCGCCTACAAAGAAAACACCAGCGGCAGTCACGGCGGTTTCTCAAGAGAAGGGGTCTGGTACCACGACGAAGTTCGCAAAATGCGCGACATCACCGACGGCACCAGCAACACGCTCTTCCTGGGCGAAATCTCGTGGAACGCACGCAACGGCAACGCGACGCGTTATCGTCCCTGGTCGCGCGGCGGCAAGTCGAACGACTTCATGGCGCCTTGCAAGAACGTCGCCCAGCCAATCAACGCCGACTACACGGCCCTGTTCAACGACATGAGCTACGGCAGCAATCACCCGGGCGGCTGCTTGTTCGCCTTGGGCGACGCTTCGGTCCGCTTCGTCGGAGAAACGATCAACTATGACGCTCTGCTGTCCGCGGCCAGCTGCGGCGGCGGCGAAACGCTGACGCTCGACTAACGATCGCTCGCCAGCGCACTCTTCCTGAAACTTATCCACGTTAGAGACGTTACTATGATAACTCGCTTTTGCGTCGTTGGCGTCCTCGCCGCTGCGGCGATCCTGTTGGGAAGCGGCTGCGGTTCGTCGGAGCCCCCGGGCTTCGTCGCCGCCGGTAGTGTGACCTACAAAGGAAACCCGGTTCCGCAGGGGACGATCCTCCTCAGCCCCGATTCGTCCAAAGGTCATAGCGGACCTGCGGTCTCGTCGGCGATCGTCAACGGCTCCTTCGATACGAAAGATGCGAAACAACGTTTGTCCAGCGGCGCCTATCGCGTCCGGATCAACGGCTTTGACGGCAACGCCAAGCCTGATCAAGAGCTGCCGTACGGCAAGCAGATTTTCGCCGAGTACACGACGACCATTGACGTGAACGATCAAAACGCCGGAAGTCTCGCCATCGACGTTAAAACGAAATAGCCTCGGATAGCGACTTG
Organism: Blastopirellula sediminis; assembly: GCF_020966755.1. NCBI lineage: Bacteria > Pseudomonadati > Planctomycetota > Planctomycetia > Pirellulales > Pirellulaceae > Blastopirellula > Blastopirellula sediminis. The sequence continues at coordinate 480,825 of NZ_JAJKFT010000010.1, forward strand.
TTCGCTTTTCGACCTAGGGAACGCCAGCATGGCGTTCCCTTTTTTGTGCGCCGGCCTTATGCGAGCCGCGTCACAACTTCGGTCAGCGACTGAATGGTCGCTTCCGCTTCGATGTCTTCCGGCACGTTGCCGTCGCGCGTCAGATACAACGCCTGATAGCCGGCCGCCGTGGCGCCGTGATAGTCGTTGCGCGCGTCGTCGCCGACCAGCAAGATCTGATGCGGCTGCAGCTGGAGCACTTGGGCGATCAGCCCGTAAAAGAGCGGGCTCGGCTTCGCCCAGCCGACCTCAGACGAGACGAACAGCATCGCATCGGCCAGGCAGGGCCAATGCCCGGCGATTCCTCTTAGGCGTTGATCGAAGTTCGACGCCAGGCCGATTCGGTAGCTGGGGCCCAGTTTCTCCAGCGTTGGCAGCGCATCTTCATAGACGCTCCAGCTGTCGTCCTGGGCGAAGTGATTCCAAAGTCGCTCCAAGATTGCGTCAGGCCTTTCCGATTCGGCGAAGACGTGCGCGACGATCTGCCGCCACCGTTGGCGTTCCAGCGTTTCGTCCGAACGAAGATCGGCCGAAACCGAGTAGTGCACCAGCGCCTCGCGAAACCGCGTCCGGATCGTCTCGATCGGCAAATCGCATCCATTGGCGACGCCGGCCGCCTGATAGACGGCTGCGACGCTGGGATGCGGATAGATCAACGTCCCCACTGCGTCAAACAAGACGCAGCGGACCAGATGCGGAGAACGAAGCACGTTGCTCTTACCCCGTGATCCAAGGCAGGAAGCGATTGATATCGAGCCCGATCACGCAGATCATCAGCAGCAACACGAAAGCTAAGCCGGCGAAGGTGAGCCGCATCATCCATTTCTCGTCGAGCGGTTTACCCATGATTCCTTCGTACAGCAGAAAGACCATGTGCCCGCCGTCGAGAACCGGAATCGGCATGAAGTTGATCACCGCCAGGTTGGCGCTGATCAGCGTCAAAAAGAGCAACAACCGTCCGAGCCCTTGCGACGATTCGCTGGTCGCGACCGCCAGGATCGTTCCCGGTCCGCCAAACCCGGCGAGCGGCACTTTGCCGGTCACCAGCTTGCGAAGCATCGCGAAGACCTGGCCCATTCCGCTGCCGGTTTCCTGGAAACCAAGCGCGAACGCTTCGCCAAGCGATTTGGCGACGTACTTCGGGCTGGGCGAGACGAAGACGATGTAGCGATGTTCGATGAACTGATCTTTGGAGTCGACCGGCGTGATCAACGCGGTTTGCGTTTCGTTGGTCCCTTCCCGGTGGAAAATCACTTCGACCGGAACTTCGGCCGGCAGATACTGGAACGCGGCGTTGAACGCGTCTTGCCAATCGACCTCGTCTTCGATCAGCTTCAGCGGTTCGTCGCTCTTCGGCCACGAGTAGCCCGATTCCTTTTGCGAGTCGGTCGGCTTTAGCTTCAGCGTGCGGATCTCGTCTCCCGCTTTCAGGCCGGCCGCTTCGGCGGGACTTCCGGCCAAGACGTCGGCGACGCGATTGGTCAGCGAATAGGAAACGCCCAGCATGTCGACCGCCAACTCGCTGCCGTAGCCGCTTTGCGTGTTGTACTGCAGCGGCCGACGCATCGGGATCAGGAAAGTCTTCTCTTCGCCGTCGCGGGTAATTACCACGTCGACCGTCTGCCCGGCGTACTTGGCCGAACGGGAAGCGAGCGTATAGCCGTCGGCGGCCGTAACGTCGCCGATCTTCACCAGCTTGTCCCCGGCCTTCAAACCTTGCGTTTCGGCCGGCGAACCAGCTTGCACATGCTCGATCGGCGTCATCTCCATCACCAGACCGGTCTGGCGATAGGGGGTCGGCGGCAGTTCGATGTCGTAGGTCGACTTCTTCGCAGCGTCGCCGGAACCTTCGGTCCGCTCAAACTTCAGCTTCAGCGTATCGGCCGGGCGAGTCGCGAGGATGTTTTCCCACTCGACGTAATTGGCGATCGGCTTGCCGTCGACTTCGACCAGCAGGTCGTCGGTTTGCAGTTGCTTCATCCATTCCGGATCGCCGACCAGCATCGCGTACTCTTCGCTCGGCTTGGCGACTTTCAGCGTGTTTTCGGGGGAGATTCCCAACAGCGGGAAGTCGGCCTTCGGGAACGGCTTCTTCGGCTGGACGTCAAAATCGAGGAGCTTGTCGTCGCGGCGAATCACGATCGGCATCGCCTTTTCGTCGCCGTTCATCACGACGGCGAGCGTCAGGTCTTTGCGGAACCGGAGGTTCTCGTTCGGCTCGGCGCCGGGGGTGACTGACAAGATCTTGTCGCCGGGACGAATACCGGCGATCCAGGCCGGTCCGCCAGGCTGAGCGTAAGCGACGTCGCACGGCGTGTAGCTGACGCCGATCATGTAGGCGATCGCGGCGAAGATAACCGCCGAGATGACGTTGAACGTCACGCCGGCCGAAATGATCATCATGCGCTGCGGAACCGACTTGGCCAGGTAGCTGCGCGGGTCATGTTGACCACCTTCGCCCCCTTCCTTGGATCGAGCGATTTCTTCTTCGGCGGCGGCCGGATTGTCGTCCTGGCCGAGCATCTTGACGTAACCGCCGAGCGGAATCGTCCCGATGCCGTATTCGGTTTCGCCCCACTGCTTTTTCCAGAGGGCGCTGAACTTCCAAGGGCCGATCGAAATCGGAGCGTCAAACCCGACGTAGAACTTTTCGCACTTCACGCCGCAGGCCTTCGCGGCCAAAAAGTGACCCAGCTCGTGAATGAAAATCACGAGGCCCAGTCCAGCGACGCCCATGGCGAAAAAGCCGAGGTTGGTCAGAATGCCCAGAAAATTCGTCTCGGCTAACAGCACGTAATCCACGCGGAAACCTCCCTACGCGCCCATGCGTCGAGCGCGAGTAGTTGATCAATCGTTGGGTTCGGGTCAAAGTCGTGGCTGTCCAGCGCAGCACGACATGCCCGGGATATGTCGGTGAAAGAGATCTCGCCGTCGAGAAAACTCTGCACCGCCGCCTCGTTGGCGGCATTCAAGACCGCTCCGGTCGTCCCCCCGCGTTCGGCCGCCTCTTTTCCCAACAACAACGCGGGAAAGCGGTCGAAGTCTGGAGGCTGGAACTCCCAAGCGGACGCGATGGTGAAGTCTAGCCTTCGAGCGGGGCCAGGGAAGCGCTCGGGATACGACATTGCGTATTGTATCGGTAATTTCATGTCGGGGGGGCTCAATTGCGCCATCACCGACCCGTCGACGTACTCGACCAGCGAATGAACCACCGATTGGGGGTGGACCACCACGTCGATCTTTTCGGCCGGCATATCGAACAACCAGCGAGCCTCGATCACTTCCAGCGCCTTATTCATCATGGTCGCTGAATCGATCGTAATCTTAGGCCCCATTTTCCAAGTTGGGTGATTTAGGGCCTCGGCGGTCGTGACTTGCTCCAGCTGCTCAAGCGTGTGATGTCGAAACGGCCCGCCCGACGCGGTCAAAATGATCCGGGCCACTTCGTTCGATTTGCCCGCCTGGAGCGCCTGGAAAATGGCGCTATGTTCGCTGTCGACCGGCAGAATCTGGGCGTTTCGCTCGGCGGCCAACCGCATCGCCAGCCCCCCGGCCAGAACCAGCGTTTCTTTGTTTGCAAGGGCGACCCGTTTGCCGGCTTCCAGGGCGGCCCAGGTTCCTTCCAGTCCCGCTCGTCCGACAATCGCCGCGACGACGATATCGACGTCGTCATGCGCGACCAATTCGGCGATCGCATCGGGGCCGATTCGCAGTTCGGTATCGGCCGGCAGATCGGACCAATCGCGACTTGCCGCCGCTTCGGCGTCGGTGGCGACCACATACCGGGGAACAAACTGTCGCGCGGCGGCGGCAAGTTCGTCCAGTTTTTGATGCGCCGTCAACAGATAGCACTGATAGCGACCGGCCGACGCGGCGATCACATCGAGCGTGCTGCGTCCGATGCTACCGGTAGCGCCAAGCAACGCAACATTTTGAGGTGCGGCCGTCATGTCGACGATTCGATCGATGGAGTTGGAAGTTGGGGAGACCGCTTGCGACTTCGCCCCTGAGCGGCGCAATCGCTACTAGCCGTCCAAGCGGACCGGGTAGGAAAATGCTTTTTGCATTCTACGACAACCGAACGGCCGCGCCTTGGGCTGCGAGCGATGCGCACATCTCTAGATGCGACAAGTACTTGCGAAGCAGGGGAATTCTAGGAAGAATCTCCCATCGCAGCAAGTCGAGCCGTTTTCGTCAAACTGGGCAATCCATTGGCTCGAAACATCGCGTTGTATAATAGCGGCTGACCCTCGAATCCTGGAATTCTCCGGCTCCCCGCCGCGACACTCTTACCTGGTTGCTCATGGATAATCACGACGAACCCCCTCGCCGTTCGGGCGACTCTCGCGCTAACAACTCGATCCTGTACATCGTTGTGGCGATCGTCGTCGCGTTTTTCATCGCGATTTACTTCATTCGCCCCTCACGCGATACGATCACGCCGGCCCAGCTGGTCGACCTGATCGATGCGCATGAGCCCGACGCCTCCGGCAAGCCGGTCGGCAGTCTGTCGATCGAAAACTCGAAGGGGAAGAAGATCCTCTATTCGAATTTTCGGAACGCGACCGTCAGCAAGTCGATGGTCAGCGCGGTTGTCGATCGCGAAGATCTCGACGCCGACAATAAAGACATCGCTTCGAGCAAGCAAAAAGGGGTGCCGATCGTCACCTACTTGCCCGGCGACGAGCAGAGCCTGAACGAAATCACCGACGCCCTGAAGGCGCACGGCTTTAAAGACTACAGCGGCGATCCGGGAGACGGCTTCCTCGAGATCTACGGCGGTCTCCTCTTCATGACCGCGTTGATCGTGATCCTCTTCTACCTGATGATGCGTCGTCTCGGCGGCGCCGGCAGCGCGATCGCGTTCGGTCGCAGCCGCGGCAAGATGCACATGCAGGACGACCTCAACATCTCGTTTGAGGATGTCGCCGGCATCGAAGAAGCGGTCGAAGAAGTCAAAGAAATCGTCGACTTCCTCCGCTCTCCGGACAAATACCAAGAGCTGGGCGGTCGCATTCCGAAGGGAGTGCTGCTGGTCGGTCCTCCGGGAACCGGCAAAACGCTCCTCGCCAAGGCGATCGCCGGCGAAGCAGGCGTCACCTTCTTCAGCTTGTCCGGCTCGGACTTTGTCGAAATGTTCGTCGGCGTCGGCGCCGCGCGTGTTCGCGACATGTTCCAGCAAGCGGCGGCCAAAAGCCCCTGCATCATTTTCATCGACGAACTCGACGCCCTCGGCAAGACCCGCGGCTCCGGCATGGTGGGCGGGCATGATGAACGAGAACAAACGCTCAACGCCCTCCTCGTCGAGATGGACGGTTTCGACTCCAACAGCGGGATCATCATCATCGCGGCGACCAACCGTCCCGAGATGCTCGATCCGGCGCTGCTTCGTCCCGGTCGTTTCGATCGCCAGGTGCTGGTCGATCGTCCCGACGCCGCCGGTCGCGCCGACATTTTGAAGGTCCACGTCAAATCGGTGAAGCTCGACGAATCGGTCGACGTGAAGAAGGTCGCTTCGATCACCGCCGGTTTCGCCGGCGCCGATCTGGCCAATCTGGTCAACGAAGCGGCCCTGCTCGCCGCTCGTAAAGGAAAGCCCGCCGTCTCGATGGAAGAATTCGACGAAGGGGTCGAACGGGTCACGGCCGGTCTCGAGAAGAAACAACGCGTGATGCAGGAAGAGGAAAAGAACCGCGTCGCCTACCACGAAAGTGGACACGCGCTGGTCGCCTACTGCCTGCCGAATACCGATCCGGTTCACAAAGTGTCGATCATTCCCCGCGGTCTGGCGGCGCTTGGTTACACGATGCAGCGTCCGACCGAAGATCGCTTCCTGATGACCCAGGGAGAGCTCGAAAGCCGCATCCAAGTGCTGCTGGCCGGGACCGTGGCCGAAGAGATGGTTTACGACGAAATCTCGACCGGCGCCTCGAACGACTTGGAACGCGCGACCGAATTGGCCCGCGGCATGGTGACCGACTACGGCATGAGCCGATTGGGCCGCGTCAACTATCGCCAAAGCGGACGTTCCGCCTTCATTCCGGAAGCCTCGGATGAACGGAGTCGCTCGCACAGCGAAGAGACGACCCGCGAGATCGACATCGAAATCAAGCGGATCCTCGACGAAATGCTGCAAAAGACCCGCTCGCTCCTTTCCGACCGCCGCGACGCGCTGATCGCCCTGGCCAAACGGCTGATCGAAGTCGAATCGGTCGATGGCGAAGAACTGCGCCGCGTGATCGAAGAGCATTCGCACGGTCCCCGCATCGTCCCCGGCACCGACGCGCCGAAGCGAACTCGCGTTACCGGCGAAGCCGAGAAGCAGGACGAAGGGGATTCGTCGACCGCCGAAGGCGCCAGCTAACTGCAGACGCGGTCAAAATTCGTTAAACTAAACAAGGTCGCCGGTATCCATGCCGGCGGCTTTTTTTATTGCGAGGAGGCGCCAAATGCTACGAATTGTGATGATGGGAACCGGTCCTTTCGCCGTGCCGAGCTTCCGCCGCCTCCTCGACTCCCAGCATCAGGTCCTCGCCCTGCTGACGCAGCCGCCGCGCGTCTTGCGCGGCAATCGCCAGCCGCCTCCCAGCCCGATGCGAGCCGTCGCTGAAGAGGCGGGCCTGCCGGTTCATTGGCCCGAAAGCGTCAATACGCCCGAAGCGCACGAAATCTTGCGCAGCTACGACGCCGATCTGTTCGTCGTCTGCGACTATGGCCAGATCTTGTCGGCTGAGTCGCTGTCGCTCGCCAAGTTGGGCGGTATCAACCTCCACGGCTCCTTGCTTCCCAAGTACCGCGGCGCCGCGCCCGTGAACTGGGCGATGCACAACGGCGATCCGGAGACCGGCGTCACTGTGATCCACATGACGCCGAAGCTCGACGGCGGTCCGATCCTGGCGGTCGCCAAAACGCCGATCGATCCGGACGAAGACGCCGTCGAACTGGAAGAGCGACTCTCGCAACTCGGCGTTGAGCCAGTGATGCAGTCGATCGCGCTGCTCGAAGAGCATGGCCTCAACCCGCCGGGCGAGTTGCAAGACCCGGCGAAAGTCACCAAAGCGCGACGCTTGCGGAAAGAAGATGGCGATCTGCCGTGGGCTCGCACGGCGCAAGAGATCTACAACCAGCATCGCGCCTTCCAGCCGTGGCCCGGGACCTTTACCCATTGGCTGCGCGACGGCGCCGAACCGCTGCGGTTAATCGTCAAACGCATGACGCCGCTGGCGAGCGACGCTCGCGTCGCGCCGGGACAAGTCGCTGCGGTCGACGACGGCCGTTTGGTCGTGGCGACCGCGGCGGGACAGATCTCGCTCGACGAAGTCCAACCGGCCGGCAAGCGAGTGATGCAAGCGGCCGAGTTTTTGAACGGCTATGGAGTCCGCCCCGGCGACTTCTTCGGCTCATTCGAGCCGATATCCGGCGAAGATGGGGCTCCGCCGACTAGTCACGGCAATCGAGCGTAATCTTGCCGAACTGCGTCGAGTGACGCATCTTTTCGAGCGCTTCGTTCACCGCATTAAGCGGCAGCGTTTCGTCGACGATCGGCTTGATCTTGTGTTCGTTGACGAAGTGGAGCATCTCGGAGAAGTCGCTTGGCGAACCCATCGTCGAACCGATGAGATGCAGTTGCTTCCAAAAGACCTTGAACAAGTCAAGCTTCGGCGGAGGACCAGCCGTCGCGCCGTAGTTCACAATTCGCCCACCAGGCGCCGCAAGATCAAGCAAGCTGCGATAGCCCACGCCGCCGGCGCTGTCGATGATCAGGTCAACCAGCCCAAATTCGGTGGTCGCTTCCCCGACCCAATCGGTCCCGTTGTAGTTGTAGCCATACTGAGCGCCGTAGCGGATCGCGCTGGCGATCTTCTCCGCCGAGGAAGACGTAACGATCACGTCGGCTCCGGCTGCACAAGCGAACTGGAGCGCTAAAGTTGCGACGCCGCCGCCAATGCCGCTAATCAGCACCTTTTCCCCGGGCTGCAACTTTCCTTGCGTGAAGAGGGCGCGATAGGCGGTAAGCCCGGCCAGCGGCAGCGCCGCCGCCTCTGTGTAGTTGAGATGACTTGGCTTCTCGTGGAGGTACTCGGCCGGCACAAGGATCTCGGTCGCAAAGGTTCCATCGATCGGCATTCCCAGAATCTCGAACGCGGAGCCTTGAGCGCGCGGATCGTTTCCCCATTTCCAACCAGGATTGATGATTACTTCCCGCCCCATCCAGCTTGCCGCCGGCGAGTCGCTCGCTTTGCTCACCACCCCAGCGCCATCCGATCCCAGAATGGCTGGAAACTGGATGCCGGGGTACATCCCCTGGGTGATCCAGAAGTCTCGGCGGTTTAGCGCAGCGGCGTGCAACTGAACGACGACGCTGTCGCCGCTGGGCGCCAAATCTTCGCGCTGCTCCAGCGTCAGGGGGGCATTCAGTTGCGTCAGTACGGCAGCCTTCACAGAGCGAACTCCCACTCAAATATCAACAAGTAGTGCGGACTGGATGCGAACCCGCAAGCGTTCCGCAACCGATCAAACTTCCACATTCGAAACCAATCGCCATTTCCATTTTTCTCGTCCAATAAATGGAAGAAAATGCGAACGCCCGCAATGGAGTTTAAGGCCCGCTTCTCGCACTTTTGCGCTCTACGTGCCACCCTTTAGTGCTCCATTTTGATCAGTAGATGGATCGCGATATCGGGGGGCGGGACAATTCCAGTTTTTTTTCGGGGAACCTGGAATAACGTCGCCGCGACGAAACGAATGGTTTCCTTAGTAGATCACTCGGTACGTCCTATTTGCGGCGTCGCCGGTTATCCATAAGCCAACGAAGCGCGACGGTCGGAAATGTCATCTTTCGGGATGCTTTTCGACCGTCTCTTTTTCTTGTCGCTTCCGCTAGGGGCCCATCCGAACCCCTCTGTCTGGTCGCATGTCTGCGATAGAATCGGGCCGCGTGACGAGAATGTCGCCGCCAGCGTCATCTCGCCCAGCAAGCCCCGCTGCGGTACAATCCTCGGTTCGACTTGCCCTAACTCTCGGCAGGAAAACGACTTCAACGGTTCTTCCATGACTGCGCGACGAATTCTCGTAACTTCCGCACTTCCCTACGCCAACGGGCCGATCCACATCGGTCACTTGGTCGAGTACATCCAGACCGACATCTGGGTCCGCTTTCAGCGCCTGAGCGGCAACGATTGCCGCTACTTCTGCGCGGACGACACGCATGGCACCGCGATCATGATCAGCGCCAAGCGGAACGGAGTGACCGAAGAAGAATTCATCGCCAAGATGAGCACCGAACACCAGGCCGACTTCGCCGGGTTCGACATCGAGTTCGACAACTACGGCTCGACCAACAGCGACGAGAATCGCGAGCTTTGCGCCCAATTCTGGAAGTCGCTTCGCGATGCCGATCTCGTCCTCGAGAAGGAAGTCGAGCAACTCTTCGATCCAGAGGCCAACACCTTCCTGGCCGATCGCTTCGTCCGCGGTACGTGCCCCAAATGCGGTCGCACCAATCAACCGGGCGATAGCTGCGAATGCGGGCACACGTACACGCCGGTCGACCTGATTGATCCGGTCAGCGCATTGTCCGGCGCGACGCCGGAGCTACGTAGTGCGACGCACTTGTTCGTCGCGCTAGAAAAGCTCCATCCGTTCCTCGAAGAATGGTCGCAATGCGGCGAGCATCTGCAAAGCGAAGTCGCCAACTACCTGAAGGGGCACTTCCTGCACGAAGAGCTGCGCGACTGGGACATTTCGCGTCCTGGTCCCTACTTCGGCTTTGAGATTCCGGACTGCCCCGGCAACTACTGGTACGTCTGGTTCGACGCGCCGATCGGCTACATCGCTTCGACCTGGGAGTGGTGTAAAAGGAATGGCGAGTCGCTCGACAAATGGTGGAAAGATCCCGAGACCGAGATCCACCACTTCATCGGCAAAGACATCACCTATTTCCATACCCTCTTCTGGCCCGGCATGCTGAAGACGGCCGGCTTCAATCTGCCGACCAAGGTGCACATCCACGGCTTTTTGACCGTCGGCGGCGAGAAGATGTCGAAGAGCAAGGGGACCTTCGTCAAAGCGGCGAAGTACCTGGAGCATCTCGATCCGGCCTACATCCGCTACTACTACGCGACCAAGTTGGGCCCGCGTCTGGACGACCTCGACCTGAACGTCGAAGAGTTCGCCGAGAAGATCGACAGCGACCTGGTCGGCAAAGTGGTCAACATCGCAAGCCGCTGTGCGAAGTTCGTGCAGTCGACCGGTCTGTCGGAAACGTATCCCGAAGACGGCGGGCTGTTTGAACAGGCCGCCAAAGCTGGCGCCGAAATCGCTGCTGCGTACGAAGCTTGCGACTACAACCGCGCCATGCGTTTGATTTTGGAATTGGCCGACCGCGCCAATCCCTACATCGAAGGGAACAAGCCGTGGGAGCTGCGAAAGGATCCGGCCAACGCGCAAACGCTGCAAGACGTCTGCACGGTCGGGATCAACCTCTTCCGCCAGATCATCGTTTACTTGTCGCCGGTGCTGCCGAAGTTGGCGAGCGAAGTCGGCGCCTTGCTGAATGATCCGATCACCTCCTGGGATCAGTCGCAAACGCCGCTGACCGGGACGGCGGTCAACAAATTCGAACACTTGATGAAACGAGTCGATACGAAACGAGTTCTAGCCATGATTGAAGAAAGCAAAGAAGAATCGGCCGAAGGCGCCGCGAGCCCCGCGGACGAAGTCGCCGCCAAGTACAACGACAGCGCCGACGTGCTGGCCGCCGAACCGCTGGCCGAAGAATGCACGATCGATGACTTCATGAAGGTCGACCTCCGCGTCGCCCGCGTGTTGCATGCCGAAGAAGTGCCCGAAGCTCGCAAGCTGCTAAAGCTGACGCTGAGCCTCGGCGGCGACGAACGTCGCCAGGTCTTCGCCGGGATCAAAGCGGCCTACAAGGCGGAAGATCTGATCGGCCGCTTGGTCGTGATGGTCGCCAACCTGAAACCGCGGCAGATGAAGTTCGGTCTGTCGGAGGGAATGGTCGCCGCCGCCGGAGAAGGGGGCGCCGAAGTCTTCGTTCTGACCGTCGACGAAGGCGCCAAACCGGGGCACCGAGTCCACTAAGCGAACTTCGAAGTTCGTGCCGAAATCAAGCGACGCCGCAGGCAGACTGCGGCGTCGTTTTTCATGCGCTGCTCCTTAGTAGCCCGAAGCGCAAGCGAGGGAAATGCGGCCATCCATCCAGCGAAGGGCGGGAAGCGTACGTAGAGTGGGTGGAGCAAGCGCAACGTCGATAAAACTCGCCGAACGCATTTCCCTCGCTTGCGCTTCGGGCTACTAAAGAGGGGACGTTTAGAGCACGCCCAGCTCGCCGTAGAGTCCTTCCACCGTCTCCGCATCAATCTGCGGCAGATGTTGGGCGGCGCCGGCCGTCAGGCTCAGATTGAGCAGCTGCGTAACGCGGCGGGGGGAACCTTCCGCCAGCGCATGGATCCGAGCGATCGCCGCTTCGTCCACTTCGGGGAAATCCTCCTGCTCCAGCAGCGTCGACTCGACGAAGTCTTGCGTCTCTTCGACGGTCCACGGCTCGAGATCGACTCGCAGCTCGCACAGTTCCAGAATGCGGCGATCGATCTTGCGGAGCGATCCTTCCTGCGCCGCTAGCACCACCGTCAGCTTCACGCCGTCATGCGCCGGAGCGCGAAGCAGCTGGAGCACGACGTTAGTGGCGTCCATCGTCATCTCGTCGGCGTTGTCCAAAAAGAGGACCGCGGCGTGACGCTCCGCCGTCAGAACCGACAGCTGATCGGCCAGGGCGATGGTCGGGTACTGCGCGGGCTTCAGACGGCCTCCCCACGCTTCGACCAGCATCGTGGCCATGTCGTAGGCGGCCAGTCCAGTCGCGGCGATCTGAGCGACCGCAACGTGCTTCTTTTCCAACTGGGCGCCGTAGCGAGCCAACAGCGTCGACTTGCCGACCCCCGACGGTCCGATCACCACCGCGCAGCGCCGGTTCGACTGCCAGACGTAGTCGAGCCGTGCCCAAGCTTCGGCAAACGGCGCGCTACGGAGCAATTGCTCGTCGCTCAGGTGGTTATTGGGATAGTCGTTTGGGGACATCGGCGATCATACGCTTCGGAGGGTATTCGTCCACCTTCGTTATTCGGTAAAATCGGCACGCACCCTGTAGGCATTCTCTCAACCAAACTGAGCTAGCATCCCGCTCATGTCGCATCGATTTTTCCTCGAAGCCCCAATTACTGCAGAAACCGTTGATATTGAGGGGCCAGAGGCCCATCACCTGCTTCATGTGATGCGAGCAAAAATTGGCGATAAAGTGACGCTGTTCGATGATAGCGGCGCTCAGTTCGCCGCCGAGATCATCGCCGTCGGCCGCAAATCGGCGACTGCCCGGATCCTGGAGCGGCAGGAAGTAAGCCGCGAGCTTCCAGTCTCGCTCACGATCGCCGCTGCACTGCCGAAGGGAGATCGCCAGCGGTGGCTGGTCGAAAAGTGCGTCGAGCTAGGGGTGACCGATCTCGTGCCGCTGGAGACCGAACGGAGCGGCTCGCTGAAAAAAGAAAAGTCGCTCGACAAGCTTCGCGGCTACGTCATCGACGCTAGCAAGCAATGCGAGCGGAACCGCTTGATGCGAATCGGCGAGTCGGCGTCGCTCCCATCTTTTTGGGAAGCCTCACCCAGCGCGCTGCGGTTAATCGCCGATCCGGTCGCCCAGGAAGCTGTCAGTGACCTTTTGCCGAGCGTGCCGACCGACGTGATCATCGCGGTCGGTCCCGAGGGAGGTTTTTCGCCGGCCGAGTACGAAGCGGCGCTAGCAGCCGGGTGGCGCGGCTTCCGCTTGGGCAAACGCATCTTGCGGATTGAAACGGCAGCGCTAGCGGCGGCAGCGGCAGTTGCGGCCGCCTATGACCAGCTAGACCCCGATGCGGCCTAGCGCCAAATGCAGGAAGTGCCGTGACGGGCGCTTCGGCGCCGGCTCTGACAGCAGAGTAGAGGAGCGATTCTGCAGGGGCCCCTTGGTTGGCTGAATGCGCAGCACATCCACGTACTGCCGCGTCGTCTCGATGCCGCACGACAGTCCCATTCGCTTTTTCAGCTGAAATAGATCGATGGCGTGGCGATCCAAACTTGGCCCCCCAAGGGTTCGCTGGCGCCGAAACCCGATTTCGGCTGCCGCATTCTCAGGTATCGTCCCGCTTTGCCGGAACGAATAAGCCAATCGACCCTGCCCGCATCTTCCCACCGCGCGTCAATATTGACGGGGGAGCAAAAACGGAGGGGTCTGCTCGACGCCGCTCCCGGCAACCATCTTCTCGTAGGTCGCCAGGTCGAATTTGTCGGCCGTCAGCACGACGTTATCGGTCTGCTCGATCGTCTCGGGATTCGTGCTGTTGTAACGAAGCGGGGGAATCGCGGCGTCGCGGCAGACCAAGACGTTGCGGCGTACGAACATCTCTTGCGCCTTATGGAAGCGTAAGGGGGAACGATCGATGTTGTAGATCAGGTTTCCTTCGATCGTGATCTGATCGCTTCCTTCATCGAGGAACATCCCGTTCGACTCGGCCCGACCGGCGTTCAGCGGAATGTCATGAATGTGATTGCCGGCCAGACGCGTGCCTGGCTGTCGTCCCAGCGTATAGATGCCGCCCCCATCGCTCAGCTTCTGCATCACGTGATGGATATGATTCGCTTCGACCACGTTCTTTTCGACCGGGGTCGGCGTCGGATTCCAAAGCCAACCGACCGAAACGCCGGAGTAGGGGAGGTCGGTGATTTCGTTGTGGACCACTTTGGTCTCAGCGGCGAACGCCACCCAGACGCCGATCGAGCCGAAGAACTGGCGACCGGTGCGGCGAATGACGCAATTCTCCACCCGATTGCCGCGGGCAATTTGCTGCGGCGCCGCTTCGCTCCACGGCTTTCCATCGACGCGACGATTGCGGTCTTCGCCGATGTTCACGCCGTTGCCGCTGATATCCTCGATCAGGCAACGCTCGATGAAACAGTTCTTGGTGCGCGAGCCGAACCAGACGCCAGAGCAGCCGATGTTGGCGATCCGGCCGTCGACGATCGAGCAGTTTTCCGCCATTTCAAACAAGATCGCCGCCGGCATGATGCCGCGAGAATTCGACCGGGGAGACGCATCGCGCGCTTCATGCATGGTCGCTTGCGACGACGCGTAACCTTCCGCCGGCAACGGCCAGGCGGCATGTTGAAACTCGATAAACTCAAACCGAACGCCGCAAACCGGTTTCTTGTCCGTTCCACGCACCACCACCAATTGCTTCGCCGCCGGTGCGATGAACTCCGTGTTTTCCAGCGTCTCTCCTTCACGCGGCAGATAGGTCAACTTGCCGGACGCTTCGTCCAGGTACCATTCGCCCGGCTGATCGAGCAGCGCCAGAGAGTTTTCCAGGTAATAGCGCGGGTGGGGCTCGAAGTGGTCAATCGCGTAATGCGCCGCCGACGGACCGATCGAAAACTTCGTCTTCAGCGTGTGGGTCGCTTCATCGATCGACGCGATATCGATCCGCGACATCGACCAGTCATGCAGAAAGACGAGCTCGGCGCCATTGGCCGCAGCGGGAATGTCCCCAGGCTTAAAAGTGAAACCGCTGCGGCGATCCGGAAGCGACTTCTCGATTCGGAAATAGCCTTCGTTCGGATGACGGGCCCGCGTCGCCGGCGCGCTGTTGACGAACAGTTCGCGAAATCGCCACTCGCCCTGCTTTACTTCCGGAATTTCGGTCGTCCAAGCGCCGTTCTCGTCGACCGCCCAGCCGGTGATCTTGCGTCCGCCGCTGATCGACGGCCAGGCTCCACGCGCCGCGCGAAACAAGATTTTGCAACCAGCCGGCTGATGCTCAGGCCCGACGACGATCGGCTCTTCTACGTGATAGACGCCAGCCTGCATGACGACCTCGACATCGCCGTCGGCATGCCAACCCTTCAATCTCTCCAGCACGGCCGGGAACGACTTGAGCGGCGCGGCGGCAGTGCCGTCAGCCGTGTCGTCGCCATTGGGAGACATGTGAATCTCGAAGGCGAAGGAAGCTGCGGTCAATGCAAGCGCGATGAGCAGCGAACCAAGCGTTTTCATGGCACGATCTCGACGGGGAAGGTGAGCTGGGGGGATGAAACAGGGGGACTTCCATCTTACCAGTTATTACCAACGCCGCCAAAAGGAGCGCGAGCCTCCTTAAAAATCGTTGAACGACGGACTGCCGACCTTTAAGATGCGATCCGATTCGCCCCTCTTCAATTCGCCCTTCGGACGCGTCCTCGATGACACCCTCGAAAATCGCCGATCCGCTCCGACCTTGGCTCAGCCATCCGATCGTTCGCCGGCAAGTCCCCCTCTATCCGAAGGACCAGTATGAGGTCTTACTTCATGACGGCGGTCCACATCCTAGCAAAGCCAAACCCGAAGTCCGCCTTGTCGAGTTCGAATCGATGCCGGAGGAGAACCTTTTCGTGGGTCGCGTCCAAGATCCCGTCGAACATCTGAAGTCGGTCAAACAGGGAGATCGCATCTCATTCATCATCTCGTCGTCGACGTTGTGCGGCGTCATGATCTCGAAGCAGTACTGGAAAGAGCGACCCGATTGGACGATTTGCCGCTGCGAAGGGTGCGACTTCGACGAACTGCTCGCTCCCCCTTCGCAACTGATGTCGGAGATCTATCCAGACCTTCCTAGTGGTACAGCGCCCGCTAGCTTTACAACCGCATGCGGCGTGTGCGGAGAAAAGCAACTGGTGACGCATGGCGTGCTGAAGATCCAATCCAAACGCAAGGCGAAGCGCGCTCCACGCTCGACCACATCGATCACGTTGACGGCGTTACTGTGCGCCGCGATTGGAGCGGCCCCGGGGTTGATCATGTTCTTCACCATCTGGCAGGCGACGGCGCCGATCGTAATCGCGTTGCTGGGCGCCATTATCGGCGGCGCGCTTAGCCTTCCCGGCGTTTCGGGAGAGCGGGTCGCGACCGGCCTGGCGGCTATGACCATCGCCCGCAACATTCCAGTCGCCGGAAGCCAAATCGCGGACAAGATGATCCAACCGCCCGCACAAGGAGACGTCGATCCGATCTCGAAATGGGCGACTGAAAAGCTGCTCCACTTTTTGACGCCCGAATGCCAAGCGCCGCACAACTGGATCATGTTCACGGGCCTCGCTCTCGGATTATTGATAGGCGGCGGCGTTGCGGCGCATGACGTCTCGGCAATCGGGCAAAGAAATGAAGGACTCGTTCTGCCGCTGCCGGGCTCGAAGGATTCCCTCCTGACCCAAGGGGTAATGGTCGCGATCGCCTTCGCCGTGTGGGGAGGCGGACTTGGCGGGTTGATTGCTTCCACCGCTTATCGCCGCTTTGTGATCGTCGGCCTAATGGTCGGCGCCATCGGCGCTCTGTTCATGTGGCTGCTGCTCTTGGCCGGAAACGCCGACAATGGTTATCTGGCGGTGTTCTGCATCGCGAGCGTACTGTGCCTCGCGGTCGCATTGTTCGCAGGATTCCTGTACGCCAACGCTAAAGTGGATCAGGACTTCTCTCTCGAATTCGATGACGACTCGGAAGAAGACGACTAGATATAGAACATATCTTCGACGGTGCTCCCCGCCTTTTCCGCCATGTCGGCCAGCGTCGCCGACGAGAGAATTTCGCGCTGAGCCGCCGCCGCTTCGCAGCAAAGGCTCTTCAGCGCCGCCGCGGCCGGAGTCGGCTTTTGCAGCGCGCCGCACGGTTGATCGTTGTCGCCTTCGATCACCCGATGAATGTCGTAGATCGAGATCTCACTTGGATCGCGGGCCAAGCGATAGCCGCCGGTCGAACCGCGGGTGCTTTGCACCATCCCGGCGCCTTTGAGCTGCAGCAGGATCTGCGTCAGAAAGTTGACCGGAATGCCATGCGTCGCCGCCAACTCGCGAACGCGAACCGGTTCGCCAGATTCGTAGAGCGCCGCCAATTCGATCATGGCGACGCATGCGTATTCGGTTTTGGCGGAGATGTTCAAAACAATTCACGCGGCCGTTACGCCGCAACATGATGGCGATTACTTGTTCGTGTCGTCGTCCAGCGTGTGCAGTCCGCACTCGGTCTTCGCAAAACCGCTCCAGCGTCCCGCTCGTTCATCTTCGCCGGCGGTGACGGCTCGCGTGCATGGCCAGCAGCCGATGCTGGTGTAACCCTGGTCATGCAGCGGGTTATACGGGATGTCATGGTCGGTGATCATTTTCCAGACCCATGACTTCGTCACGTTGGCCAGCGGATTGACTTTCACCAAGCCGAACTTTTTGTCCCAGCCGACGATCGACGCACGGGCTCGGTCATCGCTTTGATCGCGGCGGATCGCGCTGATCCAGGCATGCTTCCCTTCGGCGCCGCGCTTCAGCACGGTAATCTTGCGATCGAAGCAGCACTGCGTCGGGTTCGTTTTGTAGAGGGGCAAGCCGCCGGTCTGCGCTTCGTACTCTTCGACGGTCAGATCGGGCTTCATCAGTTCGACCTCGATCCCGAGCTTCTCGGCGATCCGATCGCGGAGCTCTAGGGTTTCGCGAAACTGGTATCCGGTGTCGAGATTGAAGACCGGCGTCTCGGGGGCGATCTTCGAGAGAATGTAGAGGATCGTGCAACCTTCGGGACCGAAGGCGGTTCCCATGGTCAACTTCGTCCCAAATCGCTCGGCCGCCCAAGCGATAATTTCTTCCGGAGTCGCCGATTCAAGCTCTTCGCTCTTCGCAGCCAATTCGGCCAGAAGCTCTTCGGTCGGCTCAAGTTTTCCGGATTCGGTCAGCACTTGCGTCTTCATTGCCGGCTTCAAAATATCGGAAAGTCGTTTTCTAACAGGGTTTTGCGTTGGTTTGACGACTGATTTCTCCACGTCGTAACTCCACATCCGTGCTGAGCCAACTCAAATCTAAACCATGTTGACCAACTTAGTCAACAATCCTTCCGATGCCAACTCTCTTCATCGGTTACAAAGCGGGCGGAACTTCAGATTGGGACGATTTTGTCGATTTTCGGAGGGAATTACCCCGCCACAGACGGGATCGATGGTGCCATGCTCTTGCGGCGTCTTCGACGGATGAGCATGTCTTCGCCCTGGTAAACCGCATTGAAGACATGCTCATCCGGCTATCGCCGCAAGAGCATGGCACCAGGCGGTTACCACCTAGTGAGGCGCCAGGTCGAGGGAATCGACCATCGTCAGCAAGGCGCTGGCGACGTGCGACTCTTCGTCGATCGCCAGGTCGGCGCCCGAGGCGGTTAGCCGCCCGCGCGTTTCCAGATAGCGGCAGCGTGCCATGATCGTCGCCTTTTTGTTCAGCTTGCGGATCGAGCGGACGATCGCCACCGCCGCATCATCGCTGGGGACCGAAACGAGCACCAACTGCGCGCGATCGACTTCCGCTTGCTCCAGCGTCTTCATCTTGGTCGCGTCGCCGGTCACAGTTCGAAAGCCGAGTTGCTCCAGCGGATAAGTGTTCACCGCGTTCATGTCGACGAAGCAGACCGAGATCCCCAGCATCTCAAACCGCGACGCAACCTGCTTGGCGATCGGACCGACGCCGATCACTACCGCCTCTTTCACGTCGGACGGGGGGCGTTTCAGCTTTTTGACATGCTTGACCACCTCCGACAGACGATCCCCCACGGCACGAATGCCGTACTTGATCATCGCCGGCGTCAGCAGCAGCGTCGCGATCGCTAAGACCAGCATCTGGTTGTATTGGTCGTCGCTGATCAGCTTCAGTTGCATCCCTTCGGAGAGAAGCAAAAAGCTCAATTCGCCGACCTGCGACAAACCAAGCCCAAAGCAGAACGCGACGGGCCAGCGGACGCCGACCGCTCGCAGCGCTAAAGCGCCGCCGATCGTTTTCAGCAGCAAAATCACCGGCAAACCGATCAAAACGAGCGCCGGATCGCGGACCGCTTGCTCAATGTGGAGCAAACCGCCGAGCGAGATAAAGAAAATCGCCGCGAACGTTTCGCGGAACGGCAAGATCAACGCGTCGACCTGCTGCGTCAGGCGATTGCCCGACAAAATCAGCCCCGCCGCAAAGGCGCCCAGCGCCGCCGGTAGATCGAGTTCATGGGCGAGAAAGCACATCCCCCCCAGCACCGCCAGCGCAAACAGCACGAGCAGTTCGCGGCTCCGCAGTCGCTGCAGCACCGGAACGCCGATCCTGCGGACGATGCTTCCCGAGACCGGGATGATCGCCAAGAACATCAGCGAATAGAGGCCAAGTTTCGCCAGATCGAGTCCTGATTTTTCGCTCGCTCCGGCCAACAGCGGGACCATCAGCATCAGCGGCACGATCGCCATGTCTTGGAAAATCAGGACGCTGATCGACGACACGCCGGCGACCGACGTTTGCACGCCTGCTTCTTTCAGCGCACGGAAGACGAGCACCGTCGAGCTAAGTGCGATCGCCGACCCCAACAGGATGGCCGCCGACCAATCGAAACCGAGCCCACGAATGATCAGCGCTGCCGGGACCGAGACCGCAATTAACTGGATCGGCCCCCCAACCAACAGGCGGAAGGCGAACTCCTGGACCTCGTCGAGCGAGATTTCCATCCCGATCGAAAAGAGGAGGAAGAGGGCCCCTATTTCGGCCAGATGGGCCAGCACTTCGCTTTCGCTGGTAAACAGCCCCAGCCCACCGCTGCCGCAGATGGCGCCGATGATCAAATAGCCGACCAGCGACGAAATATGAAACCGGCGGCAGAAGGCGCCGGAAAGGGCGCCTGCCGTCAGAATCACGATCAGGTCGAGAACGACTTGTTCCGCAGTCGTCGGTTGCATGCAATCTCCCAGAGGTCTATCCGTCGCCTAATGTAGCATCCACAGCGAAAAAATGCGGGGGGCGTCACAGAGACGCAAAGTCCGCGCACTGGTTCGGTAGGTAAATTGCAGCCGCTCCGAATAGGCTTTAAACTGAGCCGCCGGAAGACTTAGCGAAAATCCCCCCCATGCAAAGCGAAGATTCTGATGGCGACCAAAACCTATTTAGCAGTTGATGTCGGCGCCTCGAGCGGCCGCGTTCTCGGCGGCGTATTCGATGGCGAGCGAATTCGCCTGGAAGAACTCCACCGGTTTGAGAATGGGCCGACCCACGCCGCCGGAGGCATGTACTGGGACTTGCTCCTCCTTTGGAAGAACATCAAGGAAGGGCTGAAAGCGGCCAAAGCGAAATATGGGGATGACATCGTCAGCATGGGGGTCGATACCTGGGGCGTCGACTTCGCCTTCCTGGGAGACGACGGCGAGCTGCTCGGCAACCCGCGCCATTACCGCGATCCCCGGACCAAGGGGATCTTCGACGACGCCTTTCAAATCGCCACGCGGGAAGAAATCTTCGCCGAAACCGGGCTGCAATTTCTCGAATTTAATTCGCTCTATCAGCTCTATGCGATGCGTCGGGCGCAAAGTTCGATCCTCGACGCGGCGGAAGATTTTTTGATGATGCCCGATATTTTTCATTGGCTGCTGACCGGCGAAAAAGGGAACGAAGTTACCAACGCCACCACGACGCAGCTCTACAATCCGGTCACCAAGGGCTGGTCGAAAAAGCTGATCGACAAGTTCGGCCTCCCCAGCGTCTTCAAAGAGATCCTCCCGACCGGTACGAACCTGGGCAAGCTGCGAGCCGAAGTCGCCGCCGCGACCGGCATTCGAACCGCCGAGGTGATCTTGCCCGGCACGCATGACACGGCCAGCGCCGTCGCCGCCGTTCCGGCCGCACAGTCCTCCGGCAAAACGCCCAACTGGTGCTACATCTCCAGCGGCACGTGGAGCTTGATGGGGGTCGAAACGACCCACCCGGTCATCAACGCCAAGTGCGCCGAGTACAACTTCACCAACGAAGGGGGAATCGGCGGCACGACCCGGCTGCTGAAGAACATCGGCGGGCTCTGGCTGGTACAGGAATGCCGCCGCATCTGGAAAGAAGCGGGGCACGAATACAGCTGGTCCGAACTGGTCCGCATGTCGGAAGCGGCCACTCCGCTCGCGTCGCTGATCGATCCCGATCATCCGAGCTTCTCGGCCCCGGTCAACATGCCGCAGGCGATTCGCGACTTCTGCACGCGCACCGGTCAAAAGCCGCCGCAGTCGGAAGGCGAAGTAATCCGCTGTGCGCTCGAAAGCCTGGCGATGCGTTACCGCCAGGTCCATGGTTGGCTGCAAGAGCTGACCGGCGGCGAGATCGACACGATTCATATCGTCGGCGGCGGGGCGCAGAACACGCTGCTCAGCCAGTTCGCAGCCGACTCTTGCAAATGCCGCGTCGTCGCGGGTCCGACCGAAGCGACGGCGGTCGGCAACTTGATGACGCAAGCCGTTTCGCTCGGCGACATCGGCAACTTGTGGGAAAGCCGCGAAGTGGTTCGCAACAGCTTTGCGGTTACCGAATTCCAGCCTCGCAACACGACCGCATGGGACGAAGCGTACGGTCGATTCCTCAACCTACTCAACAAATAACGCCGCGGCGCATCAAGCGCTCGGCGACCCTCAACTACTCTCGAAAGCTACAACAGGAGCAAGCAAACCATGATTCGCGTTGGACTCGTCGGCGTCGGTTTCATGGGCTGGATTCACTATCTGGCCTACCAAAAAGTTCGTTCGATGAAACTGGCCGCCGTCAGCTCGCGCGATCCCAAACGTTTGAAAGGGGACTGGCGCGGCATCAAGGGGAACTTCGGTCCTCCCGGCGAACAGATCAATCTGAAGGGGATCGCCGGCTACTCGACCTACGAAGAGCTGCTGGCCGACGACTCGATCGACATGGTCGACCTCTGCTTGCCCCCGGCCATTCACGCCGATTACACCATCAAGGCGTTTGAAGCCGGCAAGCACGTCCTGGTCGAAAAGCCGATCGCGGTGACCGTCGCCGACGCCAAGAAGATGGTGAAAGCGTCGCAAAAGACCGGCAAAATGCTGCTGACCGCTCACTCGCTGCCGTTCTTCCCGGAATACAACTTCGCCCTCAAAGCGGCTCGTAGCGGCCAATACGGCAAAGTCCTCGGCGGCAGCTTCAAACGCACAATCTCCGACCCGACTTGGGTCGACGGCTTCTGGGATCCGGTCAAAGTAGGCGGCCCGATGGTCGACTTGCAGATTCATGACTCGCACTGGATCCGCTTACTGTTCGGCATGCCGACCGCAGTCACCAGCCAAGGTCGCATGCGGGGCGACGTGGTCGAATACGTCAGCTCGCAGTTCGAGTTTGCAGACAAGAGCCTGGTCGTCAACTTGAACGCCGGCGTGATCGATCAGCCGACTCGTTCGTTCGCCCATGGCTTCGAGATTCACTTTGAAGAAGCGACGATGCTGTTCGACTTCTGCGTGATCGACGACAAGCCGGTTCTCTCGATGCCGCTGACCGTCATCCCGAAGAAGGGGAAATCGAAGCAGCCGAAACTGGCCGGCGGCGATCCGGTCGAAGCGTTCATCGCCGAGATGAAAGAAGCGGCCGCGTCGATCGAATCGGGCACGCCGTCCGAAATCCTCTCCGGCGAAGTCGCCGCCGACGCGCTGTTGCTCTGCTACAAGCAAACCGAAGCGGTCGTCAAAGGTCGCAAGGTGAAGGTCTAGACGTATTTGGGTTAGGCCCAGGTAGCGGAAGCTACCTGGGCTAACCGTTTAAATCTATCGCACCTCAGGTAACCTGATGAATCTTGACGAGGCCGCCGCTTTGTTGGCGGAGCTATCTGGCCAGGAAGTCCGTCCCTACGCGACGCGTGATTTTGGTCGCGATCAAAACCCGGCAGCGCGCTCGGTCGCCGTTTCGCTCGACGACTCGTTCGAGATCCTTGGTGAGATTCGCCCGCAACTTGGACCGGGGATTCTGGCTTTCGTCGGCTGCACGCGCTCGCTGGCGGAAGGGGCTGATCCCGAGGGGAGCGAAGTGGTGGTCGCATGCGGCGACAATCAGTTCGACATCTTGCGGATCGCCCAGACTGATGCGGCGAACTTCGACATGGATACCGAAGATCTGGTGCGGAAGCTGCAAGAGTACGATGCGAAATTCGGCATCGACATCTTTCATGCCGAGACCGACACGATCCAGTTCCGCCTGTTGCAGCTACCCGACGATATGCCGGCGTTTTGCTCGGACTTGTACGAGTTCTGCCCCGATATCGTCGACCAGGGAGTCGAGTCGGAGGAAGAACTGGGGCGGATCATTTCGGAGTCAAGCGTCGTCTATCTTTGGTGGGACTGACGCGAGCGGTTTCCGCTTCGCCTCCAACTCAATCACGATTGGCGACGAAGAACAAATAGAGCAGACCCGGCAAAGCTCCCAGGCCTCCGCCTAGCATCAGTTCCAACTTAAAGAACGGCCAACCTTCAAGTAGCATCGAACGGGCGATAATGTACGCATGAACGCCCAGGACGGCGCCAACTCCGATGATGACGCCGGCAATCGTTCCGTGTAGCCAATTTTGCGTGTAGATCGCGACGCCGATCGCGCCGCCAAGACCGGCGATCGCCAGCCAGACTACATAGGGCAGGACGTTCCAGTCAGGCATAAAGCCGCCGGAGATGAGCGCACAAATCGTGATCACGATGACGGCGACCCAGCCGCCGATCTGTTCGTTCAGGGTTTCGCCCTCGTCACTCATTATCGCTTCCTAACAGGGGAATCTAAAAACACGATCGTCGCCGCCCAGCGGACGAACCCGGCCGATAGCAGGGGTACTCTACACCGCTACCTTGGACAAAAAAAGTACAGTCCATCGATGTGCTTTGACGCTCCAGTTGCGACTGCGTTCCCAGTGTCTGCCCAAAAACTTCGGTAGAACTTGGTAATCGCTCCGGCATTAACCACCTGGGAGACGGATCCATTGGCGCGATTCTCCGCTTTACTGAATCTAAAGTCTTGCATCGGGGTTGGTGAGCGGTTAAATTTTAATGCACGCGACTGAGATTTAATCTCAATACCAACAAGCCCACCTGATTACTATGATTCCTCTCGACATGCTACCGATCGGTCAGACGGCCGAAATCGCCGACGTCCTGGGTGACCTGAACGACGTGAAGCGTTTGGCCGAGATGGGAATGCGATGCGGAGCCGTCGTCCAGGTGGTCCAGCAAGGAAGTCCTTGCATCGTCCGTGTGAATGGATGCTCCCTCTGTTTCCGTGAGTGCGCCCACCTGCAAGTCTTCGTTCAGCCGGTCGCGACCGTCGCATGAAGACCCTCTCTGGCTTCAAAGTGGGTGATCGAGTCACCGTCAGCTCGATCGAAGGGGACGACGACATCTCGGTTCGCTTGCTCGAGATGGGTCTGGTGCCAGGGGTTGAACTAGAGGTCGTTGGTTACGCTCCGCTGGGGGACCCGATTGAGATCGAGTTGATCGGCTATCGGTTGTCGCTCCGCAAGTCCGAAGCGTCGCGCGTTCTGGTCACCGATAAATTCTCGTAGCCGCTTCTTTCCTGAGTTTTCATGTCGATTCAGCAGCAGACCGAACCAATTGCCGTCGCCCTGATCGGCAATCCAAACACCGGAAAGTCGACGCTATTCAACGCCCTCTCCGGCGTTCGTCAGCGGACCGGCAACTATCCGGGCGTGACGGTCGAAAAGAAACATGGAACCTTCCGCATCGACGACAAAGCGATCGAGCTGATCGACTTGCCCGGCTCCTACAGTCTGGCCCCGCGATCGCCGGACGAAATGGTCGCCGTCGACGTGCTGCTCGGCCGCTTACCGGCCGAACGGAAACCGCAAGCGGTGCTGGTGATCCTCGACGCCGGCAATCTTGAGCGCAACCTCTACATCCTCAGCCAAGTGCTCGAGCTTCGTCTGCCGACGATCGTCGCGCTGAACATGATCGACGCCGCCGCCGAAAAAGGGGTCACGGTCGATGTTGAGCTGCTGTCGCAGCGGCTCGGCGTTCCGGTCATCCCCACCCGCGCCAACCAAGGGGAAGGGGTTCAGGATCTCCGCAAAGCGCTCGCGAATATCGAACACCAAGCGCCCCCTGAGTACCCAAGTCCTTTTCCGCCGGCGTTTCGGGAAGAAGTGGCCGGACTGCAAGGACAACTCGTTTCCCGCAACGTCTCGGCGCCTCGATACCTGGTCGAGCGACTGCTGCTCGACACCAGCGGCTACCTCGAATGCGAACTTAAGCTCGGCGGCGAAGACTTTCACCAACTCATTGAAGAGGCCCGGAAACGTCTGAAAGAATCAGGCGCCCCGGTTCCTGCGGTCGAAGCGATGTCGCGCTACGGCTGGGTCCGCGAAACGCTGCGCGGCGTGGTCGAGCGGAAACCGGTTCCGCCGCCGCTCTCGGATCGAATCGATCGGGTGATGACCCATCCGATTTTCGGCACCATCTTCTTCGCCCTGCTGATGATGCTCGTCTTCACCACGGTCTTTAGCGACTATGTCGCCGGCGTGCCGATGGGGTGGATCGAAGCGGGATTTGAATGGCTCGGCGAACTGGTCGGCTCAAACCTGGCGGAAGGCCCGTTCCGCTCGCTGCTAGTCGACGGGGTGATCGCCGGCGTCGGCGGCGTGCTCGTCTTTCTGCCGCAGATTTGCATCCTGTTCTTCTTCATCGCGATCCTGGAAGACTGCGGCTACATGGCCCGCGCCGCTTACCTGATGGACCGCTTGTTCTCGAACATCGGCCTCAGCGGCAAGTCGTTCATTCCGCTGCTGTCATCCTTCGCGTGCGCGATCCCCGGCGTCATGGCGACCCGCGTAATCGAAAATCGCCGCGACCGCTTGGTGACGATGTTGATCGCGCCGCTGATGAGCTGCTCGGCTCGCATCCCGGTTTACGTGGTGATGATCGCGGCGTTCGTCCCGCCTTACTCATTCGCCGGCGGTCTGATCAATTCGCACGCGCTCACCTTCGCCGGGATGTACCTGGTTGGGATCGTGGCGGCGGTGATCGTCGCGTTCGTCCTGAAAAAGACGATCCTCCGCGGCGCGACTCCGCCGTTCGTGTTGGAATTGCCGTCGTACAAATGGCCGTCGATGAGCACCGTTGGCTTGCGCGTCGCCGAGAAAGGGTGGTCGTTCATTCGCCGTGCCGGGACGCTGATCTTTGCGTCGTCGGTATTGGTCTGGGCCGCCGCCTACTATCCGCACAACGAAGCGATCGTCGCTCCGGAGCTGGAGCGTCTGGCTGCGGTCGAAACCGAACTGGAACAAGCGACCGACGAGGAGAAAATCGCCGCGCTGGAAGAAGAACTAGCCGCCCTCGACCACCGCATCTCCGGCGCATTGCTTCGCGATAGCTATCTCGGTCGGGCAGGGCGGTGGATCGAACCGGTCGTTCGCCCGCTCGGTTGGGACTGGCGGATCGGCTGTGCGACGCTCGCGTCGTTTCCGGCTCGCGAAGTGATCATCGGCACGCTCGGGGTGATCTTCGACATGGGGGACGAGGAAGAAGCGGAATCGCTTCCACTGCGTGAGAAACTGCAGGCCGCCACCTGGGACGATACCGACAAACCGCTGTTCAATTTGCCGGTCGCGCTCTCGGTAATGGTCTTTTTCGCCCTTTGCGCCCAGTGTGCGGCGACCTTAGCGGTGATCAAACGCGAAACCAACTCTTGGCGATGGCCAATCTTCACTTTCGTCTACATGACGACGCTGGCCTACGTCGGAGCCTTCGCGATCTACAGAATCGCCGCTTTCTTGACCGAAACGCCGATCGTCTCCGTATAATAAGAGTCGTAGCAGGACCACTTATCTCGAGGCGTAAGCATGTCAGACGTATTACAGAACGTCGGCGTTCTCCTCTTTATCGCCGGTAGCGGGATTTACCTCACCATCTTGATGTGGCGTTCCGTCGGCAAGGAAGAGCCCGGCTGCGGCAGCGGATGCAAAAGCTGCACCTCCAAGCACCGCGGGCCGCACATCGGCACAACGCTGATCCAACTCGATACCAAGATCGTCGAGCCGAAAAGGTAGTCGACGATTTTTGCTCCAGCAAATGGCGCCATTACGCACAGGCAATGGCGCTGCGGCGCGAGCGACTCTCTCTGGCGCCCAGCTCGCGCCGTTTTAGTCCTTCTCTTCGCTTTGCGAGCGAATTGCCGCCAGATCTTCGACCGCTTGGAAGTAGGCGATCACCGCCTCCGCGCCGATCCGCAGCCCCAGAATCTTCAGCAGGGCGATAATGCCTCCAACGAAAAAGAAGGCGACAGCGCCGCCAACTGCGGCCATCAGTCCCTCGTTCGCCATTCCTGCGACGAAGATGACGCCGCTGATGCCGAGCCATCCCAGAACGATCAGCGCCAACCCAAGGTAGTAAACAATCTTGATCACCGACGGGGCGATCATCGTTTTGAAGCTGAAGAGCCCGCCGAGTCCTCCGCCTGAACTGGAACTGCCCGACGCGGCGCGCGCAGCCCGCCCCTTCCCCTTTTTCTTCTTTCCCTTGCCGGCGCCCTTTTCGTTGGGCGCGACGGAGATCATCTCCGAGATTTCCGGTTCCTCGCTCTTCGGTTCGACCGCCACGGCGACTGCGGCCGGAGGCGCCGGTGGCGGCGGAGGAGGCGCTGTGATCGACGGCGGGGTCGGCGTATCTTCATCGAAGGCGCGCGGCTCATCCCCGAGCGACGGAAATTGCGCTTCGCCGGTACTGCCGGTCGGATCAGGAAGTCGTGATGGAAGCGAGATCCCGTGATCGTCGTCCGCGGTTGTCGGAATCGAGGAGGTCACCTCGTCGGTCGGCGTCACCGGAATCCCCATCGGCACTTCGCCGGCAGCAGGTGTGGTCGGAGCCGCCGCAACCGGAGGGGCTGCGACCGGCGGCGGACCGCTTGGCAGCTCCAATCCGCGGACGCTCGACGCATGAACCCACGAACTTTCCCCCCTTCGCACGAGGGTCTCGGGCGTAATCTGCCCAGCGGCGGCAAGTTGCCGCATCTTCTTCGACGAAAACGGGCCTGTCTCCGGCGCATTTTCGTTTGCTTTCAGGTAGAATTCTTCGGCCATGAGTTTTCTCGGGGTGGGTCATCACGGCCAGAATGCCGGAGCGCCCACTCTGTGCCGTCCATCCATCTTGAACGCCGCGCTGCGTCAAGTCAAACAAACAATGGACCTGCTCGGTACAAGAAACCCAATGGTACTACTGCTCTTCGCCGCTAGACGCACTCCCGGTCGGCGGTTACGTTGAGCCGAGCGTGAGAAGAATCCGCGAGCCGTCCCACCTTCCCCATTTTCGACCATGGATGATTTTTCGAACTTCTGCCTCCCCAATCCCAACCTGGATGAGGTAACGGCAGAATACGCCACGCTCAAAACCGAGCTCGAGCTCGCATTAAGCGGCCCGGATACGTCCGATGATGCGCTACGAGCGGTCGTGTGCAAATGGGATCAGACGCGCCGCCGGCTGGAGTCGTGGAGCAACCTGGTCGAGATTCGCTTCAATCAAGAAACGCACGACCCCGACTTCAAAGCGGCGCAAGACTACCGCGACGAAATCGCCCCGAAGCTGACCGAGCTGAACGTCAACATCCAAAAGATGCTGGTCGAAACGCCGGTGCGGCCGCGGCTCGAAGCGATCTTCGGCGCGCATGCGTTCCAGCTGTGGGAAGTGCAGAACAGCACGTTTGATCCCTGCATCCATGACGACCTGGTTCAAGAGTCGAAGCTCGTCTCGCGCTACAACGAACTGACCGCCGGCGCGAAGGTGGAGTTCCAGGGAGAAGAGTACAACCTCTCGAGCATCTCGAAGTTCGAAGAGCATGCCGATCGGGACGTCCGCTACGGCGCGGCCCGCGCGATGTGGCAATGGTTCGCCGCCAATCGGGCCGAACTTGATCAGGTCTACGCCGATCTGGTCGCGATTCGCCACGGCATCGCCCAAAAGCTCGGCTACGACAGCTTCGTCGAACTCGCCTATCGCCGCATGTCGCGCACCGACTACGGTTCGGAAGACGTCGCGCGGTACCGCGAAGAAGTGCGCGAGCATGTCGTCCCTCTCTGCCGCGAGATCCACCGCACGCAGGAAGATACCCTGAATCTCGAGGACTTGATGTTCTGGGATGAAGGGCTGTTCGATAGCGCCGGCAATCCGGCGCCGCTCGGCACGTACGAGCAGCAGATCGAAATGGCGCAGAAGATGTTCAACGACATGAACGTCGATCTCGGCAAGTTCTTCCAGGTAATGTGCGACAAGAACCTGCTCGACCTGAAGATTCGCCCCTGGAAGGCAGGCGGCGGTTTCTGCTCGAGCTTGCCGAGCGAAGAGCTGCCGTTCATCTTCGCCAACTTCAACGGCTCGAAGGGGGACGTCGAAGTCTTCACGCACGAGATGGGGCATGCGTTCCAGTGCTACAGCAGCTTTGACGGCGCGGCCCTGCTCGAACATGTCTGGCCGACCTACGAAGCGTGCGAAATTCACTCGATGAGTCTCGAGTTTCTCACCTGGCCGCACATGGAAATGTTCTTTGGCGACGCCGCCGAACGTTTCCGCCGCATTCATCTGCTGACGTCGCTCTTGTTCCTGCCGTACGGCGTGGCGGTCGATCACTTCCAGCATGCGATCTTCGCCGAGCCGGACGCGACGCCCGAACGTCGGCATGCGATCTGGCAAGAGATGGAACGGCTTTACCTGCCGGACACCAACTACGGCGACTTGCCCCACGTTTCCAGCGGCGGCCGTTGGCAGCAAAAGCGGCACATCTACATGTCGCCGTTCTATTACATCGACTACACCCTGGCCCAGTGCTGTGCGCTCCAGTTCTGGGTTCGCTCAGAACGGGACTTCGCCACGGCGATGCACGACTACGTCGACCTCTGCAAACGGGGCGGAACGATGCCCTTCTCGGGCTTGGTCGACAGCGCCGGTCTGAAAAACCCGTTCAAACCCGGCAGCTTGAAGGAAGTGGTGCAGCAAGCCCGCGAGTACTTGAAGCTGTAATCCCGGCGAGGGTGATGGAAGTTGAGTTTGAAACCAACGATGCGGACCGGCTGGCTTTTCAAGAAGCGGCGCCTCCGCCGTCGTGGTGGATGGAGCTCGCCGTCTTTTTCGGCCTGTTCCTCGTCTACTGCGGTCCGGCGTTTCTCCCTTACTTTGTCAGCGGCCGCCCGATCTCGGGCGCCATCTTCCTGGCCATCTTCTCCGCGATCTGGATCTGGATGCTCATTCACGCCAAACGGCAAGAGCGAAAGAAATTCCTCACCGGCAACCGCATTCGCATCCACCTTGATCCGCGAGGGCTCGTCGAGGGAGAAGAGCACGCAACGTCCTGGGTCGCCTGGTCGCTGTTTGAAAAGGTCAATACTTTACCTGGCGCCATTCAGCTGCTGTTGAAGACCAAAACGCATCTGTTGATTCCGACGCGCGCCTTCGCCTCGGAAGAAGAGAAAACGCGATTCGTCGAACTCGCGGAACAATATCGTGCCGCTGCGAGCGATTCGCCGGGAGCAGATTTTCCGTCCCAGGAAGACGAAGGCTTTCCGACTTGGGCTCGCGGAATCACGCAATCGATCGACTATCAGAACAAGGCCGACGAACTGGCCTTCGTCGCCAATAACGGCGTCCCTCCCACCAAACGACCGAACGTCTATGTGAGCACGCTCCTCAGTTTCGCCTGGCTCTCCGGCGCCCTTGGAGTTTTCGCACTGGGGATAGCGTATCCTGCGCCGACCGCTACCGCGTCCCCTCCGGCTCGCGACTTGGGGGGCGACTTCGGCATTCTCATGTGTTTTGCGTCGGTCGTCTGGTTTGTCGCCGCGCTGATCGGCACTTCGACCGTGGTTCGGTGGGTGAATCGCATCCGCATGCCGGCGACGTTCCTGACGCCGCGACGACTGACGATGGGGGCGAAAGGCTACTTCCTCCAATCCTCCCTGATGACCCTCTGCGGCGATTGGAAGAACCTGTCGCAGGTCGATCAAAACGTCGAGTTTCTCGCCTTGAAGAATCAATATCAGCAGCACATCTGCGTCGTCCCCAAAAAAGCCTTCCCCACGCCGCAACTGGCCCAAGAATTCGCCGACGAGGCGCAGCTATACTGGCAGGATGCCCAACAACCGGAGGAAGCGGAAGTCGCCGACGACGCGATTGCGGCGGAAGCGGCCGACGGCGATAACCCGTTTCGATCTCCCCATGCCTAAATTCAAAGCCTTATGCAAGTCGAGTTCGAAAGTCATTCCCACGATGCGGCCGCCATCTCGGGCGTCGGCAGTTCGCAGCAAACCTGGCGGACCAATCTGCTGTTGATCGTTTGCGGCGTGCTCGTAGGTCTTCCCGGCGTGATCCCGTCCCTGGTGCTCGGATTTCGCTGGGTCGCGCTGATGATTGGGATCGTCTATTTCAGCGTGCTGTTTCAATATGCGAAGCGGCTATTGCAGAAACCGGATGACGTTTACGCGCCGGCCGCCGGCGTGATCCGCTTTCGTTTGAATCCCAACTACCTGGAGCATGAGTTCCAGTGGAACCGGGGCCGGACCGCCTGGTCGCATATTCAAGAGATCGTCATTCACGACAGCTTCCTGCACATCCACGTCGACTCGGCGATCTCGTTCGTCATTCCACGGCGTGCGTTCGGCGCGGTTGACGACATGCGTGAGTTCGCCCAGACGGCTCAGTCGTATCTCGCCGCCGCCCGCACCGCGTCGTTGCCCGCGATCGGCTTGTACGACGACGACTTCTTCGTCGCCTGGACGCGCGAAGCGGGCCTGAGCGTCGAGTATCAAACCGCTCGATCCGACTGGGCGTACGCGCTCGAAAAGGGAAGCTCCGATCCGAACTGGCGCAGCTGGATTTCGCGAGTCGCGCGGAACTCGTTCTACCTGGTCCTATTCGTTGCGATGATGTTCATGGCGTTCAACGTGCAGCACATCGGCTTCGCCGCGTTTTCGCTCGTCGCCTCGGCGATCTTCTGGTACGTCGGGACGATTTCGCTGCTGTTCCTTATGCGAGAGAAGCGCCGGGAACGTACGGTTCCCGATCAATGGCTGGCGAAACAGAACCTCTTCATCTCACCGGCCGGCGTCATCAGCATGACGTCGTTCGCCATCTATTGCTCGAACTGGCAGTATTACGAAAGCATCCTGCACGATACCGGGTTCATCTACTTCGTCGCCGACGGCCAGGTCTGCGTCCTCGCGCCAAAGGACTCGTTTCCCACCTACGGTCAGGCCCAACATTTCGCCCAGGAAGCGATCGTGTGGCACGAGACGGCGCTAAAACCCAAGCAGGAAGAAGAGCCGACCGACGATTCGCCCCTGGTGGATGAAGAAAACCCGTATCGCTCTCCCAAAGCTTGAGCGGCGCCGCGAAGTGGGGCACAATGGCGCCACCCCTTAGGCGGTCCTCTTCTCCTTTCGCTGGCAGCTCGTGATGGAAGTCATATACGAAAACCAACCGGAAGACATTCAATACGCCCTCCGTTCGCAGTCGAAGTGGAAGGTCCTCGAGGCTCGGTTGACCGCGCCGCTGCTGGTCTTCCTCTCCGCCGCGCCGGCCTGCAGTCTGCTCATCGCGTCGCGATTTTCGAGCGTCGGCTTTGTGATGTTGTTCGCGATGACGGGGAGCGCGTTTTGGATCCTCTGGAAGACGCGGCTCCTGTTTCGGGCCGGCAAGGTGACCCGCGGTCGCATTCGGATGTGGATCACTCCCAGCTTCCTTGAACTGGAACATCCCGAGTTTCGCTCGCGGCAAGCGTGGCAGTCGCTCGAATCGGTGCAGCGCGTCGACGACGCCATCGTCATGATGCAGCCGTTGGGGCGGGGCTACATCATTCGCGAGCATTATTTTGAATCGCCGGAAGCGGCTCAGCAATTCTTGGAAACGGCCAGCAGCTATCTCGCCGCGGCGAACGAGATCGATCCGGCGATCGGCGATCGCTCGATCCTCCCCGCTTGGACCAATGCCCAGACGCACCATTCCGTCTCGTATCAAAACACGATCGCCCAGTGGACCTGGTCGCTGAAGACGTTCGGCAAGGCGAAAAAGTCGTGGCTCGGCTACCTCTATCCGATTTCCTTCGCAATTCTCTCGACAGGCTTGCTCGCCTTTTTGGTGATCCGCGATCTGCAAAAGCCTACAGGCCAGGCTCCCTTCTCATCGCTGCTGGAGATGCTGTTGCTCCTCTTTCTCCCCTTGGTCTCGATCGCCTATACGTTTTCGACCCTTTTGCTGCTGCGCGAACTGGCCAATCGCCTCCGAATTCCTCCCTCCTGGCTGGAGCCGCGTACCCTCGAGATTTATCCGCAGGGATTCGTCTCCCAATCGCAGCGGGCAATGTCGGCCATTCGCTGGCCGGTCGTCGGCGACGCCGTTCGCAACAACGAACTTCTTTGCATCAACGACGTAGCAGGGGTTCCGGCGATCATCGTCCCGGTATCGGCCTTCCCCGACGAGTCGGCGGCCGAAGCGTTCCTGGACGATATGGTGGCATGGAACAGTTCGGCGATCGAAGCCGCCAATGTGACCGACGATGAATTGGTCACCGCGGAAATCGTCGACGACGCGAATCCTTTTCGTTCGCCGCATGCCTAGGCGAAACTCCGATGGAAGTCGAATTCGAGAACCAGCCGGAAGACGTTCGGCATTTGGCTAGGGCGTTACCAAAGGCGACAGTCGCTGCGTCTCTGCTAACCATGCCTCTGTTCGCGTTGCTCTCCGCAGTCCCGGCTTTCGCGATTCTCCCATCCTCGCGTTTCTGGGCAATCGGCGCGACCGGACTTGCCGTAGCCTTCTATTTGGCCGGTTGGCTCTCTTTCCGGGCGCTGAATGAGCTTCGCAGAACGACGTTCGTGCCCGGAAAAGTGCGAATGCGAATTTCGCCCGATTTCCTGGAATTGGAACATGTTGACTTTCGCGTGCGCCAATCGTGGCTCGCCATCGACTCGGTGTCGCATGTCGATCACGCGCTGGTGATCACTTACCCGCTAGAACGCTACTACATTATCGAAGATCGCCATTTCGTCGCTCCCGAAGCGGCTCGCGAATTCGCTGCGGCGGCGCACGCCTATCATGCCGCAGCGCGCGACATTCCCACCATGGATGATTCCTTCCTGCCGGAGTGGACTCACGACGACCAACGCTTCTCAGTCACCTATAGCAACGTCGCAACCGACTGGACCGGGGCGATGAAATCGGTCGGTATCTCGCGGAAAACGATTTACGACTACGGTGTCGCGTTTTTGTTTTGGGCCGCAAGCAATGGACTTCTCGCCTATCTGTCCTATTTCGACTTCGGCCAACGCTTAAAGAGCGGAGTGATTACTCCGTTCCACGCATTACAACAATTCGCATTAGTCGCCGTGATCCTGGTATTCGCCTATGGAACTTCATTCGCGATGTTGATGCTGGTTCGAGAGGTGATCAATCGCTGGCGAGTCCCCGCTACGTTGCTAACGAAAAGAACCGTCGAAATTACGCCGCGAGGTGTGGTCGAGCGTAGTCCATTGTCGATCGTCGCATTGCGCTGGCCTGCCGTGGGGCAAGTCTCCTTCCCCTTCAAGTTGATTCATATCCGAGACCTGCAACAAAAGTCGGCGATCCGCATTCCGTTCGACGCGTTTCCCGGTCTCGCCCAGGCCAGCGACTTTTCCGCTCACGTGGACGGTTGGAAGCGGCGAGACGACCTGACGCACGAAGAGGAAAAGGACTCGCTTCCGCTCGCTCCCATGCCCGACGACGAAAATCCTTACCGTTCTCCTCAAACCTGACCGCGATTGCGCGAGTAGTGTTAGTAGCCGACTCCTCGCCGAATCGGTCGTAACGATTGCCCCGTTTGCAGCAATCGGGCCGGGCCGATTGTCGGGGGTCAGGGACCTTCTGCGTGTCCCTCTCCCGCGACGACGTCATTTCCATGCCATGTTGAAGATGGAAGACGTCCCTCCGCGGCGTCCCGTATTTGTCGCTTCGTCATGGAGAACTGGCCGCCATGTTGCGTCTTACTTCACTCTCGATCACCCTTGCTCTTCTGCTTGTCGCTCCGCTCACCGTGGAAGCGGGGCCGCGCGGCGGCGCTCGTCCTTCCGGCGGCGGCAATCTCGGTGGCGCTCGGCCCTCAGGCGGAAGCTTCAGCGGCGGCAACTTTAGCGGCGGCCAAAACCTCAGCAATCTTTCGCGACCGAGCGCCGGCGGCAGCAACCTGGGAAGCGGCGATCGCAGCCTGCAAAACCTGGGCGGCAACTCTCGCTTGTCGAGCGCCCTGGAAGGGAGCAACCTCGACAAGTTCCAAGGAAGCGGCGCGTCGCTCGGCGATCGCAACGCCATTGGCAGTGGTCGCCCGAGCAATGATCAGCTCAACAACTTCCTCGGCTTGGACGGCGCTCGCGACAATGTGAACCCGGCCAATCGCGATCTGAGCGACCGCAATCTGACCGAAAACAACCTGAACCTGACCGACCGCAATGTGACCGATCGCGACGTCGACGCTCGTCAGACGAACATTCGTCAGAACAACACGAACGTGAACGACCGCAACGTCAACATCAACAACAACCAGATCAACGTCAACGCTCGCAACGGGCAGATCTACAACAACGTCAGCGGCTACTGGAACAACGGACCGAAACCGTTCTCCCCGGCCTGGTACGCCGGCCATCCGAACGCCTGGCAGTACAAGTATCCGCACGCCGACGCTTGGGCGGCGGCCAGTTTCGGCGCTCTGGCCGGCTGGATCGTCGGATCTGCGGCGACGCCGACCACCTACGTCTACAGCGACTCGTACTACTACCCAGAAGGGGCGACCGTCGAAGACCAGACCGCCTACGCCACCCAACAAGCGGCCGACGCTTCGCAGTTGGCCTCGACCGCGAATGAAGTGGGCGCCGACGACGGCGAACAATGGATGCCGCTGGGGGTCTACGCGATCGTCGACAGCCCCGACGCGACCTCGTCGAAGATGCTGCTGCAATTGGCGGTCAGCAAGTCGGGCGGGATCGCCGGAACCTACTACCACGCGTTGACCGGCAACAGTCAGCCGGTCCATGGCGCCGTCGATCTGAAGACGCAGCAAGTCGCCTGGCAGATCGGCGACAACCAAAGCGTCACCTTCCAGACCGATCTGGATAGCCTGACGAAGGACCAAACCCCGGTCCTGATCCACTACGCTAGCGGCCAGACCGAGAAGGTCGAGATGGTCCGGATGCCGGACGATTCGACAAAATCGTAAGGCGGACCGCAAACCCTAAACTTAAAAGGGGAGCCGTTTACGGCTCCCCTTTTTTTATTGCTAAAGATCCTGGCGACTCTCGCCGCCCACATGCGCAGCGGTTAGGCATTTTTCTTCATGAACCGCGAAAAAGTCGCGCATTATCAATTTCACCGATAGTGTCTGCGACCTAGCTTCTGAATTTCTTATTTTCCGCAAGCCATTAGCTGCTATCGGTTAACGACCGGACTTCGGCAGCCCGCATACGAATTGGCATAGATTTCGCCATAGCATTCTTCGCATGCGGCATTACGTCGCTGAGTCTCGCCGACCCTTCGCCGCTATCGGAACAGGGCGAGGGGTATATCCCTCAACCAAGGATGGATGAAAGGACACGAGCATGAATAGTCTCATCGCTGCGGGCCTTCTAACGCTCGCGATCGCCGGGGCCGCTCCCCAGGAAACGGCCGCCGTCGATAAAGTTGACCTGATTGAGGTCAACCACCTTTACGATCAACAAGGGCGTCATGTGATCGACCAGCTCATTTTTTATGACTGGGACAGTTCGCACGGCCGCTTCCAGGTTCGCGCCTGGCGGCTGATCAAAAGCCCCGGCCAAATGCCGCAGCGCGACTGGAGCAAAGACGCCTACGTCAGCTACTGGCGCGACATGCACGTCATGCGACGGGTCTACGCCAGTCGAATTCGGGAAACATGGACCACTTACGATCCGGAGGTGCTCGAGCGGGAAGTCTTGCCGATCGAATACCGCCAGGAGCTGAGCCAGGCCGCGCCGACCAGGCGCCGAGTCGCGGCGAACTAGCGTCATTCTCGTCTGCCGAGATTCCTCTTATAATTCCGTAGGAAACGAGATATTCGCCTACGGAAAGGGGCAGATGGCCGACACCAACAAAATCCTGATCGCCGACGATAATCAAGCCAACGTTGAACTGCTGGAAGCGTACCTCGCCGGGGTCGATTGCGAGACTGAAATCGCCGTCAACGGCCAAGATGCGCTCGACAAAGCGGCGTCGTTCAAGCCCGACTTGATCTTGCTCGACGTGATGATGCCGAAGCTGAGCGGTTTTGAAGTTTGCCAGAAACTGAAGAGCGACCCCGCCACCTCGCGGATCATGATCCTGATGGTGACGGCGCTCAACGAATTAGGAGACATCGAACGTGCGGTTACTGCCGGAACGGATGATTTCCTCTCGAAGCCCGTCAACAAAGTCGAGCTGCTCAAGCGGGTCTCGAACATGCTCCGCATCAAAGACATGCAAGACGAAAACGAACGCCTCCGGCGGTACATCGAAGACATGGAAAACGAATCGGGACACGAACCCGAAGGGACGTGAGCCGAAGGGGGACGCGTAAGGCGTTCACCCAGAAAAAACGCCCCAACATGGCGAACCATTCGTAGTTCGCCATGTTGGGGCGTTATGCGTTTGTTCGTCGTTCCCCATCGCCGTTAGCAATACGTCTCTTCATACTGCTGCCGCCGTTCGGCGATCTCTTCGTCGGTCGGCAATCCGCCGACATCCTTGCGACTCTTGTAGTCGATCACGAACTCTTCGATGTCGTAGGCGATCTCTTGCAGCGCGGCCGGTTGCATCCGGTCGAAGAACATGATCCCGTCCAAGTGATCGGTTTCGTGCTGCACGACGCGGGCCAGCATGCCGTCGATTCGCTTGCTGAAGAGTTGACCTTGCAGGTTGTAGGCGTCGAGCTGGATCTCGGCTGGGCGCTTCACCGGTCCATAGACCTGCGGCAAGCTCAAGCAGCCTTCTTCCCCTTCCTCGTTCCCTTTCGGGCGCGAGATGACCGGGTTGATGAAGACCAGCTCTTCTCCTTCCCCCTTCGTGCCGGAGAGGTTCACCACGAACAGACGAATCGGCAGGTCAACCTGGTTGGCGGCCAGTCCGATGCCTCGGTTCTCGTACATCAGCTCGAACATCTCGTCGACGATCTTGCGCAGATCAGCGTCGACCCGTTTGACCGGTTTCGATTTGTAACGCAGCGTGGGATGCGGATAATGAACGACTTGCAGCGGCAACGGACAACTCCTCAAAGAGCCACTTTCCACCTCGGGAAAATGGGGACGGCGATAATCCTTGAATTATAAGGGAAATCTCCGCTCGGGGGAGGATGCCCAGCAACGTCGGGCGCTCGGATCGTCCCCTTTTCGCGGCAATCGCGTCATCCACGCGGGGAAAACCATGGTCAGTCTCACCGGGCAGTTCTCCTGGCGCCAGTTTTTGCAGCGATACGCAGCGGCGTTTCTGCTGTCGGGCGGTTCGTTGGCGACGGCGATCGTCTCGCTGACTGGCAATTTTCCGGGGCAATATCTCATCGGCGGCATGACCCTGATCATCGGCGTCGCCGGGTTGCTGACGATCTTGATCTGGATCATGAGCCTGCTCACCTGGTTCGAAGCCGACGAAACGAACCTCACCTTCACCCGGCCGCTTCGCGCGCGTCGGTCGGTTCCGCTCGATGACGTCGTTGATATGCCGGCCTGGGAAACCAATCAACACGGCGTCCGCATTCGACTGCGCGACGGCAGTTCGATCTACATCGACTTTCGCTCGCTGGAGAACGGCCTGGAACTTGCCAAGCTTTGTCTCGCCCAGGTCCAGCGCGGCAGCGATCGGCTGGAAGGGAATCTCGACATCGCGTCGGTTGCGACCGTAATGGTCAAACAGATCTTCGTCGTCATCTTGCTGATCGGACTCTCCCTCTTCGGCATGATGATGCTGGCGCTCGGCATCGGCCGACCCGGCGTGCAGATGCAAACGCCGTGGGTCTTTCTCGCGCTCGCCGTCGTCACCAGCGGGCTGAGTCTGACCGGCGGCTACTATCTGGTGCTGCGTCCCTGGCTTGGGACGATTCGCTGGTTCCGGCTCGAGAATGAGCTGCTCAGCTTTCGGACCGTTCTGTGGCCAACGGTCCACCAGCAATACTTGAACCAACTGGAAAGCGTCAAAACGCATCGCCCTCATTCGTCCGGTTCCGAGACCGACGTCCGGACGGCGATCCACTTTCGCGACGGCATGCAGGTACGCTTGCCGGTCGGTTTGCTCCCAGGCGCCGAACGGCTGATCGATCTCTTGAAGTCAGAACTTGAGCAGCGCGATGCGGCTCACCTGCCTCCCGCCAAAGAAACGCCGCTGACGGCGCATCCCCTTTTGCCGCAAGTGCGCCCCCATCTGCAACCGGGCGAAGAGGTCTACTACCTCGGCCGATCCGACCTGAACAAGCAGTGGAGCGAAACGCTCGGAGAGATGGCGTTTGGCGGCATCCTGGCGATTGTGGGCGGAGCCGGAGCGGTCATTTCTATTTGGACGGCGATTGCCGAACAGTCGCCGTTCGTTCTGATCATGACGCTTGTCTCCAGCCTCTTCATCGCCGTCGGCTGGCGGGGCCTGCTCGCTCCCTATTTCAAAAGACGACTCCAGGAAAAGATGCTCTACGCGGTCACCAGCCAACGAGTCCTGGTTTTGAATGGCTGC
This sequence comes from Blastopirellula sediminis, assembly GCF_020966755.1. Lineage (NCBI taxonomy): Bacteria > Pseudomonadati > Planctomycetota > Planctomycetia > Pirellulales > Pirellulaceae > Blastopirellula > Blastopirellula sediminis. The sequence continues at coordinate 520,457 of NZ_JAJKFT010000010.1, forward strand.
TTCTGGGGAGACGTGACGGCGCCGATGTTAGCCGACGAGGCGGAACGGACTTTCACCATCGACGAAGTCCGCAACTACGAAGTCGAAACCAAGGGACGCGACATCGCCTTTAGCGGGCGGTGGATCAGCGGGCGGAAGAATCGCAAGTATTGGGTTCACCAAGGGTTTCTGGCGCCCGACAATTTCGACGCCGCCCTCTCGGCGATTCGTCGCCTGCTCTCCGAAAACCCCCGCGATTGCGACAAGCCGACCGCCGTTTAGATGGCTCGCGCTTCCTCGAAATCGGTTCCCCTCCCCAAAATTGTTTCAAAATCCGAAAACGGGGCATAATACGTAAGTGGGACGACGCCGCTAGCAGCGGTGATGGCTTATCCAACGTTGACCCCAGGTAAGCGTCCCTCTAGAATCCGCGCCGAGAGCGCGTTTCTCCTTTTCCCAACAACAACTTACGACCGTCCGATGATTACGCCGATCCATCCGCCTGAGGCCGAGAGCGAGAAAGCCGCGCGCCGCTTTGCGATGCCGGCTTGGGCGATGTCGATGCTGGTCCATGTGACGATCATCGTAGTGTTGGCGATCACCATCCGCACCACACCTCGCGGCGCGGCGAGCGAACCAAGCCGCAGCGGCGGCATCGTGCTGGCCGAACGCTCGGACGGCCGGACTGAATATGTCGACGGCGATTCCGATGACAACGAGTCGGCCGCCAGCTCCACGTCGACCGCCGATTCGTCCCTCTCCGAAAGTTTACCGTCGGTCGATCAGCCCCCGCTTGATATGGCCGGCTTCCTGCCGACCGGCGACGCGGGAGACGCCGCCTCGCAGACGTCAGGCTTGCCCAGCGCAAGCGGACTCACCGGCGGTGGAGGAGGAAGCAAAGCGGGTCTCGACGGCGCCGGCAAGACGCGAGTCTTCGGCATCGAAGGAACCGGCAGCAAGTTCGCCTACGTCTTCGATCGCTCCGGCAGCATGGGGAACTCCGCCGGACGTCCGCTCGCCGCGGCGAAGAGCGAACTCCTGACGAGCCTCCGCGATCTCGACAAGCTCCATCAGTTTCAAATCATCTTCTACAACGAAGAGCCGCGCGTCTTCAATCCGCTCGGCGGCACGCCGCGGCTGATGTTCGCGGACGATCAAGGAAAAGCGCTCGCCGAACAATTCGTCGGCAGCATCTCGGCGACCGGCGGGACCAACCATCTCAAGGCGCTCCACATGGCGCTGCAGATGAACGCCGACGTCATCTTCTTTTTGACCGACGCCGACGGTTCGCCCACCGAAGAGGAGATGGCCGACATCCGCCGCCGCAACCGGAGCGCCGTGATCAACACCATCGAGTTCGGCGTTGGCCCGTGGGACGGACGCCGGAACTTCCTGGTTCGCCTGGCCGAGGAAAACGGGGGACAACACGCCTACGTCGATACCTCGAAGTTGAGGCCGCGCCGTTGAACCTCGTTCGCCTTAGTCTGATCGCACTGCTGACGCTCGGCAGCGCCGTCGTCGCCGTTGCGGAAGATCGCGTCTATCTCCAGCGCAGCGTCGAATCCCGCGCGCCCGAAGTTTACGTCGGCCAGATCAACGATTACACCGGCGAAACGCTGACGATGACGACTCTCAGCGGGCGCCAGATCGAGATCCCGGCCGCCAAAGTGGCGAAGGTCGAGTCCGACTGGTCCGAGCAGATGCGCCAAGCGCAAGCGCTGTTCGCCCAAAAGAAATTCGCCGAGGCCGAGATCGCGTTCCAAGAAGCGTATCGCGCGGAAATGCGGCCGTGGGTCAAACGGCTGCTGATCGCCGAGACCGCACGTTGCCGGCGCAATCTCGGCCGTAACGACGCCGCCGGCGACGCCTTCTTGGCGTTGGTCGCGTCCGATCCCTACACGCCGTACCTCGATGCAATGCCGCTTGCCTGGAAGACCGGCGAGCCGGACGTCAACTTGCATCGCGCCGCGATCGGCTGGCTCGAGAGAAGCGATTCCCCCTACGCCCAGTTGATGGGCGCCAGCTTCCTCTTGAGCGCCGCCGAACGAACGCAAGCGATCGCCGTGCTCCAGAGATTAAAGACGTCGGCCCCGGCCGAATTGGCGATCCTGGCGGACATGCAGCTCTGGCGGACCGAACCGCCGGTTAAGGACGCCGACAAAGTCGCCGCCCGCCGCAAACAGCTTGAACGTCTGCCGTCCAACGTGCAAAGCGGACCACGACTATTGCTAGGCGACGCGCTGGCCCGCGACGATCAACACGAACAAGCGACGATCGAGTATCTACGGATCCCGATTCTCGACAACGTCGACCGACCGCTGGCGGCCGAAGCGCTGCTGCGAGCCGGCAAACAACTCGAAACGATGGGACGCCCCGCCCAAGCGAAGCGTCTCTATCGCGAAATCATCACCGACTACCCCGCCGCTGGCGCAATTGGGCGCGAAGCCTCTGCGCGGATGGAAAAAGCTGGCGACGAAGCGCCGTAAGGAGACGAACTTGGCGAACTTGACCCGTATTATGATCTGGTCCCTCGCGCTGATGCTGATCGGCGGCGGCTACTGGTTCACCACGCAGCAGCCGTCGGCCGCCAACTTGCTGATGGCGCAAGACGCCGCAGCGCCGGCTGGCACTACGCCAGTCGAAACGGCGCCGGCCGCGCCGCCGCAAGGGACCGGCTTTATCGACATCCTCCTCTCGGGCGGGATCGTCGGCAACTTGATCATGCTGTTGCTCCTTGCGCTGTCGCTCACCGCGGCCTACCTGGTGTTCGAACATGCGATGGCGATTCGCCACAAAGAGCTTTCCCCGCCCGGAGTCGCGGACGAAGTGCGCGATCTGCTGGTCGCCGGCAACGTGAAAGAGGCGGAGAAAGTTTGCCACGCCCATCCCAGCTTCCTCACCTTCGTCCTGCTCAGCGGCATCGCCGAACTCGACAGCGGCTGGAGCGGCGTCGAGAAGGCGCTCGAGGACTCGGTCGCCGAGCAATCGGCGCGGCTCTTCCGCAAGATCGAGTATCTCTCGGTGATCGGCAACATCGCGCCGATGGTCGGGCTCCTCGGCACGGTAACCGGGATGATCTTCGCCTTCCAGCAGGTCGCCAGCACGCAAGGCGCCGCCGGCGCTGCCGACCTGGCGGAAGGGATTTATCAAGCGCTCGTCACCACGGTGGGCGGGCTTCTCGTCGCGATTCCATCGCTTGGCGCCTTCGCCGTCTTCCGCAACTGGGTCGACGAACTGGTCGCCGAATGCGCGTACGAAGCGCAGCAGGTCTTCACTCCGCTCAAACGTCGCCGTCGTCAGGCGGCCGCCGCCGCTCCGGGGAGAACGTAGCGGATGAAGATCCACGCCAACCTGCGGCCAGGACAATTCGATTTCAACATGACGCCGATGATCGACGTCGTGTTCCTGTTGATCATCTTCTTTCTCGTCTCGAGCCATTTGGCGAAGCAGGAAAGCCAGTTGCCGCTGCCGCTGCCGACCGCCGAAACGGGAACCGAGATCGTCGACGATCAAAGTCCGCGGGTGGTGGTTAACGTCGAGCGCGATGGAAAAATCTTGCTCGCCGGCAAAGCGGTAACGCTGGAAGAGATCGGCAAGCGGCTGGAGTTTCAGCGCGGCCAGTCAGGCGACGACTTGGAAGTCCGCATCCGCTGCGATCGCAACGTGCCGTATGAATACGTCAAACCGATCATGCTGGCCGCCGCCGAGGCCGGCGTCTGGAACGTCAACTTCGCCGTGATCCGGAAGGAGGATGCTCGCTGATGCGCCGCGTTTCTCCTTACATGGACCGCCAAAGTTTGCAGATCGCGATGACGCCGATGATCGACGTCGTCTTTCTGCTGCTGGTCTTCTTCCTTTGGACCGCCAGTTTCCAAGTAGTCGAGTATTCGCTCCCCAGCACGATCACGCCGCCGATGGGGACCGGCGCCAACGTCCAGCCGCCGCCGGAGATGGCCGACTTCGAGCAAGTGGTGGTTCGCCTGACGATGGAAAACGATCGCCTGGTCTGGAAGGTGAACGATCAACCGCGCTACAAGCTCCCCGAAGTCCGTCAGCTGATGCAAGTGCTGGCCACGATCAAAAACGACGTGCCGCTGGTGATCGACGCCGACGGCACGGTCGGCGTGGGAGACGTGATCGACATCTACGACCTGGCTCGCGAACTCAACTTTCAAGACATTCAATTCGCCGTCGACGCGAAAAGCTAACCGATCGTCATGCTGCAACTTCGGATAATTCGCCTTTTCGTTTGCCTGGCGCTGCTGTTCTGCGCTGGCGCTACTTTGGCGGACGATTCGGCCAACGTGCGATTGATCACCGGTCTGAGACAACGGCAACTTTATGAGTTGGCGGAAAAGTACGCCGCCGAGCAGTTAGTCGCGCCCAATCAAGATCCGGCCGAGCGGGCCGTTCTGGCAGGCGAGTTGATCCGTACCTTCGCGGCCCATGCTCTCAATTCGCCGACCGGCGAGCGAAACCGTTGGTGGGACGCCGCGCAGCGCGTGCCGGCTGAATTCGCGCGGCAGTTCGGCGGCGATCCGCGGCAAGTGCTGGTCGAAGCGCAAGCCGCGCTGGCGAACCTCACCCACGCCGAACAGATTCGGCAAGAGTCGGAACTTGGCGCCCCTGGCGCCGAGCCGGTCGAGCAAACGCAGTTGCTTCTCCGTAAATCGATCGCTCAGTTGGAAGGGCTGATCGCCGAAGCGAAACGGCTTGGCATCGCCGCCGAAATGCAGCGCGGCACGCCGGGGCTATCGGCCGAAGAGCTGACCGGTCTGTCGCGCAACTTGCAGTTTGAACTGGCCCGCGCGCTCGAGAATCAGGCCCTCACCTATCCGCCGGAAAGTCTCGATCGGCAGAACTCGCTGTTGCTCGCGCTGCAGACGCTCGATCCCCTGACAAAGCTCGGCGACAAGTCGCCGATTACCTGGCCGAGTCGCTTGGCCCAGATTCGAATGCTACGACTGTTGGAACGCTATGCCGATGCGGACGGCGCCATTACGGCGCTCGCCGCCGATTCTCCGCCGGCCGAAGTGCTGCTGAAAGCGAAGGCGGAACAAATCCTGTTAGCAATCGACGCGGGGCAACTCGACGTCGCCCAGAAGTTGATCTCGCAAGGACGGACCCTGCAAGGGGTCACTTCGCCGGAGCTCGACTTCGCCTACTTCCAGACCTACATCGCCCTCTGGCAAGCGGCGGCCAAAAACGGCGACGCCACCGCGCAGAGGTGGCAAACGCAAGCGTCGGCGGTCATCCGCGATCTCGAACAATTGTACGGCCCCTACTGGTCGCGTCGCGCCGAACTGCTGCTGACGCAAAACGCCCAGTCGGCCGGCACCAAAGATATCGATCTCTTGCAACGAACCGCCGACGGCTACTATCGCCGCGAACAATACGAAGACGCAATCGCCACCTACGATCGTGCGGCCGCGGCCGCCGCAGAAGAAAAGGATTCGGCCCGCGAGTTTCAGCTGCGGCAAACTTCGGCCGCCGTCCTGGCGAAACTACAACGCTACGGCGACGCGTCGAAGCGCCTCCGACAGCTGGCCAATCTCTTTCCGTCGCAGGAAGGCGCCGACGAAACGCATCTGACCGCCGCCTACTACCAGTCGCTCGCGATGCGAGCAGATCCGAGCATCGACGGCAAAACGTACGTCGATCAACTGCGGGAACAATTGATTCATTGGCCGACCGGCGCCGCGTCGTACACGGCGCGAATCTGGCTCGCCCAATATCAATTGGCCGCCGGCGAGCCGCGAGATGCGTTCGATACGCTGTTGCCGATTCCACCCGACTTCGCCCAAGCGGCCGATGCGGCGATCCTGGCGGCGACCGCCGTGCGCGATCAGTACGCGAAAGGGGGCGCCGCCGGAGAAGTCTTGCCGCGTGACGTCGCGAAGGCGCGCAAGTTTTTAGAAAGCTACGCACTCACCTCTCCGTCGATCGAAGCGCGACGTACCGCGGCCGAATCGCTCGCCGAATTGCTTCTCTTCTACACGCCTGACGGCTATCCGACGGCGCAAACGACGATTCGTCTGGCGTTGCAAGCCGATCCCGACGCTCCCGCCGATTGGCGCAGCCGGATGCAATCGCTGCTGGTCGTCGCGCTGGCCGGCGGCGGAGATCAACAAGGCGCCGCGGCGGCCTTGTCCGAAGTGAGCGGCGGCGAGCCGGAGAAGCTGTATCAGATGATCGCCGCGCTCCAGCAGATCAGCCAAACCGCCGGCGGCGACGCCAAACAGAAACTTGCGCAGCTCGAGCTGCAAGCGATCCAACAACTCAAACCGCGCGCGGCTCAACTTTCGCCGACCCAACAAGCGCGACTGCAAAAGTTCGAAGCCGAAGCGCTCGCCGCCTCTGGCGATCGAAACTCGGCCCTCACCGAAATGCGCGGCGTCGTGGCGGCTCGGCCAAAGGATGTGCAGTTGCAAGTCGCCCTGGCCGAACTTCTCGCTACCGACGGAACCGCCGCCGAGCAGCGCGAAGCGCTCGGCATCTGGCGCCTGATCGGGTCTCGCATGAGCCAACCGCAATCCGATCGCTGGTACCAGGCCAAATACGAAACGGCCCGGCTGCAAATCGCTCTTGGCGAAAAAGAAGAAGCAGGCAAACTGCTCCTCTACCTGCAAACGCTCTACCCCGACCTCGGCGGCGCCAAGTGGAAGCCGAAGTTCCAGCAGTTGAGCACGTCGTTGAAGTAACCGTCATTGGTTAGCCGCGACAGCTCCGCTGTCGGGGCGGCGTAGCCGTCAGAAGCATCAAAGCCCGGTCGACGCTAGTGGAGATCGGCAAAGTCGATTGATCTAGTGAACCGCCGAAAAACCGCGTACCGCGGCTCGATGCTTCCTGCCGACGATGTCGGCCCCGATAGCCGCAGCTATCGGGGCTAACCATTTCGTTTAGAAACCAGGGTCATCCCCCAGCGCTCGCGGATCGTACGATTTCACGTTCGTCTTGAGCGGGCCTTCCAATTCGATCTTCAGCGAATCGGTCGGACCGTCGACTTTGGCCGTCAGGCCAGAGGTCGACAGATCCTGGTATTTCTCGGGGATCAGCGAAGCCGGATTGCCGCCGCGTCCGATCGCATTGACCGTCACGCTCACTTCATGCGTGCCGACGACCGCGCCATCCCCTTCTTCGTACGTCGTTAACGTAAAGCGGCCGGTACTGCCGTCGATCTTGCCGATCGCCGGGCGACCGCTGGGAGGGGCGAGCGTGATAAAGCCATCCACGCCCGCTTTCATCGGTTCTCCATCGACGAATACCGTCCCCGAGACGGGGACGATCTTTTCGGTTCTACCGCCGCAGCCGATCGCCGCAATCGCAGCCAGCGCGATCGCGGACCACATAGTCATTCGCAACATGGATCGTTTCCCTTTCCGCCTTAGTACGACTTGGGCACGCCCGAGTCGCGACGACCGAGATTGCGATAGACGGTCAGGTTGATCGTTTCGGCAATGAAGGAGACCGAACCGTCGCCAAAGCCGAAGTTGGCGCCGCCCGGATGACGGCTGGCGAACGCGGCGTTCAGCGGAATGCCGTAGGGGCTGGTCGTTTCGCCTAGGCCCGGGTACGTGTTGACCGGGTTACGAGTCGAACGGAGCGAATCTTCCAAGCGACCGGCGGTCGCCCAGCGATTGCGGCCCCGCTGGTCATCGCCGTCGACGACCTCACCGATGACGAAGACGTTCGTCAAGCCGTCGGTCGCGTCGGCAATTTTCTTCGAGTCGCGATAGATGAACATGCCGCTGTTTTCCCACTTCACTTTCGAGCCGATCCCTTGGTCTGGACCGTAGTGACCCGAGCAAAACGCATAGCTGGAGGTCGCCCAATCTTTGCCGCTCAGGTTGACCGTTTCCGGCATGATCGAGCTGGGGCAGACGAAAGCGTCGGGACGCTGCGACAGGACGGTCGTCGAGAGGTTCGCGGGATACGCACTGCCCGGTCCATAGGGAGCGAACTGATCGTATAGATTCTGTTGTTCCAGCTGCGGCAGCAGTAACACGAAGCCGCTGGTGCCGGGGCCGTTGGTCGGGCTGCAAGCGCCGTCGCACCCTACGCGTCCGGTCGGGAAGACCTTGAACGAGGACTCGTAGTTATGCAGCGCAAGCACAAGCTGTTTGATGTTGTTGGTGCATGACATGCGCCGAGCCGCTTCGCGGGCCTGCTGGACTGCCGGAAGCAACAAAGCAATGAGGACGCCAATGATTGCGATCACAACCAACAGCTCCACAAGCGTAAAAGCGTTTCTTTTTTCCATAAACGAGCCTACGGGATATGAGATGAACATAGAAAAGGCAGATTCGCGCCGATTATTGTGACTCTTCTCGAAATCAGATAGGCAAAAAACTCAACCAATCAGAACTTTTGCGGGAATTACCCCGTTCGGAGGAGCTTTGGACACAAAAAAACGGGAGTCGAAAAGATCGACACCCGTCACAGGCAGTATAAGCTTGCTTTTGATTCCCCCTATTTTGACGAACGTTTACTCTCCTCATTGGGGGCTGGGAAGTCGACCGGAACCGGCTGCGTCACCTTGCCGGTGGCGGCCCATTCGGCGCCGCGGCAGAGGGTCGTAATGAAGCCGACGCACTCCATCGAATAGTCGCCGTGCCCCATCGGCGTGTGGAAGATTCGTCCGTCGCCGTAGTCGATCGTCATCAGCATCGGTTCGTGCCGGCCGCTTCCTCCTTTGCCTGGATCGGCGTAAGCGGTCGCCAGGATGTGCATGTTCTCGCCGGGGCCGCGGAGCAGATCGTAAAGTTCGTCCTGCGTGTGCATCCAAGCCTTGGGCATTCCCTTGGTGATCGGGTGCTCGGCGTCGCGCACCACGATCTGAAACGGATGCTGTGCGCCATGATGGCCGCCGCCGCCGGCGTCGGTATTGCGGACCAGCTTTTCCTCTTTGTCGAAGTAGACGTAGGGGCCGGACTTCTCGTTGCGTCCGCCCCAACCGCCGAGGCCGATGATCCGATTGTATTCGGGCCAATCGCCGAAGGCGTTGTTCGCGGCGTGCACGACGACGAAACCGCCGCCGTTCTTCACGTAGTCGACAAACGCTTCTTGCGTCCCTTTCGGCCAGGCCTGACCGTTGTAGTTGCTGATGACGACGTCGTAGTTCTTAAACTCCGGCGCGTAGCCTTCCGTCGATTTCGGCTCGGTCGTCGCCACATCAACGGTAAAGAGTCCCGTCGCGATCAGATCGGCTTTCATCATCTGCGTCGTCTTCGGCCAGACGCCATGATTGTTTTGCCCGTCGAGGATCAGCGCTTTCAGTTTGGCCTCTTCCGCGAGTCCCGGCGCGGCGAGCGCCAACAGGCAAAGGAGCGAACAAAGAATCCGCATGGGGAAACTCCAAAGTGCAGGGTAGGGGGGGGAGGAAATTGAGCTGGCCCGCGACGACTATCGTCGCGAACGTTTGTACCGAATATTGCAACCGATCGCGATCGTCTCGGTTTTCTCCGGACGCTGGCCCTGAAGCGCCGCGTCGATCGCCAGTTGCACGTAATTGGTCTTCGCCTTGTCGGTGTCGGTCGAATCGTCGAGCGCGCCCATGTAGACGATCTCGCGTTTTTTGTTCAGCACGAAGAACTCCGGCGTCCGCGTCGCCCCAAATTGCTTGCCGCTCTCTTGCGAAGCGTCGGTCAGATAGGCGAACGCAAACTTTTTCTCTTCCGCGCGTTCTTTCATCGCGTCGAGCGAATCGTCGGCGGTCAAATTGCAGTTGATCGAAACGACGGCGACTGGGCTGTCAGCCGCGGCGTACTTCGCCGCTAGTTTGTTCAAGCGATCTTCGTAGTCGACGGCGTAGGGACACGTGTTGCACGTGAATGCAACGACGATCACTTCCTTCGCGGCGAGATCAGCGAGCGAGTGCTTCTTGCCGTCGACGCCGGGGAGTTCTTTCCACTCGGGCGCTTTGTCGCCGATGTTCTTGACCGGGTTGTACTCGCCGGCCGAGAGGAGCGAAGCGAAACAACAGAGCGCGATCAAACTGGCGGTACGAGGGAACATAAGCGTCAATCAAGGCGGGAAGCGAATCGGTGAGCCGTTGGTCCCAGTTTAGCCGCTGGCCGCGACAATTTCACCGTCGGCGCGGGGCAAGAAAGACAAAGGCCGCCCTCAGGACAGGGCGGCCTTTGCCGGCAACGGGCAACACACGCAACAAGACTTCGCTTCTTTCTCTTTTCTGCCGGTCTCCAGGGAGGATGGCCGGCGACGACCGAAGTCGCCGCCGACCATCCGGCAGGACACGTCTCACGCTAGTTCGTCTCAAGTTCGTAAACCAATTGCGGCGGCGGAACCTTGGCCGCAATCTTTCCGAACGCGTCTAGCAATTGTTCTTGCATCTCGGCGACGGTCGATCCGCCGGGAACTTCGATGTGAATTCCGCCGCCGGCGTTGGCGATCGCCGACATCAAAGCTCGATCGGCGTCGAGGCCGACGCTCATGGTATGAATCGTCACGCCGTTCTTGCGGGCCTGGACCGCTTCGTAGAAGGCGTACTGTTTCGATCGGTCGCTGGTCGAATAGTCGGCGACGCCGTCGCCGTCCGTGTCGGCGTAATCAGCCCAATCCCAGTCGTACGGCAACGTCCAGTTACTGGGATAACGATTCGCCAGGCCGTCGGTCATGACTAACATGGTCGGGCGCGCTCCGTCCCGCGATTGGCCCGCGAGCAACTGCTTCGCCTCGCTGACGCCATGCCCCATCCCCGTGTACGAACCATAGTGGCCCGCTTGCTTGTGATGTTGGATCAGGTCGAGCGTCGCATAGTCGTCGCTGATATTGTCGCCGCCGAGCGTCGCGTAAACGCCATGCTCGTTGAGCGTATGTTCGACGCGCGAGTTTTCGTCGTACGAGACGATCCCGACCTCGTCGCCGAAATCAAGATCATCCAGGAACGTCAGGAAAAGCGAAAAGCCGTTCTTCACCGCATGGAACGGATAGTGAGGCGCCTTCCAGAGATCAGCCGTTTGCCACGAGTTGTACTTTTTCGCCAGCCAGAAATTGGCCAGCGTAATTCCCCCGTACTTGTTGCGATAACCGGCTTTGATGACGTCCGCGTCGTGGCGGCAATAGTTGATGTATTCGTCCCAACTGCCCGACGCATAAGGATACGGCACATTGTTCACCTGGAACGCCGTTTTCACGGCGGCGTTGGTATCCGCAAACAGCTCGCCGTATCCGCTGCCGTCGCTGGCTTCATTACAGCCCGACTTCACCCAGCACTTGGTAATCACGCGGCCGCTGTAGCTGCCGACGCCAGCGAAGGTCCCCGTCGTTCCCTGGTGCAGGTCATCGAATTTGTAGCGGTAGCCGTCGTCAAACTCCAAGACGACGTTGGATAGGTCCTTCGTCGACTCGGCGTAGATCTCGGTCCCTTTGAACGTGACCTTGATCTGCGGCATGCAACCGATCGTCGGCGCCGCGCCAACAATGGTCAGGTACTCCGGTTCGACCGGAAAGCCGCCGACGTTCGGATTCATCGAAGTGAAGATCTCACGCAGGTTTTCCGTAATCGCCGGCTCGCCCAGGCGATCGATTGCCCGGAACTGGCTGTCGTCGTTCATCGAACCGGAGAAGTCGAGCACGACCACCAGGTCCCGGGCTTCGACGAAGGCGGTGGCCTTCGTCACAAGCGGCACCGACGGCACGCCGACCGCCCAACCAAACGCCAGCGGCACGCGACCGTCCGGAGCCGTCAGGTCAGTCTGATCGCGATGCGCTTCGACCTTCACCACGTTGTATGGTGCAGCGTTCCAAGCGTACGTCCACTCGCCGGAACTTGCGTCGTAAGTTCGCTTACCGAAGACGATGTCGCGATCGGCGTTCAGGTAAACGCCGTTCGCCGCAGCGACGTCGACCGCCATTTGCTTGGCGTGCGTGATGGAAATCGAATTGGGGTCGTTCCCATTTTCGCCCGCGTCGGCGACGGCCGCCGTAATCTCTTGCGACGCGGCCAGGGCTGCGGCGTCTACGCCGTTTTGCATCCGGGCCTGTTCGAGCGAAATCAGCCCCGTGTCGATCCCGAACGAAATGAAGGCGAAGAGAACGACCAACACGATAGCGGCCAACACAACGAACACCCCTTTGCGAGGCGTTCGGCGGCGGCTCTCGTCAGATGCGAAACGCGGCGTCATGATATTTCCCCCAGTTGGCTTATGAAAAAGGACGTGTCGGCAACAACAAGCGATTACTGCACGATCGTGCTCTTGGCGTTGCGAAATACGACCTTGCTGACCATTTTCAATGGGTTGTCGGCGTCGGTATCGGAAGGAACCAACGGAGTGAGCGGCACTTCAATTCGCAGTTCAAACAATTGCAAATCGTTGGCCGGATCATCCAGATCGAATTCGGCGCCTGGCTGGTCGGGAAACTCAATAAACACGTCGATCTTATCCGGATCGAATCCAGCGGCCGTCAGCGTATTTTGAACGTCTTGCTTGACCTTGTCGTTCGACGCGATCCCTTGCGATAGCCATTCCGAACGATCCATCGAGCCGAGACGAGCGCCGTCGCGGGCGGCTTGCGTCATCACCGCTTGAGAGTCGAATAGCCGACCTCCCTGCAACAGTCCGATCAGCATCAGAAAGAAGAGCGGGGCCATCACGGCGAATTCGACGGTCGCCGTTCCGCGGCGGTTTTCCGGGGGTTTTCGACGTTTGCGTACCATGAGGGCTCTCCTCTGCGAGTGCGGTGTTCGTGACGACGTAAGCGATCGAGCTATTCGTGCCGGGTGATCGCCTGACCGCCCAGGACTACATCCGCCAGCCAAGGCTGGGGAAAGATCGTTACGTCGCCATAACGGACGGTAGCGCGGACCAGAAACATCTGCCGCGTTTCGGCTTCAGAGAGTTCGATGTCAGGCAGAGCGGCCCATTCATCGGAATCGGCGGGCAGAACGCCGCCGTCATCGAAAAAGCTGGCGTCTTTGATCTGTAGCGTCACGGCGTCCAGATTGACCGCCGACTTCATTTGATTGCGAGCGTAGTCGGCGACCTCGTCGGTGGTCGCACCGCTGGCCGCTCCCCAGCGAGCCGCGTTTCGGCAGGAGTTCTTCAGCACATTCGAGACCATCGTCGCGTGGCCGAATTCCATGATCGCGAATACGAACAGGAAAAATACCGGCAACACGAAGGCGGTTTCGACAATCGTCGCGCCGCGACGATCAGCAGGTCGTACTTTACGTACTCGAAGCATGCGAAGCGCGTCTCGGAAAAGGAATCGACTCAGAAAAGGGACGCCCACCAGCGAGCGCCGGCGGCCAAACTGACCGCCATCAGAAACGTAGGTCAATTCGCCGCCGAAAGTCGGTGAAGAATGGAGAAAACTTGATAGATTTCCGCTTAGCCGGGTTGTAACGATTGTGCCGGCGGAAGAATGAGGATCGCACGCGCAATCAATCGTAGGGTGGGTGGAGCAAGCGCGAAAGCGTCGCCAAGGTTAACGAGGTTATTCGCTTGCGCAACCCACCTTCGGCATCGCACGTCGCAAGGTGGGTTGCGTAAGCGTGGCGAATTGTTCGAGAATCGACGCTCCTTTCCGCTTGCTTCACCCACCCTTACAAATAGTGCCGAACAACAAAAAAACGGCGCCAACCGAAGTTGGCGCCGTTTGCGACGTTCGATATTGAAAAGCGGCTCTTAGCCCACCTTCTTCAGCAGCGAGACCCGCCCGCCGACGACCCATTCGGCCAGGTAAATGTTGCCGGCCGCGTCGAAGGTCGCGCCGTGCGGGTGAACGAATTTGCCGTCAACCCATTTGTCGCGCTGCGAACGAACGCGGCGACCATTGGCGTTGACCGCGCTGCGCCACTCGGCGTCGTCGTCCAGATAGGTGATGACGTTGTTGTCTTTGTCGAGCAGCGTCAGACGCGAATCGAGTTCGCCGACCAGCAGCACTTCTCCCTGCACGTCGAGCGACGACGGGTAGACCAGGTTGTCGACGTAGCTGATGTGCTCGCCATCGAGCGTGAAGTATTGCAGGCGATTGTTGGCGCGATCGGTCACGCAAAGCGACGGCTCGCGACCCGGACGCGTATCGACGTACAACCCGTGCGGGCAATTCAATTGCCCCGGCTGACTTCCGCGACCGCCAAAGCTGCGGACCCAGTTGGCGTCGGCGTCATACTGGTGGACGTAGTTCGAACCATACCCGTCGCCGACATAAAAACCGCCGTCGGCCGCCAGCGCGATGTTGGTCGGCGTGTACTTGCCGGGGTTGTCATACTTGCCCGATTCCGTCGGGAAACCCTTCTTCCACACGATTTCGCCGTTCAGATCGAGCTTGGCGATCTGGTGATTCTTGACGTCGCTCAGATAGAGGAACTCTTGGCCGTTTTCGGCACGCAGGTCGAGACCATGACCGCCGCCGTGGAATTCTTTGCCGAACGAGCGAACGTATTTGCCGTCGGTATCAAACGCCACGATCGCGTCCATCACGTTGGGACCGCCGTTCTGGTGCGTAATATAAATGAGGCCGCTTTTGTCGATCGCCACGTCGTGCGTCGCGCCCCACTGGATGCTGCTCGGCAGTTCGCCCCAGTAGTGATGGCATTCGTAGACGAATTCCCCCGAGCCGACCCGCAGCGGGGCCGAGCCCGACTTGTTTTCGGCGTGAAGAAACAGCGGAGTCGCGGCAACCGTTGCGGCGGCGGCGGTCGTTTGAAGAAATTGTCGTCGAGTCGGTGAAGACATGCGGCGGGAATCCTCTCTGCGGATAAACTTAGGAAGGCGTCTAGGCCGGTGGTAATCCAGAATTTCTGTACGCAATCTTTCATTTTACGAGAACTCGCCTGATGGCCAACGCCCAATTCCCGCAAGTTCGCTTCCGCGGAAAATTGCGCCCTTCACAGCAAGATGTGGTGGACATTGCCCGCAAAAGCCTCGACGCAGGCGAGCGTCAGCTCTATGTGGTCGCCCCGCCCGGGTCGGGAAAAACGGTACTTGGCCTCTATCTCTGGGCTGAGTGCGTGCAGCGTCCGGCGCTAGTTCTCTCTCCCAATTCGGCCATTCAAATGCAATGGGCCGCCCGCACCGACATGTTCGATCAGTCTCCGCCTGGCGGTGAATTGGCCAGCACTGATCCCACGGCGCCTGGTCTCCTCACGTCGCTCACCTACCAATCGGTCACGCTGCCCCGTCGCGGCGACGATGGGCTTGATGACGCGGCGTTTGAGCTGTGGCAAAGTCGCCTGATCGAAAAAGACGCCGCCCGCGATCCAGAGGAAGCCCGCATCTGGATCCGCGATCTGAAAAAGCACAATCGCAACTACTACGACCAACGTCTCTCCGCCTATCGCAAAGAAGTCCGCGACGAAGCGAGCCTGCGGGGCGAAACGCTCGACATGCTCCATCGCTCGTCGCTCGCGACCCTCGATCGGCTCAAAGCGCAAGAGATCGGGCTGATCATTCTCGACGAATGTCATCACCTGGTCGGTCACTGGGGACGGGTCTTGGCCGACGCCGCGGCGATGTTCAACAATCCGGTCATCCTCGGCCTGACGGCGACGCCCCCCGACGTCGACAACAAGTCGCCGCAAGACTTTGAGCGCTACACCACCTTCTTCGGCCCGATCGACTACGACGTCCCGGTTCCGGCAGTCGTCAAAGATGGCTTCCTCGCGCCGTATCAAGACCTGGCCTACTTCGTCCGTCCCAGCCAAGACGAACTCCGCTATGTCGCCAGCGCCGATGATCTGCTGCACGAGATCGTCGCACTCGCCAGCGGAACCGAGAAAGAAGTCGCGCCGCCGGTAAAAGCCGCCGCGCGCAAGCCTGCCAAGCCGCCGAAGCCGGTTTCCAGCGAAGAAGAAGAGGCGCCGATCAAGCTGCTTGATCTTTCGGACCTGCAAGTGATCGGTTCGGCCGAAGCGGCATACACTGAAGAGCCAAACGCGGAACCGACCGTCGCCACCGATCCCGTTGCCGAGCCGGCCGAAGAAGTTGAGACGGTGCCTGGCGCTCCGCGCGTCCCGCCGCTGCCGACCTGGCTTTACAACAGCCTGGCCGAAAAGAAGCATGCCGCGCAGAAGTACAACAACTGGTCGGCGTTCGAACGCCGCGATCCCGAATTCGCCGCGGCGGCTCGTCTCTTTCTGCAAATGCGCGAGCTGGAGCTTCCGCCGGACGTTCCGCCGGCCCAGTGGGATCCAGCCGCCGAAGCGCCGGAGATGGCGATTCTCGTTCCGGTCCTCGATCGCTACGTCCGGCACGCGCTCCGCCGCTCGGCCAATGAAGAAGACCATCAACTCGGCCGCGATATCATCGCCCGCTTGCGGATGCTCGGCGTGCAGATCACCGAAACCGGCTGCCAGGCCTGCGCTTCGCCGGTCGGCCGCGTGTTGGCTTACTCGCGTGAAAAAGCCCAGGCCGTCATTCCGATTCTCCATGCCGAGATGAAGGCGCTCGGCGATTCGATCCGCGCGATCGTCGTCGCCGACTACGAGAAGACCGCCGCGGTCATGCCGGAGACCGCCGATCTGCTCGACGAAGAAGCCGGCGGCGCCGTCGCCGCCTTCCGCACGCTGCTCAAGGACGAACAAACCGATCGTCTGCAACCGATTCTCGTGACCGGCTCCAGCGTCCTGATCGACGATGACCTCCAGCCGCAGTTTGATCATGTCGCCCATGCGTGGCTGCAGAAGGAAGGCTTTCAGGTCAATCTCGACTACGCCGAAGAAGAAGGATTCTGCGTCGTCCGCGGTGAAGGCGCCGACTGGTCGCCGCGGGTTTACATCGAGATGATCACCGAACTTTTCCAGCAAGGGGTGACCCGCTGTCTGGTCGGCACGCGCGGTTTGCTCGGCGAAGGTTGGGACGCCAACAAGATCAACGTTTTGATCGATTTGACGACCGTCACGACCAGCATGTCGGTCCGCCAGCTCCGCGGGCGATCGTTCCGGCTCGACCCGGCCGTTCCCGAGAAAGTCGCCAACAACTGGGACGTCGTCTGCATCGCGCCGGAGTTCAGCAAAGGGCTGGACGACTACGCCCGATTCCGCAAAAAGCATGACAACACCTTCGGCGTCACCGACGACGGCGAGATCGAAAAAGGGGTCGGCCATGTTCACGCCGCGCTGACCGATTTGCGACCGGAGCTGCTGGAAGACTCGATTCCGCTCCTCAACGGCGACATGCTCAAGCGGGCCGAAATGCGAGCCACCGCCCGAAAGCATTGGAAGATCGGCGAGCCGTACCATGGCGAACCGCGGTCGACGCTCGAAGTCAAACTCGATCGCGACGAACGCGAGAACGGAGGCTTCCCGCCGTTCAAGTCGAAGGGAGAAGTCTGGAGCGACGACTCGCTGGTGATGAGCGTCGGAACCGCGATTCTCTCGGCCCTGGCCGAAACGAAACAGATCTCTCCCTCCGCGCGACCGAACGTCAAGTCGCGGGCCGGCGGATACGTCCGGATGTTTTTGGAAGATGCGTCAGAAGAAGATAGTCAACTATTCGCCGCGTCGCTTCGCGAAGCGCTCGGTCCGCTACTTCGCCCGCGCTACGTGATCCCGCGCAAACTCCGTTACTCGCGTCCCACCTTCTGGTCGAAGCTGTTGCCGGAGTTCCTCGGCCAATACCTCGAACAAAAGCATGACGAGATGGTAATGCTCCACGCCGTCCCCACAGCATTGGCGAAGAAAAAAGAGATCGCCGAGGTCTACGAAAAGTACTGGAACCAATTCGTCAGCCCCGGCCAGGCGCTCTACGCCCTCCGCGGCGAAGGAGAAGACCTCCGCATCAAAGCGGAAAAGAAAGGTCTAACCCCACGCGGAACCTACCACGAAAAAGAAGTCTTCTCGTAAACTAGCGCCAATAGTAGCCCGAAGCGCAAGCGAGGGAAATGCGTCCGGAAGAATAGAACACGGAAGCCGCGGCGAAAGAGCACGGATAAACACGGCAAGAGAATAAAAAATACTAGCCCGAGGCGCAAGCCAAGGGAATGCGATCGGCCTCGCCGGAAAAGAATCCCAATAGATCTAAGCCGAGAACGAACAACATACTCTCATCGTAGACCCGTCCGCATTCCCTCGGCTTACGCCTCGGGCTACGATTGGGACCTTCTTTTCCTATCAGCATTGACTCCATCGGCCGTATGATAAAAGACAACCTATTCTCTCTCTGATCGGAGGACTCGGATGCGCCTCTCCATTCTCTCAGCGCTGCTGATCCTGGTCGCGTTACTATCGGCCGGCTGCGGTAAGCCTGCTCCGCCGACCTTGGCCACGAGCGGCGGAACGGTTTTGACCTACAAGATCGTGCAGGAGCTTCCCGACGTTTCCGCGGCGGAATTGCAAAACCGGATCGCCGCGCGGATCAAAGGAGATTGCTTCTTCGATCATGCAACGGTCCAAGTCGCCAATGGAGTCGTGCGAATCGAACTTCCCGGCGGCGACCTGCAAAAAGTCGACCGCATCAAAGAGATGCTCCGGATTCCGGGGCAACTCAGCTTGAACGTCGTCGCGCATCCCGGCGATGATCAGCAGCTGTTCGAAGCCGCCGCAGAGAGCGACGAACGGTTGGTGACGGCGCCCGATGGGCGTCGCGGAATCTGGACGCGCTGCGCCGCCGACCTGACGTTCGATCCCGAATGGGTTCGCGAAATCGACGGAGAGCGATCTTGCTTGCTCTTATTGCAAAAAGGAAATATTGAAGGCCCGCACTTTGCGGACTTCACGCTTTCGCTCGATCCCAACGGTCAGCATGCGCTCAACTTCTCGATGACCGACGAAGGGGCGCGGCGACTGCAATACCTGACCAAATCCTACCAAGGACGCCAGTTGGCGATTGTCTTCGATCACCAGGTAATCTCCGCGCCGGTGATCCGTTCGACGATCAGCAAGTACGGGATGGTGACCGGCAACTTTTCGAAAGAAGAGGTGACGAAACTCCTCCGCACCGGCAAACTCGCCATCTTCGGCGAGCTCCCGCCGTTGGAACTGACCAGCGAAGAAAAGCTCGATCCCCAATAGCGAACCTCCCCGCCAACATTCCCCCAACTAGCCCGCAGCGCAAGCAAGGGAATGCGGCCGGAAGAGATAGAACACGGAAGCCACGGCGGAAGAGCACGGACAAACGCGGCAAGAGAATGAACGAATCGTAGCCCGAGGCGCAAGCCGAGGGAACGCGATCGCAAGCGAAGATCGATTGTCGAAATACGATCACCTCTCTTGTGGCCCAACGGGCCAATCCGATCTAGCCCAGGGCGCAGCCCTGGGTTTGCGCAACAATTCGTCGATTGACGTTGGATTCGCGATTCACGATCGCCCCGTTGGGACTCGTTATTTGCTTTGCATCGTCGTTCGCACTTTGCGAGCACATTCCCTCGGCTCGCGCCTCGGGCTACGATTGGCGCGCGTCGATACGATGCCTCCAACATTTGTCTGTTGACAAAGCGCACGGATTCGTGGTCGATTCCGGGGTGGCGAAGAGAAACCGCGCGTCGCGGGCGGAAGAAACGAAGTAGCGGATGCGTCCAATCCGGTGAGCGAAAAAAAACGCGCTGCGGTCCAGTCCACTCCGTTTGCAAAAAAAAATCGTGACGGGCGGTCCATCGTATCGTCATCGACGGATGGGTTGGGATGCGTTGGACTGAGTGATCCTGGCGCGTTGCGTTTGGCCAGAGAGAAATAAAGTGGCGCTGGAGTCCACTCCGCTCGGAAACAAAAAAATTCGCGCAAGCGGTCCACATGATAGGTGGACAGGGGAAGATGCGGCGTAAGTTGATGTTCTAGACGAACCGATCAGAGTCTCCGGTTGCGCCGAAGAAAAAAACGTTGCGATCCAGTCCACTGTCCGTTTGGGCGCTAACTATCGTCCGGTCCGTTCGTCATTCAGAAATTCGTACTTGTTTCGACATTCGCTCCTTCGTCATTCGTCATTTACTTCCGGCCGCATTCCCTTGCTGGCGCGGCGGGCTAGTGGGAGAGGGAGAGACGCCCAAAATGCCCTCAAAACAGGATCATCCCTGGATGCGTCATGCCGGTAAGTATGCCCCGATTGGCGGGTTCTGGAGAGGAATTTGTCTCTAGCGGGGCGTTTGCTTGTGTTGGCCTTCTGGCGCAACTACGATATACGCTGGAAGTTGCCGCTATTTTTCAGGGTGCAATGGATCGCCGGAGCCGGCCTTTGGGCCCCTCTTTTCTCAGGATGAGTTTCGCCTGCGGTCCCTTCCAACAGCCAGGCCTCGTCCAACTTGGCCTGACCTTTCGCTTATCTGCATGTCACATCCACTGCTCCGCTTTGAATCTGTAGGGAGATTCCTTTGATGACGAGGAACGTTATCTCGGCGTCGGCCGTCGCCGCACTGCTGTGGTTCGGAACCCCATGCATGCTCTCGGCTCAAGAGCCGATCGTCGTCGAGCTCTACGGCCAAGGGGTTCACCAATACAATCGCGGCGAAATGTCGGAGGCGTTCAACACCCTCTCGACCGCCATCGAACAAGGATCCAAAGATCCCCGCGCTTACTACTATCGCGGGCTCGCTCTTTGGAACATGGGTCGCCCGGAACAAGCCGAACTCGACTTCGCCGAAGGCGCCAAGCTGGAACTGAGCGCCGACCGCTCGTACAACGTCGGCAAGTCGCTTGAACGCGTTCAAGGCGCCGCTCGTCTGAAGCTGGAAGATTATCGCCAGAAGATTCGCGTCGAGCAGTTCATGGCTCGCCAGGCGTGGGAACGCCAACGCTATGAAATGCGAAAAGCGGCCGAAGAAGAAGTGCTCCGCGGCAGCGCCGCCGCCAAGGCGAGCGCCAATCTGCCGGTCGAACCGAAAGCGTCCGATCCGACCGATCCGTTCGGCGGCGCGGAAACGATCGAACCAGGCGCCCCGGCCCCGGCGACTCCCATCGAACCCGAAATGACCGCTCCGCCGGCCGACAATCCGTTTGGTACGCCGGCCACTCCGGCGAGTGAAGATCCGTTCGGTACTCCGTCGACTCCTTCGGCCGATCCGTTCGCCGCTCCGACCAAACCGGCGATGGAATCGGCCCCGGCCGCTCCGGCCACCAACGATCCGTTCGCCGCTGGATCGAACCCGCCGCAAACGACCGAACCGGCCGCGATCGAAGCGGCGCCGGTGAATGACACCGATCCGTTTGGCGCTCCGGGCAAACCGGCGATGACCGAACCGGCCGCTGATCCGTTCGCCGCTCCGGTGGGCAATGCTCCGGCCGCCGGCGAAGACGCGCTTGGCGCTCCGCTGCCGCTGAAGACCGACCCGTTCGCCGCTCCGACTGAACCGGCGATGGAATCGGCTCCGGCCGCTCCGGCCACGAACGATCCGTTCGCCGCCGGATCGAACCCGCCGCAAACAACCGAACCGGCCGCGATTGAACCGGCCCCGGTCAACAGCACCGATCCGTTCGGCGCCCCCGCTGCTCCGGTCAAACCGGCGATGCCGGCCGAACCGGCCGCTGACCCGTTTGGCGCTGATCCCGCGGCCGCTTCGGCTCCTGGCGCTCCGGCGATGACCGAACCACCGGCCGATCCGTTCGCCGCTCCGGTGACCGACGCTCCGGCCGCTGGGGAAGACGCGCTGGGCGCTCCGCTGCCGCTGAAGACCGACCCGTTCGCCGCTCCGACTGAACCCGCGATGGAATCGGCTCCAGCCGCTCCGGCCACGAACGATCCGTTCGCCGCCGGCTCGAACCCGCCGCAAACGACCGAACCGGCCGCGATTGAACCGGCCCCGGTCAACAGCACCGATCCGTTCGGCGCCCCCGCCGCTCCGGTCAAACCGGCGATGCCCGCCGAACCGGCCGCTGACCCGTTTGGCGCTGATCCGGCCGCCGCTTCGGCTCCGACCGCGCCTGGCGCTCCGGCGACTCCGGCTGCCCCGGCCACTCCGGCGGCGGATGACCCGTTTGCCGCTCCGGCTGCTCCGACCAAACCGGCGATGGATCCGGCTGCTGCCGACCCGTTCGCTGACCCAGCCGCCGCCTCGGCGCCGGCCAGCCAAGATCCGTTTGGCGCTCCGGTCGCTCCGGCGATGCAGCCGACGCCCGGACCGGAACCGGCCGTCCCGCCGAAGACCCCTCCGGCCAGCATTGACCCGTTCGCCGATCCGTCGGCCGCTTCGGCTCCGGCTGCTCCGACCGCCCCGGCGGCGCCTGGCGCTCCCGCGGCGCCAACGACTCCGGCCGCTCCGGCCACTGGTGCGATGCCGGCTCCTGCGACAAGCGACGACCCGTTTGCGACTCCGGCTTCGCTGGTTCCGACGCCGAGCCCGGTTCCGGCGCTCGTCGCCCCTCCGGCTCAACCGGCGATCAACAATCCGTTTGGCACCGGCGCTCCGCTTGAAGACAACTTCGGACCGGCCGTCACCCCGGAGACCACCAACATGGTTCAGCCGGAAGACGAAGTGGCCGACAACAACAACGCCGGCCTCAACCGACCGACGAAGCCCGCGCCGAAGACAGCGCCGGGAACGACTCCGGCCGCCCCCGCGGCCCCGCCCGTTCCGGTCGTGCCGGCTCCGGCTGACCCGTTCGCCGATCCTTTCGCCGAGTAGGCCCCGCCAAGATTTTGCGGGACTCAAGCGAAAAAATCGACTAAAATGCAGGACGTCGGGAACAACCCCCGGCGTCCTTTTTTTTCGCTCCCACCCCATCTCCCGCCTGTCCCAAATCTTCGCAGAGAGCCCAAGTCATGCTGCGCGCCGCTACGCTTTCGCTCGCCTTCACGCTCTTCGCCTCGCTCGCTTGGAGCGCCCCCGCGATTCAGAACGTCACGCCGCGCGGCTTGCAGATCGGCGGCGTCACCCGGATCACGATCACCGGAACCGACCTGGCGCCCGAGCCGAAGCTAATCTTGCCTGCTGGCGGCACAGCGACGCTGGTCGGCGAAGCGAAACCGAACCGCCTGGAGTTTGACGTCACGCTGCCGGCCGATGCGGCCCCGGGGATCCATACGCTGCGGATCGCGAGCGACGGAGGGATCTCAAGCGCTGTGAAGGTCGGCGTCGACGACTTGCCTCAGGTTGCGCTGGCCGACCAGATCGAACAACTGCCAATCGCGATGACCGGCAACCTCGCCGGCGCTCAACTGTTGACGACGATGCTGACCGGCAAGCAAGGCCAGCGTCTGGTTGTGGACGTCGAAGCGCAGCGACTCGGCGGCAAGCTGCGGCCTGTGATTCGCTTGCTTGACGATCGCGGCTCGCAGGTCGCCTTCTCGCCGCAGCACGAATCGATCGGCGACGACGCGCGACTCGACTTCGTCCTGCCGCACGACGGACAATACGTCATCCAACTGCAAGACGCCCTCTACAAAGGCGCGAATCCTGGCTACTTCCGGATGAAGATCGGCGACCTGCAATACGCCGACCTTGCGTATCCGCTCGGAGTCGCCCGCGAGTCGAGCGTCGAAGTCGAACCGGTCCTCAGCAGCTTGGGAGAGGCCAAACTAACCAGCGGCGCGATGACTAGCTTCGCTCCGATCACAGCGGCGAAGATCGCAGCGCCTCACTTCACTGGCGACGCGCCTCGACTGCTGGTTAGCCAATCGGCCGAGTTCCTCGAACAACGTCAGAAACCAGGCGAGCGCATCGAAACTCCGCCCGCGCCGGTGTCGATCAACGGCCGCTTCAGCGGCGAGAAAGAACGGGACGAGTACGTCGTGCCGGTTGAGCCGGGCAAGAAGTACCGTGTGGAAGTCTTGGCCCAACGACTCGGTGCGCCGACCGACGGCGTGTTGGAAGTCCACAAGTCGCAAGGGGGCGGACTTGGCTCCAGCGACGATCAGGCCGCCACCGCCGATCCCGGACTGACCGTCGACGCTCCGGCCGACGCCGACAAGCTGCTGATCGTCCTCCGCGATCTTCAGGGACGCTACGGGCCAGAGTTCGTCTACCGCATCGAAGTGACGCCCCTTTCGGTCGGCGACTTTACCCTGACCGCCGACACCAACCTTTGGAACGTTCCCGCCGGCGGCGTCTTGACGATCCCAGTCAACGTGCAGCGTCGCGGCTACGGCGGCCCAATCGAACTGTCGTGGGACGGGGAAGCCAGCGGTTTCACGCTTACCGGCGCCACGATTCCGGCCGGCGCGACGTCGACGCTCCTGTCGGTCGCCTCCGCGGCGCCGGGACAGTTCGCCGTCACGCGGCTGATCGGCAAAGCGAAGATCGGCAGCACGGAAGTCGTGAAGAACGTCGTCGTTCAGCCGAGCGAAGCCGGCTACGTCACCGCCGAGCAAGTCGAAATCGGCCTCGGTACCCTCAGCAAGCCAAAAGTCGGCGTCGCCCTGGCGAGCGCCTACTCCAGCGACAAGCTGACGCTCGGCGATGTGATCACCGCACCTGTTCAGATCGTGCGGGGCGAAGGGGTCAAAGGCCCGGTTCGCCTGAAGCTGCTCACCACGCAAATCGCGCCGCAGAAGGAAGTCACCGATCCTAACGACAAGAACAAGAAGATCAAGGTCGACGACGTCGAACGGATGCTTCGCCTGGCGGCGGACGTGATCATCCCGGCCGAGCAATCGGACGCGCAAGTGACGATCGCTGTGCCGCAAGACTTGGCCGATCGGAGTTGGGATCTGGCGATTGCGGCGGAGCTTCTCTCCGAAGATCAGAAGAACGTCCTCGCCACCGCGACCACCACTGCGCAGCGATTCACGCTCACCTCGCCGATCTTCCTGCAGCTTGCCGGCGAGACGACCTATCGCGTCAGCGGCAAGCTGGTTCGCTCCGAAGGCTTCAAAGGAGCGGCGAAGATCACGCTTGAAGGCCTGCCGGTCGGAGCCACCGCCGCCGAAGTGGAAGTCCCCGCCGACAAGAGCGACTACGTGATCGAAATCAAGCTCCCCGCCGGCATGACCGCCGACGCGCTGGCCGACGTCAAACTGATCGCCAAAGCGGCCAAGGGAGGCGCAGAGGTCGCCAGCAATCAGGTTGTTCTTCCGCTGCGTAGCAGCCCCTAAAGGATACGTTGATTCCCCCCAGCATCTAGGATAATCTGAATCGACTCCATCCCTTTTATGCTTTCGCTTCGATTCTCCAGCTTGGGGCATTCATGTTCATGCACCGCCGTCCGATGACAAGCGTCAAGCGATCGCTTTTCGCGTTCTTGCTCCTCGTCGTCGGCCTCCTGCTAACAAGCAGCGTCAGCTTCTCGCAGGAAGCGCGCACTTGGACTGACAGTACCGGCAAGTTCACGATCGTCGGTAAGCTCGCATCGCATGACGACAAGTCGATCCGCATCGAAAAGAGCGACGGCCAAGTGATCTCCGTTCCGCTCGACAAGTTGAGCACAGCGGATCAGACCTTCATCGCGAAGCTGGCCGAGTCCAATCCGTTCCAACCGGAGGACGAAAATCCGTTCAAGCAGGAAGAAGAAAGCCCGTTCCGCCCCGAAATGCCGGCGACGCAAAAAGCCGCCGACGCAGATTCGGCGAAGGCCCCCTTCACAGCGTCCGCCGATGGCCAGCCGCGAGAGATCCAACTCGACTACGACGCAATTCGGAGCGTGTCGATGACGCCGACCAAGCTTATTTTTGGCGTCGACGTCACTCCAGCGGCAATTCCGAGTTTCACGGCCGATTCGATCCCCATTCGTTCTACCCTCTGCAAATGGGATGAAATGGTAGCGATGGCGGTCAATGGAAGCGGCCGCGTCGCTCTCAACTTTGAATGCAAAATGAGATCTCTCCGTTTCGCAAAGAAGGAGGGACTTGTCGAGGGAAATGTTGACGACATCATCAATCGTTTCGTGATTGCCGATGCGATCACCGGCAAAGTCGTCGGCAAAGGGATGTACGTCGGCGACAAATCGTTTCGGATGTTGGCGCTACATGACGACGGCGTGCGCTTCGCCGTTCGCCGCAACGGATTTGGTTCAGGAAATTCCGGCGTTCTGGAACTCTGGGCGCTGGACGGCGCGGACTCCATCGTGCGAGGCTTTCAGGTCACCCCATTCGTCAAGAAGTCGAGGCTCGACGAGACCGATATCGAATGGGCGGAATTTGTCGGGGACCTGTTGCTTGTCGGAGCGTCGGAACGAGTCGTCGCGTTTCGAGTCGCCGACATGCAGCCGCAGTATGAATTCACGCTGAAAGGGAATCTGCAGATTCTCCCCGACAAAAAGCATCTCGTCTTTTGGCGCGAGGACCAACTCGCCGTTCTCGAAATCGCCAGCGGCAAGGTCGTCTGCACGACGCCACTTAATTCGCTTTACTACCCGAGGCTGCAAGTCGATCCGACCGGAGAACGCCTGATGGGCGTTTCCCACTCAGAGCGAGAACTTTCGATCATCAGTCTCCGCGACGGCAAGCTCCTGTCGAAATTCGAGATCCCAGAGTCGACGCCGATCGAAGATGGCTTACTGCTGAATGATCGCTACTTGCTGTCGCCGAAAGGAGACTTGATCGACGTCCGGAGCTTCCGCAAGGTTTGGACTATCGCCGGCGCTCAGGCGATTCGTCTGTGCGGCGATCGGGCGATTTTTTACCGAAGTGAGCGTGACGAAGGTCCCGGAGCGGTCTTCTGTCGGCAATTGCCCGGCGAGGCGCTGTCGCAACGCCTTGATCAGTTGACGCCGCAATCGGACTTTTTGTGCTTGGAACCTGGGGCGAAAGTCCGCATCGACGTCACTGGAATTCCTGATCGGGACCAGAGAGAGCCGCTTCTCCAGTCTCTTTCTCGCAAGCTGGAAGCGAGCAGTTTTGTCGTCGACCCAATCGGTCCCGTCACCTTGCGAGCGTTGGTGGTCGATAAGGGGCCGGAAACGGTCAATTATCGTTCCGGTTTCGAGGAGGATGACGTCGTCATCCACAAGTATGAGTCGAGGCTGGAATTCGTCGCCGAAGGAAAGGTCGTCTGGTACCGTTTCAGCGACAACATCCCGCGGACCCTGAAATTTGACGTAGAAGAAGGAATCAAGGCCGCCGCAGCCGAAGCAAGTCGCCCAAGCTACGAAATCTATCGTACCGTCTCTCTCCCGCAAAAAATGGCGGTCCCCAATGACGGCAAGGGATTCGGACAAACGAACGTTACCGTCACTGGGCTGGAATAACCGGTCGTGGAGCCTGACGCCGACAATTCTCGAGGACAACGCTGGAAGTCATTTCCCTTCGAATTGCGCCCTGTTGAGATTTCTGGGGTCCTCTGCGCCGTAGCCCTCCGTGGAAACGTTGATTCCCCCCTCCAATTCAGGTAATTTGGGAACTAGCAATTCTCTCCTCTCTCGATAGTCATGTCAGGGGCAAACATGCATACCCACTGCCATTCGGCCGGCTCGTTCCGGCTCCCCATCCGCACGTTTTTGCTTTCGCTGGCGGCCTTGCTGGTCGCCGGAAACGTCAGCTTCGGCCAGGAGTCTCGCACCTGGACCGACAGCACCGGCAAGTTCACGATCGTAGGAAAGATTTCGTCGAACGACGGCAAGACGCTCCGCATCGAAAAGAGCGACGGCAAGGTCGTTGCGATTCCGGTCGACAAGCTGAGCAAAGCGGACCAGGAGTTCCTCGCGAAAGCCGCCGCCGAGAATCCGTTCCAGGAAGAGGAAGCGAGTCCGTTTCAACCCGAAGCGCCGGCGATGAAAAACGATGACGCCGACGACGATCCATCCCCCGCCGCGGCCAGCGGCGAACCTCGCAACGTCAACATCCGCCTGAACAACGTTCGCAAAGTGGCGATGCAGCCGCAGAAGGATGAGTTCGGCATCGAAGTGACGCCCCCGGCGGCCGTCAAGTTTCGCACCAAGCCGACGAGCGTTCCTCCCACACTGCAGTTCTTCGATGGTCTCGATGAGATGGAGGTTAGCGCCAACGGCCGCGTCTTGCTGAGCTTCGGGTGCGACGTTCGCCATATCCGCCGTGACAATCCCAGACTGGTCGAAGGGCTTACCGACGATCAGCGTATTCAGCGCTACGTGCTGATCGACGCCGCCAGCGGCAAGACTTTGTCGGAAGGGAAGTACGCCGGCGATTCGTACAAAGTCTTCGCGCTGCATGACGACGGCGTCCGCTTCGCCGTTCGCAAAACGGTCTGGGGCCATGGCAAGTCGGGGGTTCTCGAAATCTGGGCCTTCAACGGTCCCAAGACGATCCTGCGTGGGTTCCGCTTAGAGCCGTTCGCCGAGGTCTCCTGGGATCCTGAAAAAGACGTCGATTGGGCCGAATTCGTCGGCGACCGCTTACTGGTCGGCAACGGCAAAATTGTGATGGCGCTCAACGCCACCGACTACCGACCGCAGTACCAACTGGAAATGAACGGACGGCCGACGATCACGCCGGACAAGAAGCATGCGATCTTCTTTAAGGACAAGAACCTGGCCGTGCTCGACGTCGCCACCGGCAAGATCGTTTGCGCCATGCCGTTCGACTCGAACTTCGCTCCCACGATGGGAATCGATCCGCAGGGGAAATCGCTCGTCTGTCTCTCGGGCAACGAACTGACGAAGTTCAACTTGCAGAATGGACAAGTCGAGATGCAATTCACGACCACCATGTCGGCGCAACAGGCCCGTGGGTTGATCGTGCTGAATGAGCGTTACTTTCTGACCCCCAATGGCGAATTGTTCGACATGCAAGATCAGATCAAGGTCTGGTCGTTCACCGGCGCCGCCAAGATTCGCCAGCTTGGCGATACGACCATTTTCTACAAGGGAGAAGGAAACCGAGCCGACGGCGCGATCGTCTGCCAACAGTTGCCCGGCGAAAAGCTGGCCGCTCACTTGGATCAGTTGACGAAGCAGCCTGGCTTTTTCTGCCTGGAGCCTGGCGTCAAAGTCCGGCTCGACGTCGAAGGACTTCCTGATCCGCAAAAGAAGCAAGAGATCCTCGCGTCTCTCTTCAAGAAGCTGGAAGCGAACGGCGCCATCGTCGATCCCAACGGCCAGGTGGTCTTGAAAGCGTCGGTCGAAAGCAAAGGACCGAAAGAAGTCCGCTTCTTCGGCGGCGGCAACGTCACCTTCCAAGAGTTTTTGTCAAAGCTGGAAATGACTTTCCAAGGAAAGACCGTCTGGTCGCGAAGCGGCAACAACATCCCCGGCATCTTGCAATATGACCAGGTCGAAGGGATGGCGGCCGCCGCGGCCAAACATAATCACCCCAGCTATTACCTCTTTGAACACGCGGTGATCCCCCGCAAAGTAGCCAGACCAGCGGAAGGAAACGAAGTTGGGGCGACGAAGGTTACGGTCAACGGCCTGCAATAGCCGAATCGGCCTAAAAATGACGATTCTTGCGGGAAACGGGTAACGCCGTTTCCCGCCTTTTTTGGCATCATGTTGTGTACAAAAGCACGTTCTCGTGCCAAGATTGAACTGCGGAAACTTGTTTCCTCACCCCCGCAAAATGCCCCCCAGACGGCTGGCTTTAGAATTAAGGTCAGCCCCTTTGTTCAATCGACGCAACCGTAGGAGCGCGTGGATGTCGTATTCGGGAAGACTGCGTCTGGCCGCAGTTAGTTGTCTGTTACTTTGCGCCGCTTCGACATTCGCCCAACGTCCGGCCGCTTACAAGCTTGAGATTCGCCCTCACTGGTTCGCCGGCGACGCCTACTGCTGGTACAAGAACGATCTCGCCGACGGCAAATCAGAGTACGTGCTGGTCGACGCCGAGAAAGGGGAGCGCCGCGCGGCGTTCGATCATGCTCGCCTCGCGACCGCGCTCGCTGCGGCCGGCGTTAACAACGCCGCGGCCGATCGGTTGCCGCTACAACGACTTTTCTTTTCCGACGACGCACAACAGATCTTCTTCCAGGCGGGGGACAAATCGTGGAACTGCGACCTGACGACCTACGCGCTGACCCCGGCCGACGCCGCACTGTTTAAGACTGAACAAGAAACCGAACGCCGCATGACGCGCTCTCCGAGCGAACACTCGGAATCGTCGATGACGTTGACGTTTCGTAATCGTCTCAACGAACCCGTGGAGATCCTCTGGATCGACACCTCAGGCAGCCCCGCGCCGTACGGTATCCTCGGTCCTGGCGAAGAGCGGGCGCAACAGACCTACGCGGGACACGTCTGGGAAGCGCGGACGCTCAAGGGAGAAGTCGTCTCCATCTTCAAAGCGGCGCGTGATGCGACCACCGCGACCATCCAGCGTACCGAGCGTCGCTTTCGGGGTGGTCCCTCACGCGGCGATCGTACGCCGCGCGACCGTTCTCCCGATGGTAAGTGGACGGCGTCGATTCGCGATGGCAACGTGATTCTTCGCAATGCCGAAAGCGGCGAAGAGACGGCCCTCACCTCCGACGGAGACGTCCAGGTTTCGTACGGTCAGTTGCAATGGTCGCCTGACTCGCAGACGCTGATCGCGATGAAGATCACCCCTGGCGATCGAACGGAAGTCCATCGCGTCGAGTCTTCTCCCAAGGAAGGTGGTCAGGCCCGACTGCATACCGATCGTTATCCTCTTCCCGGCGACAAGTTCGACGCGTTCAAACTGCACCTGTTTGACGTCGCCAAAAAGCAGGAGATCCCCTGCGACGCCGATGCGGTCGACTTCGGCATGCCGCGGCTCCGCTTTCATGGCGAAACGGCGACCTACGAGCAAGTCGATCGCGGGCACCAACGTTTCCGCCTGGTCGAAATCAACTTGCGGACCGGCGGCGTTCGCAATCTGGTGGACGAAAAATCGAAGACGTTCATCTGGACGATTCATACCGAAGGGAATGGCGTTCGCCCGATCACGTGGCTCGGCGATGATGAGTTCATCTACTGCTCCGAACAAGATGGCTGGCGGCATCTCTATCTGTACGACGCCAAGTCGGGCCAGCTGAAAAACCAAATCACCAAAGGAGAGTGGGTCGTTCGCGGCATCGATCGGATCGACGAAGAGTCGCGACAAATGTGGTTTCACGCCAGCGGCATGAACGCGGGACAAGATCCCTACTTCGTGCAATACTACCGCATCAATCTCGACGGAACCGGCCTGACGGCGCTGACCGACGGGAACGGCACGCACGATATTCACTACTCGCCAACCAGCAAGTATCTGATCGATCGCTACTCGCGCGTCGACATGCCGCCGAAGCACGAGCTGCGCCGTGCGAGCGACGGGTCGCTCGTCTGTGCGCTCGAAGAGGGAGACATTTCGCAGCTGCTTGCGGATGGCCTCCGACTACCGCAGGCGTTCGTCGCCAAAGGACGTGACGGCCAGACCGACATCTGGGGCAACATCTACTTGCCGCGCGACTACGATCCGATCAAGAAGTACCCGGTGATCGAAGACATCTACGCCGGACCGCATGACTTTCACACTCCCAAGAACTTTAGCACGCGGGAATACTATCGCGATTTGCATGACCTCGGTTTCATCGTCGTGAAGCTCGACGGGATGGGAACCGCCGGTCGCTCGAAAGCGTTTCATGACGTTTGCTTTCATAACCTGAAAGACGCCGGCTTCCCGGATCGCATCGCGTGGTTGAAAGCGGTCGCCGAAAAAGAGCCGGGGCTCGATCTGTCGCGCGTCGGCATCTACGGCACCTCGGCCGGCGGACAGAACGCCGCTGCGGCGGTGCTGTTCCATCCCGACTTCTACAAGGTCGCCGTCGCGTCATGCGGGTGTCATGACAACCGGATGGATAAGGCTTCGTGGAACGAACAATGGATGGGCTATCCGGTCGGTCCGCAGTACTCGGCCTGCTCGAACATCGACAACGCCGCCAAGCTGCAAGGTTCGCTGATGCTGATCGTCGGCGAGATGGATAGCAACGTTCCGCCGGAGTCGACGCTTCGTTTCGCCGATGCGCTAATCAAAGCGGACAAAGATTTCGATCTGTTGGTCATCCCAGGCCTGGGACATTCGGATGGCGGTTCCTACGGCCGCCGTCGTCGCAATCAGTTCTTTGTCGAACATCTGCTCGACGAGAAACGTCCCAACCACAACGCCCAGACGAAAGCCCCGCAGCCGGACTATGCGATCGACTGGAAGCGAATCGAAGGCGCCGCCAATCGGGTCGGCCGGCTCACCGAACGTTTCAATGCGGACCAGGGAAGCCTCCGTCGCCGCTACACGCTCCGCGAATCTCCCGCTCGTCAGCAGCGGATGCTCAGTTTCTACAGCGATTGGCTGAAAAAGCTCGACGCGTACGACGTGAAGAACCTGACGCCGGAAGAACAGGAGCCATTCGCCCACTTGCGTGGCGAAGTCGCCTCTCGCTTGGACGAAGTCGCCAACGACCAGCGTGATTCGACCGAGTTGGCGGAGCTCTTCCCCTTCGCCCCGACGATCATTCCGCTGGTCGAAGCCCGGCAAGCGTTTGAAAAAATCGATCCGCAACAAGCGGCGGCCGACGTCGTGCGCATCGCCGAGCAAACCGAAATGGCCCGTCAGCAAATCGCTCCCAAGTTGGCTTCGTACGAACCGCGACAGGTCGTCTCGGCCTATCACCGCGCGATGCGATTGCAAGCGGCGCTGTTGGAATGGTATCAATTCTACGACAGCTACGATCCGCTCTTCACCTGGTGGGTGAAACAGCCGATGGCCGACGCTGAGGCGAAACTGACCGCCTACGTCGAATTGTTGAAATCGGCTGCGCCGGAACAAAAAGAGAACGACGTGAAAATGGCGAGCCCTGCGCCGGACGATGCAGCCCTGCAAGCGATTGTCGCCGCCGCTCCGGCGGTGCAAGACGCACCGGCGATGGAGCCGCTCTTGGCGCCGCCGGTCGGACGTCTGGAAGCGGCGATTCGCGTCTATCGCCAAGACGCTTCACACTGGGGCGGGCGACGCAACAAGGAGATGAGCGACAGCGAACGTGCGGCGATGTTCGCCCAGTGGCGGGAAACGCTCGATCAATTCCAATTCGAAAGCCTCTCGCATGACGAGCAGATCGACTACGTCCTCTTCAAGAATGAACTCGACTATCAAATCCAACTCGCTGATCTAAAGAGCCGCGGCGTCGATACGCTTGGTTCGGAAAGCGCTGACGAAAGCGGCATCAAGGGAATCCCCGTTGGACGCGAGCGACTGTTGCTCGAACTGCAGCACGAGATGATTCCCTACTCGCCCGAACAATTGATGGAAATCGCTGAGCAGGAATATGCCTGGTGCCGCGCTGAGATTTTGAAGGCGTCGCGCGAGATGGGCTGCGGCGACGATTGGCAAGCGGCGGTCGAGAAGGTGAAGCGGATGCATGTCGCCCCTGGCGAGCAGCCGCAGTTGATCAAGATGCTCTCTGACGAAGCGATCGCGTTTTTGAAAGAGCAGGAGCTGATGTCGATTCCGCCGCTCGCCGAAGAGACCTGGCGGATGGAAATGATGACGCCGGAGCGGCAGCTCGTGAATCCCTTCTTCACCGGCGGCGAAGTGATCAGCGTGTCGTTTCCGACCGACACGATGACGCACAAAGACAAGCTGCAAAGCCTGCGCGGCAACAACATCCCGTTCGCCCGCGCGACTGTCCATCACGAACTGATCCCTGGCCATCACATGCAGGGCTTCATGAACGATCGCTATCGCTCCTATCGCGAAACGTTCCGCACGCCCTTCTGGCTAGAAGGCTGGGCGCTCTACTGGGAAATGCTCCTCTACGACAAGGGCTTTCCCAAGTCGCCTGAAGATCGGATCGGCTTCCTGGTCTGGCGTTCGCATCGTTGTGCGCGAATCACCTTCTCGCTCGGCTTTCACCTGGGCAAGCTGACGCCGCAGCAATGCGTCGATCTGCTGGTCGCGCGAGTTGGCTTTGAACCAGCGAACGCCGCGGCCGAAGTGCGGCGTTCGGTCGGAACCGGCTATCCGCCTCTTTACCAGGCAGGCTACATGCTCGGCGGCTTGCAGTTCCGTTCGCTCCATCGCCAGCTGGTCGATTCAGGCCAGATGACCGATCGCCAGTTCCACGACGCAATCATGCAGCAGAACTTCGCCCCGGTCTCGCTAGTCCGCGACATCCTGATGCAAAAAGAACTGACCGCCGAATATCGCCCGGCGTGGAATTACTACGAGTTCGAGAAAACGGAAACGGCGGCGAATTAACTCCGCCGCCGTCGTAGATTCTGCATTCAACTCGTAGGTTGGGTGCAGCGAAGCGCAACCCAACAATGCGGTCGCCAGGGGATCGTGGTCTAACGTCCCAGAACCGGCTCGAGCCACATCGCCCAGTCGTTGTCCTTGCCGTCGCCGCCATCTTCGACGACCAGTTCCAGCCGTGCGACGTCGACCACTTCGACCCAGAAGTCATGTAGCCGCCCTGGTTCGATCTTTGGGCTGCGGTAGAGTTCTTTGCCGTCGGCGTTGATCACGAAGACGACCGAGCCGCGCGTTCCGGCGATGCCGACCGTTCCCGAGAAATTCTGCCAGGCGCCTCCCAGGTCGTACGTATGCTGCGCCGGAGCATGCGCCCAAATGCCGTGGCGGAAAATTCGGCCGCGAGCTTCCAGCAGCAGTTGATCGTTTGGAGCGTGATCGTAGGCGGGAGGACCATAGCCGACATGCGCCGTCTCCGGTTGGCAATCGGAAAGCGGAACTTCGGTCACTTCCTTCGGCACGTAGAGAGGCGAGATGTGGGGACGTTTCGCTTCGCGCGGCGCCGCCAAACGCTTGGCGACTTCGGCGACCAGCGAGTCGCCAGAGCCTTGCAGCTTCTCGCAAATCTCAGCAATCTGCTTCTTGTCGCGCGACTTGACCGCTTCGATCAGCAGCGTCAGTTCCAGCTTTTGCTGGATCGTGTGCAGCTGCGGCTTCCCTTTTCCATCGGTCGTCAGGTCAAAGCCCCAACGCGAGCTGTCGCCGGCATAGGTCGAAGCGGCGCCGTTCACCTGGCAGACGTCGATCCGAATCCGGCCGTGAAAATTCGGCTTCAGCGGACGATAGCGCAACGTGAACTCGCCCGCTTCGTTCGGCACGGCGACCGCGGTGAACGCGTCATAGTTGCTATGTCCGTCCGGATCGAGATATCCGAGCACGGCATAGGGGGGCGGATTCGCCGTAACGCGACCGGTCAGTTGCACCGCGCCGTCCACTTCTTCAACCTTGACGATGTCGACCTTCGCGTCGCTCTTCGCGCTGAGTCCTTTGATCGAACCGGAAAACTGCGGGTGCGAAGCCAACTTCAAGCCATTGGCCAACGTCAAGAAGGTGCCGCGACCTTCGCCGCGAAGGTTGTCGCCGTAGCTGCGATTGCCCGATCCCATCAGCGCGGTGCCGAACATCTGCTGTTCGTCCGGACGCTGCTGACAGTGGGGGAGTCCCAGCGCATGTCCCAGTTCATGGCAGACGCCGCCGATGAAAATTGAGTTGTACTTGCCGATCGAGATGTTTCCGTACTGACCGTCGCGAACGTTGTCTCCTTTGTTGGAAAGCGACTGCAAGTCGAGAATCGGCGAATCGACTTGCCACGCGTTGCCGCCAGTCGGCGTTCCGCTAGCGTAGTAGGGACTGTTCTGGCGAATGGTCCGCTCTTCCGGATTCCAGTTCGACATGTTGCAGAAGATGACGATCGTCTCTTCGTCCGGATTGATTCCGGCCTCACGCAGAGGAGGAACGCACTCTTGGCGAATGCGTCGACCATCGGGCGTGTCGTATTGAGCGTAAGGACCTTCCCCCGTCACGACATGAATGTTAACCAGGCCGTCCTCTTTCAGATCAAACTGAATCGTCCGCTCGCCGAACCCGAGTCGCTTCATCTCGGTTGCGTAGAAGTTTTGGATATCGAGCAGGATCGCCGACAGACGCTCGCGATAGAGCGGGGCCGGTTCGCGATCGTTGGGAGTCCAGTAGACGACGTGCAGCTTGCGATTGCCGGCGACCGGTTCTTCTTGCTCCCACTTCTCCAGGATCTTCATCGCCTGGGGAACGAGCAGGTCAATCTCCTCTTGCGGAGTCGGATCAGCGGCCGCGACCAGCGACGCGAGGGTGATAACAAACGGAGTGCAAAACGCGACAATCTTGGTTCGCAGCATGACTATTTCTGGCGAAGGTGGGGAGGGCAATCAAGGAAGGCAGGAGGCGGGTTCCGGACCGCCTACCGTTCATTCTACGTCCCACTTCATTTCCAGATAGTTTCTTCTCAACGCGGTTTGTCGCGACTTTCTCTCTATTAGGCCGCCATTTGCGCCAATTCCGCTCCCGTTTCTCAAGTTGGGGGTTCGTCTTTGCGGGAAAGGAGGGACGCCCGCTAGAAGTCGACCCCGACGTGCCACTTCACGTCGTGCCGCTCGGCTCGCTTGAGCAGCGCTTGCCACTCGCGGAGTTCGATTGCGATTCTGTCGCTGTCGCCGACGCAGTTCGGCTGCGCGATTACATGCGCCAGCAAAGCGGCGATCGTCGCCAAACCTTCCGCCGCCGCGAACCAGGTTTCCTGAGGGAGGTCGAACTCTTCCCCCAGTTCGTCTTCGTCATCCAAAAAGAAGTCGGTCTCGTCGGCGCCTTGGCCAAAGAAATCGGCGAGCGGCGTCACTCCCAGCGCCCGCGCGATTACGGTCAGATCATCTTCACGCTCGGTCAGCGCCTCGCCATGGACGTAGGGAAGAATGTCGGGAATCTCGCGGCGGAGGACGATCATCAGGGTGGGCATAAGGAATCGCAATTGCGAAAGAAGATAGTTGGAGCGAACGAACGCCTCCAAATTTACCCGATGGCCCGCTCTTCGTCAGGAGGAATCAAGAAACGGAAAAGGCGCCGGGAAACCAAGGTCTCCCGACGCCCTTCAGATTTACAACAGGTTCACGATCCGATCGGCCAAACCGCGTTCGCCGACCACGACGTTCAACTTGCCCTCGGCGGCGATCTTCTCCAAGACCTCCAGCTCACGCAGCCGCATGAGCGTTGGGTTCTCGGCCAATAGCCGTGCGGTGTTCGCCTGGCTGCGCATTGCGGCCGTCTCTTCCCGTCGGAAGATCAGGTTCGCTTCCGCCGCCTTCTTGGCCTGCGTCACCTTGTTCAGCAGGTCCTTCATCTCGCCAGGCAGAATCACGTCCCGGACGCCGACCGTGATCAGCTCCAAACCGAGCGTTTCGGCCCGGCGGCGCGTAATCGCGGCGATCTCATCGGCGACGTTTTCCTTCTCCGCCAAGAAGACGTCCAGCTCGCGAGCGCCGATGACCGCCCGTGCGGCCAGCTGCGTTTCGCGGTACAGGGCCTGCGCTACGTCAATCGTCGCAGCCGCCGCCTTCAGCGGATCGACCACGCGGTAGGTCGCAACCAGGTTCAGCCGCAACGTCACCTTGTCGGCCGTCATGATCTCTTGACCTGCGACGTCAAGCGTTTGCTCACGCAGATCGATCTCGACGACGCGAGCGTCGACCGTTTCGCGCCAGAACGCATAGACGCCAGGCTCCAGCGTCTCTACGTACTTACCGTCGTAGAACAGCACGCCCCGGTGGAACCGCTGCACTTCGCAGACGTCGAGCGCCGCGCGAACCAACGGCTCCCGCGCAATGCGCGATAGGTGGTTGCGCTGCAGACGAACATCCCGCGCGTCGTAGCGCTCGATCTCGACCTTCCGCTGACCATTCCAGTAGACGTACAGGCCTGGCTTCAGGATCCGGTCGAAACGACCGTCGATCATGACGATCGCCCGCTCGTGTTCGGTCAAGTCAATGACGACCGCCTGGTCGCCTAGCTTGCCGCTACGCGCGATGACGTCGAGCTTGTCGTGACGCAGCCACGGATCGCGGCGCGAGACGACGTCAACTTGCTGCTTGCGGAGGATTCCAAACAGTCGATGACGACCTGGGGCGAGCACGCCGACAAACTCGCCGTCGACAAAGTGCAGACCCGCTTCGTAGGTTTGAATGAGAACTTGCTGGTAGAATTTCATGGTCGTCATTACTCCTGTTCCGCTCGTCGATTAACGCATCGGAATCGGCTCCTAAAAAAACAAATGGGTGAAAAGTACGAAATTCAATTCGGTCGTGATTGTGCGTGTACGAAAAATGCCTTCCAGGAGGCGAACGTTCGCCGCGATCCCATCTTTTGCAACGGGGGATCGTCGGTGCGCACCGTGCGCCAACGGCGTCGTCCTGCTTGGTGCGCACCCGTCTCCTCGAAAGGAGAACCAGGCGTGCCGGCCGCAGAGTTCGGCCAGAGGCGGCTTCGATGCGGACCGTTCGTCCCGCAGAGCCGCAAGCAAATGGCGCCGCCGACAAAGCGATCGTCATTCTCGGCATCTCCACCAGGCGGCCGAAGCCAAATGGCGTAGTTGCGTTGACCGACAAGGCGCCGCGTCGACGACTGATCGTGGGAAAGTCGCATCCCTTCAGGCGGTTGTGAACCGTGCAAGATTCGAACTTGCTACTTCCAGATTGCTTGTCTGGTGCTCTACCAATTGAGCTAACGGTAATGGTCTGGCGCGCTCTTGGCGCACCAGGGGAGCAGTGGGCGGGATTCAAACCCGCTACCGGCTTCCTTAGCCGACGTCCTCATATTGGACACCACACGAGAAACGCGACCGTCGAACCCGTATTCGCGGAACAGGGTCGGCCCATCTGAACAAGAGGCCGCCGCGCCGCCGGAGCATCACGCTTCTCTATGCTTGCATCAAAAAAACGTCGGCGGGAATCGAACCCGCGGTTCAAACCGTTTTGCAGACGGTCGGCTGGCCATCAGCGGCGACGTTGAAATAAAGCGGCTCACCCAGGAGTCGAACCTGGCCTACGACCTTCGCGGGATCGCGTGCGAATCCAACACACTCGCAAGCCGAAAAGAGGAAATGACTAATGCCTAAGTCCTAATGTCTAACGACGTTTCGTAGCATCCTACGACTATTCGCTGCGGCATCCCGAATATTGGAGACGAGCGAAAAAAGGCGGATTGCGGCGTCTAAAACAGAAGACATTTCGACGAAGCGCGGGGCAACAGCTCCGGCATTAGACATTGGTCATTAGACATTAGGCATTTATAAGTCGCGGACGCGGGAGTCGAACCCGCTGCCCGAAGCTTATGAGACTTCGTCGAGCTCCGGCTCGTCCGCAATGAAAAGTTGTGAAGGGAAGGGGAGTGCGCCGGGACGGAGTTGAACCGCCACAGTTCGAAAACGAGTGGTTTACAGCCACTGGGGCTCGCCGATGCCCAGCCGACGCATAGTTGTAGTGGCACGAGTGAGAGTCGAACTCACAAAGTCACGAAGTTCTGAGCTTCGCCGCTTTGCCAAGGTTTGCGTACCGTGCCTAATTAATTGAGCGGAAACTGTTGCAATTTGTTACCGCTTTTTCTGCAGCGCCCCTGACGGGATTTGAACCTGCGACCTCCGCCGTGACAAAGCGGCGAGCACTCCGGGCTGCTCTACAGGGGCGTTTTTTTCGTAGGATCTCCGATGCGTCGCACCGCAGCACACTAGCCCGAGGCGCGAGCCGAGGGAAAGCGGCCGTGACGCAATGTCGAAACCAGAATGACGAAAGCGGCGTCACTTTCTTTCTTCCGCTTTCAGCGATCTTCCCAACGCATTCCCTCGGCTTGCGCCTCGGGCTAGTGTTGGACAAGAGTTAAATTGGTCATCGCATTTGGTCCGCACAGCGGATCCTACGAGGCTGCGAGAGCTGGAATCGAACCAGCGTCAACCTGATTCAAAGTCAGGCATCACTACCAACAGCGAACCTCTCGCAACATCAATCACGAACCGAATTGTCAAAGATCAAAATCGCCGAAACGTCGTTTCGGACCTCGCGGCGCGCTCCCCCCGCATCATCCCACCACTGGAGCGCGCCGCGTCAGTCGCTAAATCACGTCAAAGTAGTCGGCCGACACCTCTAAGGCGCGGCGTCCGCCGCCGAGTCGCAGTTCAAAGGCGTCCTCGCCGATACCGCTGGGACGCAGATCGACGTCCAACTCTTGGCCGCCGCGGAACTGTAAACGCTGCGGCTCGTCCGCTTCCTGCGGTCCCAGCACCACGGCGTAACGCTGATCAGCGCCGCCCCGGAAACGGATCCGAGCCGAGCGGATCGCCGGCCGGCTGGGAATTTCAAAGCAGGCGGCGATCGCTTGTTGAAACAGGGGTTGGCTATTCATCGTCAATCTCCTGACAGTGGACGAGGGAGCGCTCGAATCTCCGTCTTCTGGTTTTCAGCCAGACGCTACTCCGTCTCAGCTACTCGTCCAAAGTGCACAAAAAAAGCCCGGCGTCTAAGGCGACCCGGGCTTGTGCAGAACATCCGCGCAAGTCATCCGCGTCACCAGCGAAAATCGAGGTACAACGATTGCATCAGACAATTGCCTGAGGTCAGATCGCATTCGGGTTGTCGCTGCATAAACGTCATGGCGGAAAGTATTACTCGCAAAAGCTTTGGGTTTCGTTTTTAGGAGCCCGCTAGCGGCAGTCGCACAAGCGGTACGAATAGGTAGACGACGTAGCGGGCAAAAGGTTCGAGGCGAGTGGAAAAAAATTACGGAAATGCGAATCCGCGATTATTCCCCCGCGTGCGCAAGCCCCATTTCTTTAGTAGCCCGAAGCGCAAGCGAGGGAAATGCGGCCAAGAAGTATCGACCAACGTTACCCTAAGAACGAAGAGTGAAGCGGCTCGTACTCTTTCTTTTTTTCGCACTCTATGTTTTTCCCACCGCATTTCCCTCGCTCGCGCTTCGGGCTATTAATGAGGAAGAACGAGCGGCGAAATGCGCATAAAAAAAGCCTGCTCTTTTGGAGCAGGCTTTCTCGTACGTTTCTCCAACCGAAACTACTTCGGCAAGCGAC
This sequence comes from Blastopirellula sediminis, assembly GCF_020966755.1. Lineage (NCBI taxonomy): Bacteria > Pseudomonadati > Planctomycetota > Planctomycetia > Pirellulales > Pirellulaceae > Blastopirellula > Blastopirellula sediminis. Next base: position 561,011 of record NZ_JAJKFT010000010.1, read on the forward strand.
TGGTTTCGACCGTGGGGAAATCGCCGGTCAACGCTTCCATGAACGCGACCAGGTCCTTCTTGTCCTGTTCGGTCAGGTCGAGCTTCTTCACCTTGTCGCTCAGGTACGGATTCGGGTGGCCTCCCTTGGCGTACCATTCGACCACTTCCATCAGCGTCTTCTGGCTGCCGTCATGCATGTACGGGCCGGTCTGAGCAATGTTACGCAGGGTCGGGGTCTTGAAGGCGCCTTTGTCCTTTTCTTCCTTGGTGATTTCATAGCGGCCGAGATCCGGCTTTTCGACGTCCATCCCAACGCCCAGGTTGTGATACAGCTCGTCGGTAAAGTTAGCGCCGGCGTGACACGCGGTGCACTTTCCTTTTTCGCTGAAGAAGATCTCGCGACCGCGGCGAGCCGACTGGGACATCTCCTTGGCGCCTTTCACGGCGGCGGCATACTTTTCGTACAGATCCGGATCATCTTCCTTCAGGAACTTGATGTCGTCGCCAAGTTGGTTCTCGAAGGTGCGCTGCACTTCGTAGTAATCGTACGGCGCCGGACCGGTGACGACGGCTCGTTCAAACGTCGCAATCGCTTTGCCGACGTTTTCGATCGTGATGTTGTCGTCGCCAAAGACCTTCTTGAACTCCAACTTGTAGCCGGGGATCTTGTTCAGATCGGCGACGCAGGCGTCATGCGTAAAGCCCATTTCGATCGGGTTGGCGATCGGTCCGATCGCTTGGTCTTCAAGCGTCGCAGCGCGGCCGTCCCAGAACTGCGGACCGCTCAAGATGCGGTTGAAGCTGACCGGGGAGTTGCGATTCCCTTCCTGACCCAAGACGCCGACGCCAAATTGCGTTTCCTTCGCCCAGCCATGGTTCGGATGATGGCAATCGGCGCAGCTGACCGTTTGATCGACCGAGAGACGCTTGTCGAAGTAGAGCTGGCGACCAAGTTCGATCTTGGCGCGGGTCATCGGGTTCTTGTCGAGCCCGGTGATGTTGCCGGCTTGAGCGGCGATGCCGTAGGGAAGCTCCACTTCCAACGTTTCGCTGTTGGCGGGATCAGCGAGGTACTTTTCGATGTCGGCGACTTCCAGCGGGCCTTCGCCCGGGATGCCGGCGGTCAGCGACGGATCGCCGAGCGTAACTTTGTTCGATTTCGCGGCCGGTTTGTCGGCAAATAGAGTCGTGGAACCAGCGATCAACGCGATCGCTAGCGCGCCCGTTAGAAGGCGTTTCATGGGAGAATCTCCTAGGCGGAACAAGAGAGGTCGGGTGGGGAGGGAATTGAGGAATATCCCCTGCGAGAACTCGCTATTGGGATATAGGTAAAAAAAGGCGTCGGAGCAAATGCCGACGCCTTTTTCGTGGTTCATCCGTGACCGATACGTCGAATCGATTGCGGCGTGAGCCGCGCAATCGATCTAGCCGGCGTATTCGGCGCCGAAAAATTCTTTCGAATCGTTCACGGTCGGTTTGATCGTGCGGGCGCCTTCTTTCCAGTTGGCCGGGCAGACTTCGCCGTTGATTTCGAAGAACTGCAGAGCCTTGACCATGCGGAGCGCTTCGTCGACGCTGCGACCCAGCGGCAGGTCATTGACCACTTGGTGACGGACGACGCCGTTTTTGTCGATCAGGAACAAGCCGCGAAGCGCGATGCCGCCCGGCAGCAAAACGTCGTACTTGGTCGCGATGCTCTTATCGAGATCGGCGATCAGCGGGTATTGAATGTCGCCGATACCCCCTTCCCCGCGAGGCGTGTTGCGCCAGGCCAAGTGCGAGAAGTGGCTGTCGATCGAGCAACCGAGAACTTGGACGCCGAGCGCCTTGAAGTCTTCGATGCGATCCGAGAAGGCGATGATTTCCGTCGGGCAGACGAAGGTGAAGTCGAGCGGATAGAAGAAGAGCAGAACGTACTGGCCCTTGTAATCCGAAATGCTGACTTCTTTGAACTCGCCGGTTTCGGTCACCGCGGTGGCTTTGAAATCGGGGGCTTCTTTCGTGACCAATACGCTCATGATACTTGTCTCCGTTTCCGAATGTGTTCTATTCGCCGGAACCTTCTCGCTACGGCGAGACTGGATTGGCTGTTGGATATGTCCTACTATCATGACGCGTTGCAGACCGATCCGACAAGTGCCTAATGCGCTATGTCTGCGATAACTTTTGGTAATAGGAAAAACCCTGACGCAATTAAAGTGAATTAACGAACCAGCGGATGTGAAAAAAAGTCAATCGAGATACTCTAATTGCGTATCGCGAGCTCTTAACCGTCGGAGATTCTTCACATGACGAACGCGGATCGAAAAATTGGTTGCCTGTTGGGACTCGCCGTCGGCGATGCGCTTGGCGCCGCCGTCGAATTCATGTCGCCTGGTTCTTTTCCGCCGGTTACCAAATATCGCGGAAACGGACCGCATCGACTCGATCCCGGAGAGTGGACCGACGACACGAGCATGGCGCTCGCGCTGGCCGATTCGATCTTGTCGGTCGGCTGGGATCTGAATGATCAGGCTGAGCGCTATCTGAAGTGGTATCGCAACGGCGAATACTCGGTGAACGGCCGCTGCTTCGATATTGGCAACGCGACCCGCGCGGCGCTGCAGCGTTATGAACGGAGCGCCGATGGCAGTACCAGCGGCGATCCTTCTTCGTACAGCAGCGGCAACGGATCGATCATGCGACTAGCGCCGGTGCCGATGGTCGCCGCCGCCTTGCTTTCGAAGGACGTTGCGCGTCTCGTTGAGCTGGCGGCCGAGTCGAGCTTGCCGACGCATGCCAGTGAACAATGTTTGTCGGCGTGTCGCTATTTCGCGCTCGTTCTCGCCGGCTTGATTAATGGCGAAGATCGCGACGTCGTTTTGGCGAGCGACTGGGCGCCGCTGGAGACGTTGCGCAAACTTCATCCGCTGCACCCCGAAGTAGAAGCGGTAGCGGAAGGCTCGTTCCGCCAACTTCACCCGCCGCAGATCGAAGGTAGCGGGTACGTCGTCAAATCGCTCGAAGCGGCTCTCTGGGCGATGCATGACGCCGCCGACTTTCGCGAAGCGGTCCTGCGTGCGGTCAATCTCGGCGACGACGCCGACACGACCGGCGCCGTCTGCGGACAACTAGCCGGCGCCTATTGGGGCTGGAGCGGAACGCCTGACGATTTGCGCGATGGACTGGCACAGTCCGACATGCTGCTCGACTTCGCGCAGCGACTGTCGGAAACGTCGGCCGAAAATTTCTAGCAAGCTGGCGACCAAGAAAGACTAACGCCGCCCACACGAAAAAACTTCGCATGAGCGGCGGCGTAGTGCGTGCGCGAGTGGTGTGAATCTTAGCTGAAGAGCTCCGCGATGGGGTGTCCGCCGTCGGTGATCGGGACCGGGCGGTCGCCGGCGTACAATTCTTCGTAGGGGTTGATGCCGAGGGTCTGGTAAATCGTCGCAAACAGGTCGGGGACCGAAACGGGGCGATCTTCGATCTTCATCGCCAGTTCGTCGGTCACGCCGATCGCTTTGCCGGTTTGTAAACCGCCGCCAGCGAGGACAACCGTGAAGGCTCCTCCATGATGACCTCGACCGCCGCCGCCGTCAAATTGGGCCGGGCGACCAAATTCGCTCGAGATGACGATCAACGTCTTGTCGAGCAATTTTTTCTCCTCCAGGTCGGTCACCAGCGTTGAAATAGCGCCGTCCAACTCTTGAATCAGCAAGTGCTGGTTCAGCTGGCCTTCGTTGTGCGTATCCCAGCCGGTGCCGTTGACGAAGTTCAAATTGTGCGACACTTCGATGAAGCGAACGCCCCGTTCGACCAGGCGGCGCGACAACAAGCAGCGTTGACCAAACTCGCCGCCGTACTTATTGCGGAGCGAGTCGGGTTCATTCTTCAGATCGAACGCCTTCATGAATTCGGGGCCCGAGAGTCGGAGCGCCGCCTGACCCGCTTCGGCGTAGTCGGTGACCAGCTTCTTCTCTTCGGCCTTAGTCAGATAACGGCTGCGGAGCTTGTCGAGAACGTCCTCACGACGTGCGGCGCGAGTGTCCGAAATGTGCGGCATGCGAGCCAGGCCGTTCGGGCCTTGGTTGGTGTCGGTCAGATAGACGTAACCAGCGCTAGAGCCCAGAAAGCCGGGACCGCGAGTGACGTTCGGATAACCGATCAGCATGTAGGGAGGGGCGACATCGCTGGCCGCGCCGCGCTGGTACGCGACGACCGAACCAATCGACGGATAGACGATCGTGCCGGAGGTGTTGCGGCCGGTGTGCATCTGATTGGTCGCCGCGGCATGTTCGTCGATCACGTCATGATTGACGGTACGGATCGGATTGAACCGTTCCATCAACGGCGCACAGCGCTTCAGATGTTCGCAGACCTGCAGGCCGGGGACAGCCGTATCGATCGCGTCGTAATAGCCGCCGGCTTTCTTCGCTTTGGCGTCCCCTTTCGCCTTCGGATCCCAGGTATCAATCTGGGCGGCGCCGCCGCCGAGCCAAACCATGATGCAATGCTCGGCTTTCCCCATCGGCACGACAGGATGCGCCTTTTCGCCTTCATTGGCGAACAGCGGAACTCCGCCGGCCATGGCGAGCGCGCCGGCCGCAGCGGCCGATTGCTTCAGGAAGTCGCGTCGATTGGTATTGTGCATGGACATCAGCAGGCGTCCTTGTTTTGATCTTGGTGGAAGGCGAATGGAGTGAGTAGCGACTAAGGAACGAAGACGAATTCCGGCGTATTCAACAACGCCCAGAGCGCGTCTTCCATTCGGGTGCGCCACTCGGGCGTCAGACGCTGCGTCGGCAAATCCCCTTTCCGCACGACATGTTCCAGTTCGACGACAATCTCGTTCGCACGAGGATTCAAGTGATTGGTCCAGGCGACCAGTCCGCGCGGCAACGGATCGCGTTTCACGATCGGCGCATCGACGCGTCGCTCCTGAAAACCAGGCGAAAGCAGTTCGCGGAAAATCGCCAACTCTTCCGCGTCCGGCTCACGGGTCAACACCCGCAGGAAGAGCCGACGGGTCAACTCGTCCAGCGTGACGTCTTCCAACGCCATTTTGGTGAAGACGTTGTCGTCGCTCAAACGGGTAAAGCGTTCGCCCAACTCGCCGTTGGCCAGAATCGCCGGTTGCAAAACGTTCGGTTCCTTTTCCCGCTCGGCAATCGGATTCTGACGAGATCCAGTCCAACCGAACGACTCCAACGTCACAACAAACGGAGCGGCGAACGGCTTGGCCAGGCTAGGGCGATCCCGCTCGTTCGTGAGCGAGACGAATTCCCACGCTCGTACCGGCACGCCGAAGTCGGTCGAAATATCGGCGTTTAGCGCGCCATCGATATCAATGTTCAGCGACCCCGCGTCGAGCGGTTTCTCGCACGCCGCGAAGAGGGAGTCGACGACCTGTTCGGCGGTCATTCGTCGCGTCGCAGGACCGGCAAAGTTAAATCCAAACGGCGACGGCTCAACCGTGCTCCGCTGATAGGCGTCGGACGAGACGATTTGTCGCGTCAGATGCTTCATGTCGTATCCATGCGCGATAAAGTCGCGAGCCAGGTACTCGAGCAGTTCCGGGTGAGTCGGATCGGCGTTTTCCCAATCGTCGACCATTTCAACAAAGCCGCGTCCCATCAGACGCTGCCAAACGCGGTTGACGATCACTTGGGCGAACCGGGAGTTCTCCGGAGCGGTCATCAGCAGCGCCAGTTGTTCGCGCGAATCGTCGGCGTCGTTCAGGTACGCTTCATCCGGAGCCGCTTTCAATTGCTCGAAGGCCCAGTGGGGCGAGATCTTTTCGCCCGGCTTCAAGACCGACTTTACGGTTCCTTGGCGTCCGCCGCCCGGCACGGTGCTCGATTTCGGCACCGAGATCTGGCTCCGGTTGAGCATCGCTCCCATGCCGAAAAGGTCGGCTTGGGCGATATCGTGATACGGAGCGTCATGGCAGCGAGCGCACTTCATCTGCACGCCGAGGAACGCCTGACCAAGGACGAACGCTTTGGCCGCCATCGGCGAGTCGTTTTGCGAAGCGATTCCAAAGCCGGCCGCGCCACCCACACGAGCGCTTCCTTCCATCATCACCAGTTCCGTCACGATCCGATCGAACGGCTTGTTGTCGAGGAACGCTTCGTACAAATACCAGCGGAAAGGCCCGGTGTTATTGAGCGTCGGTTTCACGAGGCTCGGGTTTTCGGCCAGCGTGTCTTGCCAGTAACCAACCCAGTTGTCGGCCCAGCCTTGGTCGGCCAACAGGCGATTGATCGCCCAGGTGCGACGCTCGCCTGCGGGTTGCTGTTGGTATTGGGCGATCAGTTCCGGCGAAGGAATCTGTCCGACGATGTCGAGCGACAAGCGGCGGAGGAACGCCAGGTCGCTGATCGGGCCGGTCGGCGGTTCTTCCGCTTCGGCCAACTTTACATTCAGGAAGTGGTCGATGTCGCCGTGAACCGCTTTCTTGTACGGATCGGCCAGATCGGCGAGCGACGGAACTTCAATCGCTTCGAGCCCGGCGACATATTCTTTCGCATGGGCGTGACGCTTTTCCCAGTAAGGACGGGCTTCGTCAATTTCGGCGCGACGGCGGAAATCAAGGTCGCGATACATTTGTCGCTGATCCGCGGCGAACGGCAGCCACGTCTCATCGGTCACCGCGATTTGGAATTCGTCCAGCGGCGACAACAGGTGAAAGTCTCCCTCCGGCGTGGCGAGGCTGACCGACGATTCGCCGAAGGTCTGACGACGACTGCCGCCGCCGACGATCATCTCGTAAGCGACAACATGCTCTTTCCCGTCGCCGGTGATCGTGATCACTTTTTCCTGATCGCCACGAGCCAGGGGGCGGATGTTGGGCGCCAGCGATCGATCGGGATCGAACACCGTTCCATGGGCCGAGCCGCTGATGTTGTGGAACGGCGTCGTCGCTTGCAACTCGCCGTCGATAAAGACGCGAGCCGAATTGCGGGAGCGAACCAGCAGACGATGTTCCCCTTCGGGCAACGTCACTCGACCTGCCGCACGCAGCAAATAAGGATTCGGACGATCGACCCGGACGCCGTCGCCATTGTACTTCTGACGAGCGTCGAGGAAGGCGAACGCCGGGATCTCATACGCTTCGATAAACCGGGGCTCACGGAAGTCCCATGACTTACGATTCGGGATTCCTTCGTACAATTCGACCCGCACGGCGTCGAGCGGAAGCTGAGCGACGTCGAAGGTCGGCTTCGGCGCTTCGTAGCGGAAACGCGTCTTGATCGCGTCGGCCGGAAGGACGCTGCGATAGAGCGCGACTTCGTCAATTTGACCATGGAACGAGCTGCCAGCCTGGCCACCCATCGCCGAACCGATCCAGACCTGGTCATCGTCGACCAGCGGCGCTGCGCCGGTGTCGCCACCCATGTCCCATTTGCCTTTGACCGGCTGACCGTCGACGTAGCCGTGCAGCGAACCCTTTTCGCCAAAGACGTAGGTAACCGCGACATGGTGCCAACCGTCGCCGACGGCGATCACTTGTTCGCTATCCCAACGGTGATAACTCGCGTTGTCGGCGTCGCGATACAAAAAGCTGATGCCGACCGAGCTGTTGCCGCAAAGGCGCAGCGACCAATTCTGGTTGTCGGGCGAAAACCCGGCGCGGTGGGTGCGACCTTTGCCAATGATGTAGAAGTAGCTGCCGGCGCGATGCTGCGGCGAGACCCACGCTTCAATCGTGATCGGATCGCCGGCCGCAAAGTCGAGCGGGCTCTCGGCGCCGGGATCTTCAATCACATAGCGGCCCGGCTCTTTCGCCAGTTCGAGGGCCCGATTGTTGACGTCAAACAGCGGATATTGCGGCGCCGCGGCGCCAACGGTCAGCTTGAGCGGGCCATGTTCGGCGGCCGAAAACTGGGGCCCCTCTGGCGCTTCGTTCTGGATCTTACCCAGCTCGTCCGCGTCAAAGGACAAGTACAAGACCGGACTATCCGTCTCGATCAGTTCTCGGTAGGTCGCTCCCTGGCTGACGACGGCTCCCAAAACGAGGAAGCAAACGGAAGTCATAAGGAGGGATAGACGGCTTCTAAGCGGCATAATCACTGCCCTGATGGTCAGATTCGGAACATAGGTGGGCTGTAAAGGCGGGCATCGCTAATTTGGCGATGGTTCTCAATTCTATCAAAAATCCTTTCGCGTGACCAAGGAAAATCCTCTACAAACGAGGACAGATTTTCCGCACCGACCATCCGCTAGCGTCGGGTGGTTGACCCTGGGGCTGCCAAGGCCGTAAAAAGGCGAATTGGCACACCCCTTCCGTAGACGAGCAGGGAGCTCTGGAACGTTGAATCCTCCGATCAAAAGCGCACTTATTAGCGTCAGCGACAAGCTTGGCCTGGCCGACTTCGCTCGCGGTCTTAGTTCCCTCGGAATCACGATCTATTCGACCGGCGGCACACGCAAACACCTGGAAGCGGAGGGAATCGCCGTCCGCGACGTTTCCGAATACACCGGTTTTCCGGAAATGATGGATGGTCGCCTGAAGACGCTCCATCCGAAAATCTTCGGCGGCATCCTTTGCCGGCATGACCGCGACGACGACATGCGAGCCATCGACCATCACCGCATCGAGGCGTTCCCGCTGGTCGTCGTCAACCTTTACCCGTTTGAAGCGACGATCGCCAAACCGGGCGTGACGATGCCCGAAGCGATTGAGCAGATCGACATCGGCGGTCCGAGCCTGGTTCGCGCGGCGGCCAAGAATCACGCGTTCACCTCCATCGCGTCGCGACCGGAACAATACGCCGAGATCCTCTCGCAAATCGAAGCGACCGGCAGCACGACGTTTGAACTGCGGCAGAAGCTCGCCGCCGAAGCCTTCTCGCACACTGCGGCCTACGACCGGGCGATCTCCGACTACTTCGCGTCGCAACTTGCTCCGGAAGCGTTCCCCGCGACGATGCACATCTCGCTGAAGCGCGAAGAGATCCTCCGCTACGGCGAAAACCCGCATCAGCAAGCGGCGGTCTACAGCAACCCGCGCGAAGTGGGCGCCAACCTGGTCACCGCTCGCAAGCTGAACGGCAAAGAATTGTCGTACAACAACCTGCTCGATCTCGACAGCGCGTTGGCGATCGCCCGCGGCTTGCCTGATTGCGGCGTCAGCGTGGTGAAGCACAACAATCCGTGCGGCGCCGCTTCGAGCGACAACATCGCCGACGCTTGCCGCAAGGCGATGGATGGCGACCCGGTCAGCGCGTTCGGCAGCGTCCTCGGCTTCAACCAGCCGGTCGACGCGGCGACGGCCGAGTATCTGTCGACTCCGGGCCTGTTCGTCGAAGCGATCGCAGCCCCCAGCTTTTCGGCCGAAGCGGTCGAGATTCTGACCACCAAGCCGAAATGGAAAGCGAACGTCCGCTTGATGCAGGTAGGCGAATTCACCGATCGCCGCCCTGACTGGCAAACCCGCTGGATCGAAGGGGGCCTGTTGGTTCAAGGTACGGACTTCTGCGACGATCCCGAAGCGGAATGGACGGTCGTAACGGAAGCGAAGGTCGCTCCCGAATTGATGGCCGAGCTGAAGTTCGCGTGGGCGGTCTGTCGATACGTGAAATCGAACGCGATCGTCCTGTGCAAGGATCGCGCCCTGGTCGGCGCTGGCGCCGGTCAGATGAGCCGCGTCGACTCGGTCGAAATCGCGATTAAGAAAGCGGCCGATCGCGGCCCCGGCAGCGTGTTGGCCAGCGACGCGTTCTTCCCGTTCCCGGACTCGATCCACGAAGCCGCCAAAGCGGGCGTCGCCGCGCTGATTCAGCCGGGCGGATCGAAACGGGACCAGGAAGTGATCGACGCGTGCAACGAGCACGGGCTGCCGATGATCTTCACCAGCCGCCGTCACTTCCGCCACTAAACCGCAGCAGGAAACGTGCTCCGTGTCGACAGTTCTCGATAAAATCGTCGCTACCAAACGGGAAGAGATCGACGTCGCCAAGGAGCAATACCCGGCGGAATTGCTGGAGAAGATGCTGGAAAAAGCGCCCCCGGTGCGTGATTTCTTCGGGGCGCTGGCGGCGGAAGGTCCGATCAAACTGATCGCCGAAGTAAAGAAGGCGAGCCCCTCCAAGGGGATCATTCGCGAAGACTTCAATCCGGTCGAAATCGCGCTGGCGTACGAAGCGGCCGGCGCGACTTGCATCAGCTGTCTGACCGATGAAGTCTATTTCCAAGGCTCGCTCGACTACCTCCGCGAAATTCGTAAAGCGGTCGGCATTCCCGTTCTGCGGAAAGACTTTATCCTCGATCCGTATCAACTGCTGGAAGCCCGCGTCGCCGGCGCCGATGCGGTGCTGCTGATCGCAGAGTGCCTGGATGACGAGACGTTGCGGACGCTACTCGACGGTACGCATGAGCTCGGCATGACGGCGCTGGTCGAACTCTACGAGCCGGAAAACATCTCCCGCGTGCTGGCCTCCGGCGCCAAGTTGATCGGCGTCAACAATCGCGATCTGCGAAATTTCGAGATCGACCTGAATCACACCGTCCGCTTGCGTCAGCAGATCCCGAGCGAAAAGCTGCTGGTCGGCGAAAGCGGCATCTTCACGAACGACGACGTTCAACTGCTGGCCAACGCCGGCGTCGACGCGATCCTGGTCGGCGAGAGCTTGATGCGGCAGAAGGATATCGGCGCCGCAGTCAAAACGCTGCTAGGGACGAACTAGTCGACTGCGATCTCTATCGAAGGTTAGCCGCGATAGCTCCGCTGTCGGGGCTAACCGTTAGTTATCTAGTGCCCTGCCGATTCTTCGATGGCCTGCTTCTTCCCTTTCGCCACCGATTTCATCCGCAGGTTGAGCATTTCGACAATCAGCGCGAACGCCATTGCGAAGTAGACGTATCCCTTGTCGAAGTGGGCGCCGGTTCCTTCAGCGACCAGCATCACGCCGATCAAGATCAAGAAGCTGAGGGCCAGCATTTTCAGCGTCGGGTGACGTTCAACGAAGTTCGAAATCGGGTTGGCGAACGTGATCATCACGCCGACCGCAGCGATCACCGCCGCAATCATCACGTAGATGCCGGGGATGACGCCGCCGATCGAGCCCTTCACCATCCCAACCGCGGTGATGACCGAGTCGAGCGAGAAGATGATGTCGAGCATCATGATCTGCAGGATGACTCCCCAAAAGGTCACTTTCTTCTTCGGCAAGTCCTCGCCGTCGCCATGCGGCTCATGCTCCAGCTTCTCATGAATCTCGCCGACGCTCTTCCAAATCAGGAACAACCCGCCCCCCAACAAGATCAGGTCCTTGATCGAGACGTGATTCAGCTCTTCGTGCTCCAGCAAATACTCCGATTGGATCCCCAGGTCGGTCCAACTGAAGATCGGGAAGGTCGCCTTCATCACCCACGAGATCGTCATCAGCAGTAGGATCCGCATCACCAGCGCCGCTAATAGCCCCAGCTGACGAGCCTTCGGACGCTCGGCCTCTGGAAGTCTCCCAGAGACGATGGCGATGAAGACGATGTTATCGATCCCCAAGACGATTTCGAGCGACGTCAGCGTTACGAGGGCGATTAGGGCTTCGATCCAAGCGTCCATCAAGCGGCGATCCTGTTAGCGCGGATAGGAGTTTGAGCGGTTGTTCGTCGACGGAGCGGCGATCTTGGCCCCCTCCGACGCGAGTATCATAGCCGAGACTCTCTGCTGCGCATACGGACGGCGGCGGCGTTGAAATCGCCCCTGCGTCGGTTCAGAATAGAACGATTCCCACCTGACTTCCCGCACACCCTGGAAACGCCTGCGATGTCCTACCAACTCGATCGACGCGACGCTTTTCGCTTGGCTGGCCTGGCCGGCGCCGGATTCTGGCTTGGCGCTTCAAGCTCCCTGGCGGCCGAAACTACGGCAGCCGGCGATCATGGCATTCGCTTTTGTCTGAATATGTCGACGATTCGCGGGCAAAACCTGCCGCTCGACCAGGAAATCGAAATCGCCGCCAAGGCGGGCTACAGCGGCGTCGAACCATGGATCAACAAGATCGCCGCCTACCAAGACGCGGGGGGCAATCTCGACGATATCCGCAAACGGATCGCCGACCACGGCATGCAGGTCGAAAGCGCCATCGGCTTCGCCCAATGGATCGTCGACGATGAAGCGGCCCGCAAGAAAGGGCTCGAAGACGCTCGCCGCGACATGCTGCTGGTCAAAGCGATCGGCGGCACGCGAATCGCCGCTCCGCCGGCTGGAGCGACCAAAGGAGAGAAGCTCGATCTATTGGTGGTCGCTGATCGGTATCGCGCATTGTGCGAAGTGGGAGAAGAAGTCGGCGTGACGCCGGAACTGGAGCTGTGGGGCTTTTCGGCCAACCTCAGCCGGTTGGGTGAAGTCGCGTGCGTGGCGACCGAAGCGGCTCACCCGCGCTCCTGCATCATGCCGGACGTCTATCACATCTACAAAGGAGGCTCCGACTTCGCCGGGCTTCGCGTGATCAACGGCGCCGCGATGCCGGTCTTCCACATGAACGACTATCCGGCCGCTCCGCCGCGGAGCGAAATCAACGACAGCTTCCGCGTCTTTCCGGGAGACGGCGTCGCCCCGCTGACGCAGATCATTCAGGATCTGAATGCAGGCGGTTTCCGCGGCGCGTTTTCGCTCGAACTGTTCAACGCCGAATATTGGAAGCGGGACGCCCTGGAAGTCGCCAAAGAAGGGCTGACGAAGATGAAAGCGTCGGTCGATAAGGCGCTCAGCTAGGACGATCGAGCGATCGCCTACTGATCGTTAGCGAAGCCGATATTCGAGACGTACCACTCGTAGTCGACATTGCTTTCCTTGCGCCCGGGCAACCGTCCCAACTCGATCCCGATCTCGCGATGAGCGTCGCCGCTGGTCGCCTCAAAGACGCATGTCGGAAACGGCTTGCCGTCGTCGTAGCGGATTTGCGCCACACGCAGGAACCGGAAACGGGGCTTCGGCTCTTTGTGCTCTTGCAGCCACTTCACGGCGACATTCCCCATGAAATCGCCGTACTGTTCCAGCGCTTCCGGATTTTCGCTGTAGTAAACGTTTAGGTCGCTGTCGAGCGGTATGCGTCCGTTGGCCGAGATCGTCAGTTGGTGCGCCTCTTGGGGACTATCCACCGCCAACGGCAACCAGGCGGCGGCGAACTTCTCGGCGTTGCTTTCGATCGCTTGGGCGGTGATCAGACTATGAGCGACGCCGGCCGATCCCAGCACGCCGGAGAGAATCAATCCGAGCATGGCGATTCCTTTGCCGGTCAGGTGATCGCTGTTATTGATGTTGCGCAATGCGATCAGCGCGACGATGATCCCAACGATCGGCACGAACCAAAAGATCTGGTTCGAAATCGCCAGGATCGATGCGAACCCCAAAACGACCGCTGCGATCGCAGCGCGGCTCGGCTCGCGATAGTTGACGAGGTCTTCGTTTCCGGCGGACAGTTCTGGCGAAGAGAATTCGGTCATCAGTCTACAAACTTACAAGCGATGGAATCGACTACGGCGTGTCGAACAAGCCCTTCTTCGTCTTCAGTTCGGCGTTGCGTTTCAGGCGCGACTCAATGTACTTGTCGGTCTCAAATGGCTTGCCGAGCAACCCCATTCCCAAGGTCGACGGAAGCTGAACGTACCAGCCGCCGAAAATGGCCCCGCTCGCACTGAAGGCGCTTCCGCGCATCATGTTTTGAAAGCCTTCGGCTCCAATCGGCGCCGCAAAGAACGAAAAAGCGCACCACGCTAAAAAGATGGAGGAGGCCCAACCGCAAAAGACGTAGTCGAGAATTTGTTCGCGGGTGCCGCCCCCGATCCGAACCGGCACCGGCGAAAGCTTTTCGGTAATCGCGCGGGTGATCGCAAAGAAGATGAGGAACAAAATCCACATCGACAAGAATTCGGAGAAGTAGAAGAGCCCATCGTACAGGCTGACCAGCAAATTCGCCAACGGCGTCGCGTAATTCGCCGCCATAACCCCTGCGAAAGTGATGTTAAACATCATCAGGGCGCAGGTCCAAAAGCCTTGACTGAAAGTCAAGGCGAAGAACGCCACCTGCAAAATCAGCAGGACGAGGTAGTTCATATTCATGGCGTAAACGCCTTTCTGAGCGTGTTGGGCTCTGGGTTGTCTTATTCTTTAAGTGCGCGACCGATTTCTTCCAGCGACGTAACGCCGCTGACCGCCAGCAGAATCCCTTCCTCCTGCATCGTGCGATTGCCGGCCTGTTTGGCGGCGGCTCGCAACGTTTCCAGTCGCGGCTGCGACACCAGCGCTTTGCGGAAGGCGTCGTTCACTTTCACGAATTCGAAGATGCCGACGCGACCGTAGTACCCAATGCCGCCGCACTTGGTGCAAATCGACTTCGGATCTTCCGGATTCGGCTTGCCGGCGCGATAGAGCGTATCGACGCGTCCGGCCGGAATCCCCAACTTCTGCAACATCTGCGGCGTCGGCTGGAACGGTTCACGGCACTTGTCGCACAAGCGACGGCAAAGCCGCATATTGAGCGAAGCGCTGATCGCCTGGGCGAACGCTTTCGGCTCGGCGCCGATCGCCATCACGCGCAAGATCGCTTCGACCGCCTCCTTGGCGCGGGTGGAAGTGAAGACCAAGTTCTTTTCAGCCGCTTGGTCGATCAGCACTTCCATCGTCGTAGCGTTGTCGATCTCGCGAAACACCAGCACGTCCGGTTGCTTGCGAAGCAAGGTCGGCAGCAATTGCTCTTGCGCCTGGTTCTCCGGATCGTAGGTCATCAAGTTGACGTTCAGAATCTCCGGCTCTTTGGAGGTCGTCTTTTCGAGACCGGCGAAGTCGCGAATCAAACGGTCAGTCGAACCGATGCCCAGCGAATAGAGCGTCGAGAGACCGCCTTCCGGCCGCGCCGAAAAGATGAATAGCCCATGCGGCTCGAGCATCGCTTGCTTGACTTCTTCCAGCAGCTTTTCTCGCATTCCCAAGTCGATCAAGGTGGTCAGCTTCGGATCGTTGCCGGACAATTCCAGCAAGACTCGTTCGCCGGTCGGAACGCCTTGGCTCGAGATCTTGCAGGTGTACTTCGCCTTCCCGTAATTGGCGCCAAACGTTCCCTGCTGTCGCGAGCGGCGATCTTCCGGCTTCAGAGCCGAGATCAACTTCATCAGCGCCAGCATCAGATCGCTCGATTCGCGATCCCGGGCTTCGCCGGCGTGCCAGACGCCGTCGATGAAGTACTTCATCTGTACGTTGTCTTTGCCGTAGTCCATCAAAACCTTGGACGCGCGGCGTTCATGAATTTCGGCGATCAGCTCTTTGACCCAGACATAAGCGTCCGGCGCCTTCTTCGCGTTGTAGAGATTGGCGGTGTTCTGTTCGCCGCTTCCCCCTTTCGGGATCAGTTCGACGCTCGGTCCCATGTCCCACGGCTCTTTTCGCTCCGCCGCCACTTTTCCGCCCGACATTTGCGACATCACAAAGCGGATGTGGTCCGGCGTCATCACGCGCAAGTGAGGATCGAGCATCGCGTTCCGCTTGTTGATATAAATCCAGAGCGGCACGACGTAGAGGGCGACGGCGAAGAAGAAGCCGAGGAAAAACGGCACCAGCGCGATGAACGCCCAGCTCAACAGGAAGAAAGGCCAGAAGTTGGCCGAGACCCAGCCGGCTTGCGACAGCTTCATGCGTTCGCTGTCGACGCTGACCCAGGTCGTCGAATAGACCCAGCAAAGATAAAGCCCCCACGCCATCAACAGCATGACCGGATTGACGAATCCGTAGTCGCCCGGCTCGCCGATTCTTGGCCCCGATGGCGAAGCCGCCGGAGTCGATGCGGCCGGAGCGGGCGCTGGCGCAGCGGCGGGCGTTTCCGTGGCAGGCGCCGTCGCGGGCGCTGCGGCCCCTTCCTGGGCGGATAGGTAGACCGGCGCCGATAAGACGACCGCCAGTGCGGCCGTCGCAAGGATAAGCGAAGAGATGCGCTGCATTAGACCATACCAGGTTGCGAAACATTGATGCCCTTGAGCGACATCTTCAAAGCTTCCAAATTCGGCGCGACGGCGAACGCAGTCTCGCGATCGATCAACTCCTCATCGATCAGCCCCTTCAGACTCATCGTGAAGTCCTGCATACCATCGTCCTTACCGACTCGGATCGCGTCAGGCAGCTTGCTGTCCTTCCCTTCCAGAATCAGCTTTTGAATCATCGGGCTGAGGGTCATGATCTCGACCGTCGGCACGCGGCCGACGCCCGGCTTGATCGACTTCAACAGCTTTTGGGCGACGATGCCGCGCATGTTGAACGCGATGGCGCTGCGAATCGAGCCATGCATTTCTTCAGGGAACAAGTCGAGAATACGACCGATGGTGCTCGGCGCGCTGGAGGCGTGAATCGTACCAAACACCAAGTGCCCGGTTTCCGCCGCGTGAATCGCCGTGAGGAACGTTTCCTGATCACGCATTTCGCCGATCAGGATGATGTCGGGGTCTTCACGCACCGCGTGCCCCATCGCGATTTCAAAGTTCTTGACGTCCTGCCCGATTTCGCGCTGGTTAATCAAGCACTTGTCTTCGGTGTAGACGAATTCGATCGGGTCTTCCAGCGTCAGGATGTGCTTGGAATAGTTGCGGTTAATCCAGTTGAGCATCGACGCGATCGTCGTACTCTTACCGGAACCGGTCACCCCGGCGAGCAGCACCATCCCCTGGTCGAACTTGCAGAGCGACTCCATCACCGGCGGCAAGTGGAGCCCTTCGAAGTTCGGAATCCAGTTGCTAATGCGACGAGCGACCAGCCCCAGGTTGCCGAGCTGCGTCAACATGTTCACGCGGAAACGCCAGCGAACGCCGTCGACGTCAATCGAATGCGCGAAGTCCGCCCCGCCGTTTTCTTCCAGAATCTTCTTGTTGCGTTCGTCGAGCAGCGGAATCAACAGGCGAACCATTTCTTCGCCGTCGACCGCTTCGCGATTCAACTCGCGCAGCGTACCGTTGATGCGCACGATCGGCGGGCGCCCGACTTTCATATGCAAGTCGGAACCTTCCAACTTCACGCAGGCTCGGAAGATCTTGTCGACCTCCAGCTCTACTTTCTTCTTCAGGTATTTTTCTTTGAGTTCCGGGCCATCCGACATCTGTTCGTTCTCCGACTAGTCCGCTAGATCCGCACGGCGACTCCGCGCTCGGCCATAATCCGTTTTGTTTCCGCAATCGAGTATTCGCCGAAATGAAAAATGCTGGCCGCAAGGGCCGCGTCGGCTTTCCCCAGTTGAATCGCATCGGCCAGGTGCTCCGGCTTCCCTGCGCCGCCGCTGGCGACCACCGGAATCGAGACCGCTTCGCTGACCGCTCTCGTCACTTCAAGATCGTAACCATCTTTCGATCCGTCGCAGTCCATGCTGGTCAGCACAATCTCGCCGGCGCCGAGCTCTTCGACCCTTTTGGCCCACGAGACCGCTTCCAGTCCGGTCGGCGTCCGACCGCCGTTGATATGCACTTCCCAGATCTCTTCCCCCGCTTCGTTCTTCACCCGCTTCGGGTCGATGTTGACCACGATGCACTGGCTGCCGAAGCGTCTGGCCGCTTCTCGTACGAATTCCGGGTTCTTACAGGCCGCCGAGTTGATCGAGACCTTGTCGCTGCCTGCGTTGAGCAAGGCGCGGATATCTTCGATCGTGCGAATCCCTCCGCCGACGGTCAGCGGCATGAAGACTTGCTCGGCCGTTCGCTTCACGACGTCGAGCATGATCGCTCGCTCTTCGTGGCTGGCGCAGATGTCGAGAAAGACGAGTTCGTCCGCCCCTTCTTGCTCGTAGCGCGAAGCGACTTGCACCGGGTCGCCGGCATCGCGCAGGTTGACGAAGTTGGTTCCTTTCACGACGCGACCGTGGTCGACGTCTAGACAAGGAATCACGCGATGAGCCAGCATCGGCGACTTTCGAGTTAAATAGTTGCGTAAACGGGAGTTCCGACCAGTCGCCAGCAGAAGTTTGGCGACCGAAGAGGTGCAAATCTACTGTAAGCCGGGCAAGGGAGAGGGTCAACTAACCCAGCCGCTCTACAGATGCCGATCTTTCCGATTTGCCGAGGGAGAATCCGGCGATTTGACGGCCAAACCCGCCGCGGCGACTCCCCCCGGTCGGAGCCGGCGCAAAAAAAAGGCTCGCGAGCGCCACCTGACGCTCGCGAGCTGAGTTGTCCATCGTTCGATATCGCCCGTTCGCTGGAAAAGGAACAGGCGAGCCGATTAATATTCGCCGATCGTCTGACCGTCGTTGCGGATACCAAGCTTTTGGTAAACGCCGAGCACGGACGGGGTCGGGATCGTCGGCGACAGGTTCACCGGATCGCTCGGGGCTTCGATGCTGGTCAAAGCGATGTCCGAGTTGCCGAAGTTGATCGTTTCCGCAATGAACTTCACCGAGCCGTCGCCGAAGGCGAACTGGGTGCCGCCCGGGTGGTTGCTGCTGAAGCCGTCCCACATGGTGCCGGCGGCGCCATAGGTGGTCGCGGTCTGATCTTTGTAGTTCGGCGGAACGCTGACCTTGCCCATCGAGTTGGCGTTGTAGCTGGTGGCGTTGGCGTTCATCGCGGCGACGCCAGCCCAGGTGCCCACCCCTTGGTATTCAGCACGTTCGCCGACCAGGAAGGTGTTGCTGGTGCCGTCGGTCATCGACTGGAAGCCGGTCTTGCTGTTGTTGAAGATGATCCCGTTGTTCTTGAACACCTGGGTGTCGTAAACGCCCGAGCAAGCGACGTAGTTGGTGGTGCTGGTCTGCAGGAAGACCGGAGTCGGGGTACCGCCCGCGAAGGCGCGGACCGAAGTGCCGGAGGCGCAGCCGGTCTGAGCGACGCCGGTCGTCGGGTTCTTGACGTTGCGGCAGCTCGGCAGAACGCTGGCGGTGTCGCTCGGGCAACGGAAGGCGTCGATTTCAGCGACCATGCCGAGGTTCGTCGCGCTGTTGACGGCGGTGCTCAGCGGGGTGTTCATGCTGTTCTTGGTGACGCCCATCAGGTCGTACAGGTTGTTTTGTTCGAGCTGCGGCAGGACCAGCGAGCCCCACGACCAAGCGTTGACGTAGCCGTTGCTGCTGCTCTGGACGGCGCCCGACGGAAACGTCTTGAACGTGTCCGCGTAGTTGTGGCAAGCCAAACCGAGTTGCTTCAGATTGTTGGTGCAGGACATACGACGAGCAGCTTCACGAGCTTGCTGCACGGCCGGCAACAGAAGGGCGATCAAGACGCCGATGATGGCGATCACGACCAGAAGTTCGACGAGCGTAAAACCTCGACGGCGCATACCTAGAGCGATAGACATTGCCTCTCCAAAAGAAAGCGAAGGGAAGAACTGTTCCGTGTGTGCGGATGATTAAACGACGAGATGCGTTTTAGGTTCCGTTGGTGCCTCTCAGATTTCGCTGAAGAATCGGACCCTATTTGGTTAATTCAAGATTTGAACCCCAGGTATGTCAAGCGAGCGGTCGTGAAAAAACTTTAATATGCAATCCCCAATAAACGCTGCGAATTCTTACGTTTTTTCTATCCACAGTCGCCGTGCCCTGAATTAATAATTCTTTGCTGAAACGGACGCGAATTTCGCACATATTGCTGGCTTGGTCGCCACTAGGACCGCTAGATCACGCGGAGCGAAACTGGGAATTACGGGAACCCGAGAGACGAAAAATACTTTTTTTCTGTCATGCAAATGAGGGGGTCGCAATCGCTTAATTTCAACGCCAAAACGACGATTTACCCCGTTAGCTAGCTCGAGGAGGCGATCAACGGAAAACCGGCGGCGTGATCGAACGCAAGCTTATCCCAGATCGTTTCGCCTAATTCGGCGCATAAAAAAAGCCCGGCGAGCCGTCGCCAGGCGTTTTTTTGAGATCTGCGACTCGCTCGAAGGCGAGTCAGTCGCACGTTAGCTCGCCTTGGGAGCGATGGTGCACATCATGCGGCGTCCCATCTGCTTCGGCGTCGACTCGACCTTGCCGTATTCCTCCAGCAGCTCGATCACTTGATTCATGACGCGCTGACCTTCGTCAACGTGCGCCATTTCGCGACCGCGAAATTGGATCGAGACTTGGACTTTGTCTTTGTGCTTCAGGAAGGTAATCGCCTGCTTCACTTTGAATTCGATGTCGTGATCCCCGGTCTTGGGACGCAAGCGAATCTCTTTGGTTTTCGCGTGATGCGAGTGCGATTTGTGTTGTTTCTTGTTTTGCTGGTATTTGTATTTGCCGTAATCCATGATGCGGCAAACAGGAGGATTCGCCATGGGGGCGACTTCGACTAGGTCCAGTCCAGCAGTACGCGCACGACTCAGCGCTTCTTCCGTGGGAATGATCCCGAGTTGTTCTCCTTCTTCATCAATGACGCGCACGGGAGACTTACGAATTCTCTCGTTAATGCGCGTTTGATCGCGTTCACGTTCGCGATCCCGTGAATTCCGGTCTAAGATGGCAGTTGATCCTTTTTCGTGGATAGAAATGGGAAAAGCTGGGCGCACAACCCAGCCGCTAGTTTTGACAAGTCTAGCATTGTAGCTATTTTCGGTACAGTTTGCCTCCCGTTTTTAAGCTCCCCCAAAAATAACGAATTTTTCGACCTTTCTTGGTGGGAGGGGGGCCTCGGCCGTCGGATCGACGGCCGCCTCTACTTGAGGGAATCTTGGGCAATTCCCCGCGATTTCTCAAAATTGTCTTCGATTGACCTTGTCCGACTTGCCCCGGAACCCGACATTGGTCCGACCTCGCGAACGATCGAGGCAAGGATGCTATCACGTTCGCACGTTTCAGGTACCGCATTGGGCGTCTTTTTCGCCCCCACGATCCAGGGAGGGACGCGATGAACGCAGTCTCCGCGCTATTGTTGTCGGTTGCGCTGGCCGCCGCTCCGGCTGATGATTCTCAATCGCCAGTTCTCTACTATGTGACCGCCGATTGGTGCGTCTACTGCCGCGAAATGAAACCGACCGTTGAGCGGCTCAAAGCGGCCGGCTACCCGGTCGTGATCGTCGATCAGACTCGTGAACCGGACATGGCGCAGCGTCTCGCGGTTCGCGGCCTCCCCGCGTTTCGCATGGTCCACCAGGGCAAAATCATCGCCCAAACCGAAGGGCGAACCAGCTATGACGAGTTGGTCGCCATGTTCCCGCAAAAACCGGTCGCCAACCCCAATCCGGCTCCGCAGCCAGCCGCTGCGTCGCAAGTCGTGCGGGGGCAATCTCCTGGCGCCATGATGACTTCCGGCAATTCCTCAGCCGCTCGCCAAAAGGCCCTGGCCGCGACGGTTCGCCTGAAGGTGATCGACCCCAACGGTTTTTCCTACGGCACCGGCACCGTGGTCCACTCGCATCACGGCGAAGCGCTCGTCCTGACGTGCGGTCACTTGTTCCGCGATTCCAAGGGCGCCGGCGAGATCGAAGTCGAATCGTTCGCCCCCGGCGCCAGCGGCGCAATCTCCGGTCGCCTGCTGAGCTATGACCTCGATCGAGATGTCGCGCTACTCACTTTTAAGCCGAATTTCCCGCTCGAAGCGGTCACGATTCGCACCCCGGATCAGCCGGTTACCGTCGGCGAAAAGGCGTTCACCGTCGGCTGCGACAAAGGGGCGGACGCGACGATCCGCGAAAGCCGCATCAACAGCATCAACCGCTACCAGGGTCCGGATAATCTGCAAGCCGCGGGCGCTCCGATTGACGGACGTAGCGGCGGCGGTTTGTTCAACGACGCCGGCCAATTGATCGGCGTCTGCAACGCAGCCGACCCCGAATATGACGAAGGTTACTACGCCGCGCTGAAGACGATCTTCTCTCTGCTCGAAGAGAAGCAGATCGCCCACCTCTTCACCGGCCATGCCGCCCAGCCGCAAGTGGCGCAGAACGCCCCGAGCCGCAACCCGGCCGGTCCGTCGATGCCGGAAATGCCGCGGTCGCAGCCAAGCATGCCGTCACCCTCTGGCGCCGACGTCGCCATGGCCAGCGGGATGATCTCGGGAAGCAGCGATCTGACCCCGGCCGAACGAGAAGTCCTGGAATACATTCGCCAGCACGGCGGAGAAGCGAACATCACGCTCTTGTTCCATTCCAAATCGAACCCCAGCGCTCAGCCGGCCGCGTTTACCCTCCCGAACCGTCCGTCGCCCCAGTTTTTGCAGCACGTATTGAGCGCTGCGGCGGGGCAAAACGGGGGAATGGTGGTCCGCGGACAGAGCCAATAATTCGGGTTATTTTGCCCGCAAATCCCCACTGAATTGCGCGGACCTGTCAAATATTCCGCGCGTCAGCCAGATTTTAGGGAAACGGTTTCCCGTATGGCGCAATTTGGGCAACCTCGATACCTGCGAGCTATGTTTTCTTCGCAGCCTACCTAAGTAGCTCGATAAAACAGCCCGTCTCGAGGACATCCGTTGCTCCTGTTTGCGCTAATCTCCGTTCTGAATCTCGCCCTGGGCTTCGCCGCTGCTGTGGCGCTCGGCTATGGCCCGCGCCCCTGGTGGGGAATCTTCGCCGAAGCGGGAACGACGGGAACGGTGCGGATTGAGAAGCTTGAGGACGAACCGGCCCCTCCGACCGACGAATCAAACGAAGCGGAGCCGGAAGAGGACGACGAGGAGGACCACCTCGACGACGAAGACGATTCCGAACCAGGGGACGACCTGGATGAGGAGCCGGAAGAGGACGACGAGGCTCTGACCAAGGCGAAGTTGGCCAAGCTCCAGGAAATCAACGCCAACAAACTGGCGAAACGTCTCGAAGAAGAACAACGCCGCGCGCCGACCAAGAACGCCAAAGACAAGGCGAAGTCTCCCCCAGCGGCCGAAATTGCGAACGCGCCGGAAGCGGTCGACGAAGAGGAAGCGGCGGAAGAAGATTCCTTCAGCGTCTCCAGCATCATCGACGATGACGATCTGTCGTCCATGATCGGAGAAGCGGCGGACGAGGAAGAGGTCATCGTCCCCGATGACATGGAAGAACTGCTGGGCGCCTCCGAGTCGCACTTCGCCGACGATGACATCGACGAGTCTCTGGACGAAATCGAGTCGCTGCTGAAGGCCGCCGGCCAACTGGAATCAGACATCGCGGCCGCAGCGGAAGAGGACCTCGAGACCGAGGAAGACCCGGTCATGGAAGTCGCCGAGCAAGACGAATCGGAGCCCGCGGATATAGAACTGACCGCGGACGAAATCGAAGCGATGTTCAAGCTTCAGTAGTGCGCGACGGCTTCCGTTCAGTTCGTAGTTAGCGAATCTGCGCGATTTCTCTTTTAAAACTCTATTTCGGCCGACGTTTTACGGTGACCCGTTCCGCACAATTCCTGCGGAAAAACAAGGCTAAAATCCGCCAAACGCCTGCTTCCGCACTTCGTCGGGATATTTCAACCGCCGCCTAATCGCGGTAGTTTAGTACGCGCCCCGGTTGATCTTGATTTACTGTCAAACCTCATTGGAAAAACGAGGTCCAGGCGGAATGGCGATTCGTAATCTCTCCAAGATTTTCCACCCGAAATCGGTCGCGGTGATCGGCGCTAGCCGCACTCTGGGGAGCGTCGGCAACACCGTCGTCAAAAACCTGATCAGCGGCGGGTTCCAAGGGAAGATCTATCCGATCAATCCCAAGTACGACACGATCGAAGAGCTCCCCGCCTTTGGCAAAGTCGCCGATCTTCCGGAGGCTCCGGATCTGGCCGTCATCTGCATTCCGGCCGCCGGCGTCCCTGCGTTGATCGAAGAGATCGGCGCCAAGGGAACTCGCGGCGTGGTGATCATCTCGGCGGGGTTCCGCGAAACCGGCGCCGCCGGCATCGAACTGGAACGTCGGATTCTGGCCGCCGCCGACAAGTACGACGGGCTCCGGATCATCGGTCCCAACTGCTTGGGCGTGATGTCGACCGCCGTGAATCTCAACGCCAGCTTCGCGGCCAGCAGCCCGCGGCCTGGTCGCGTCGGGTTCATCTCGCAATCAGGCGCGCTCTGCACGTCGGTCCTCGACTGGTCGCTGCAAAAGAACATCGGCTTTTCGCACTTCATCTCGGTCGGCAACATGCTCGACGTGCAGATCGGCGACTTGATCGACTACATGGCGAACGATCCGCACACCGACTCGATCATCATGTACGTCGAGTCGATCAGCGACTCACGCGAGTTCATGTCGGCCGCGCGGGCATTTGCGCGTCAAAAGCCGATCATCGCCTACAAAGCGGGGCGGTTCGCCGAATCTGCCCAAGCCGCCGCTTCGCATACTGGGGCCTTGGCCGGGGTCGACGCCGTCTACGAAGCCGCCTTCAAACGGGCCGGCGTCGTCCGCGTCTTCGACAGCGATAACATGTTTATTTGCGCCGAGCTCCTCTCCAGCAAAAAGCTGCCGACCGGCGATCGCTTGGCGATCGTCACCAACGCCGGCGGGCCCGGCGTGATGGCGACCGACATGCTGCTCGACCGGAACGGCCGTCTGGCGAAGCTAGCCCCGGAGACCATCGACTCCCTCACGGCGATCTTGCCGGCCGCCTGGTCGCACAGCAATCCGATCGACGTACTGGGAGACGCCGACGCCCATCGCTATGCCGAAGCGCTGAAAGTCACCTTGGCCGACAAGAGTGTCGACGCCGCACTGGTGATCCTGACGCCGCAAGCGATGACCGATCCGATGGGAACCGCCATCGAGGTCGCCAAGATCGTGCAAAAGAGCCCAAAGCCGGTCCTCTGCGTCTGGATGGGTGGAGAAATGATCCGCGCCGCGGTCAATCATCTCGACGAACATGGGGTGCCGACCTTCACTTCGCCGGAACTCGCGGTTCGCTCGTTCATGCATCTGGTCTCGTACGCGCGGAACCAGGAAATCCTGTACGAAACGCCCCGCGATATGCCGGTCAAGTTTCCGCTCGATCGCCAGAAACTACGGGCCGTCTTCAACACGATCCTCAGCGAAGGACGCGAGATTCTCTCAGAAAGCACTTCCAAGGCGCTGCTGGAAGCGTACGAGATTCCGGTCACCAAGCCGCATGTCGCCTGGTCGAAAGAAGATGCGGTGATCCTGGCCGAACGGCTCGGCTATCCGGTGGTGATGAAGATCTTCTCGCCGCAGATCACCCACAAGACCGACGTCGACGGGGTGAAGCTCAATCTGTCGAGCGCCGCCAAGGTCGAAGCGGCCTTCGACGCGATGATCGCCTCGGCGAAAGAAAAACGCCCGGACGCGATGATCGAAGGGGTGACGATCCAAAAGATGATCTCGGCGCCCAACGCCCACGAGCTGATCGTCGGCGCCAAGCGCGACGACGTCTTCGGGACCGTGCTGATGGTCGGCGCCGGCGGCATCGCAGCCGAGATCTTCCGCGACAGCGCGCTCGAACTGCCGCCGGTCAACGAACGCCTTGCGCGGCGGATGCTTGAATCGCTCCGTAGTTGGCCTTTGCTGGAAGGGTATCGCGGGCGAAAAGGGGTGAACGTCGATCGCTTGATCGAAACGCTGATGCGGATTTCGTACCTGGTCGCCGACTATCCGGAGATCAAAGAGCTCGACATCAATCCGCTCTTGGCGACCGACAAAGACGTGGTCGCGCTCGACGCGCGGATCATCCTCGACCGCAAAGCGTTCCTCGATCCGCCGCGGCCTTACTCGCACCTGGCGATTCGCCCTTATCCGGAAGAGCTGACCCGCACCGCTTATTTAAGCGACGGGACCGAAATCCTCCTCCGCGCGGTCAAACCGGAAGACGAACCTCTCTGGATCGATCTACACGAGAATTGCTCGGAGCAGACGATCTGGTTCCGCTTCCGTTACTTGTTTAAAGAAACGACGCACGAGATGGCGTCTCGCTTCTGCTATATCGACTACGACCGCGAACTGGCCCTGGTCGCCGAATTGAACGAAAACGGCCAACGCAAACTGATCGGCACCTCCCGTCTAGTCGCCGACCCCGATCGCCGCGAAGCCGACTACGGCGTGCTGGTCTCCGACGCCTACCAAGGCCGCGGGCTAGGCTCGATCCTGACCAACTACAGCCTCAAGATCTGCAAAGACTGGGGAATGAAAGAAATGGTCGCCGAAACGACGCCGGATAACTCGCGGATGATCGAGATCTTCCGAAAGTGGAAGTTTGAACTCGATTTTAAAACGGCGGACGACGCGGTGCTGGCGCGCAAGCAAGTGAATTAAAAACTGGTGCCATGCTCTTGCGGCGTCTTCGCCGGATGAGCATGTCTTCGCCCCGCCGCTACCGCAACAAATCCGAACCAATATCGTCATCCAAGTAAGTCAGCGGCGGAAATCCAACGTCAACAAGCCGTCCGCTCGCGAGTCCCAAGCCAGGGCGCTCGACCAAGGCCAATCGATCGTGCGTGAAACGAGTCCGCGCCTTACCGGGTTTTCATGGACGTACCGAAGCTTCCGGTGAACTTCTAAAACGGAATCGATGTTTCGATCATAGCCGCCTCCTCGCTGCCAAAACCGAAATGTACGAGATCCGTTTGGCTGCACGTCCTCTAGTCGCGGTAAGAAATCGGGAGCGTTGTTTCGTAACCAAGTGATCGCCTGACGCGAAGTTGACATCTTCGTCGTCTTCAGAATATCGCCGACCAAAGTTCCCGGATGCGGCCAGAGAAGCAAATGAACATGCTCCGGCATAATCACATATCCCCACAGATCGAACGGATGCTGCGACCGACTGCTGTTGATGGCGTCGAATAGAAACCCTCGCGAGCGGTCACGAGTGAGGAGGGGTAATCGGCGAAAACAAGAAAAGGTGAGGAATCGGGCGTCGCCGGGAATCTCGTAGCGACGGAGAGTTTTTCGATGCTCTTCCATGCGCCCAGTATTGTGGTGGGGGTAGGAGAGTGCAACAGTTTTCTTTGGAGGTAATGAGCGGGACGAAGACATGCTCATCCCGCGAAGACGCGGCAAGAGCATGGCACCAGTTTTGGGAAAAATCCGCGTTCCCGTCGTCTCCGTCCCTCTAACCCGCAATCGCACAAACCGCCTCAATCGCCGCGGGCACACTGGTCGAGAATAGCTCCTACGGAAAGTCTTCACATTAGCCAAGCTGCTCCGGTTGCAACAACTCTGGGCAGGTTTATGCCTGATTTAATGCACCGTCCGGGGCGAGGTACGCGCGAAAGTCGCTCCCTGCCGAGCGAACGCTCCCTTCCGCGGAGATTGGCATATCGTTTGCTTTCCTAATCCCCCGGAAACGCCGAATGGATGCGTCCGGTCGTTCGTCTTCCCAGGCGACGCCGCCGACCTAAACCAAGCTTCATCAAGGAAAGACTTGACATCGCTTGCGTTCCATTCGCTACACTGAGGGCGGCGCATTTGCCATACGTCAGATACGGTTTCCTCTCCCACTCTCCGACAAAACCGAGTTCGAACGTGCACAAACCGATGATCGAGTCTTCCGACATCAAGACGATGGAAACGCGCCAAAAGGCGCTCAGCGTTAACCTCGACCCCCGCCGCTACGGCACCTTCGCCGAAATCGGCGCAGGCCAAGAAGTGGTTCGCTGGTTCTTCCGCGTTGGCGCCGGCGCCGGCACCATCGCCAAAAGTATGTCCGCCTACGACATGCAAGTTAGCGACGCGATCTACGGACGCGCCGCTCGCTACGTCTGTCGCGAACGCCTCCAGGCGATGCTCGACCAAGAGCACGCGCTCAACCTGGAACGCTTGACCGAAGCTCGCGGCGAAACGAGCACCTTCTTCGCCTTCGCCGACACGGTCGCCGCTCGCGGCTACAAAGGAAACACCGACTGCCACGGCTGGATGGGGATCAAGTTCCAAGCCCATCCCCGCGACGAAGATAGCCAGATCATCATCCACGTCAAAATGCTCGACAACGAGACCGCGCTGCAGCAAGAAGCGCTCGGCATCGTCGGCGTGAACCTGATCTACGGCGCGTTCGCCTTCAACCACGAGCCGGAACTGCTGGTCGATTCGCTCCTCGACGGGCTGTCGACCTCCCGCATCGAAATCGACATGATCGAGTTCTCCGGGATCGCCTTCCGCCGCGTCGACAATCGCTTGATGAGCTTGAAACTGGTCGAGCTGGGCCTCAGCGGCGCCGCAATGTTCGCCGCCAACGGCACCGTGCTCCAGCCGTCCGAATTCCTCTACCGCAAACCGATCCTGGTCGAACGCGGCAGCTTCCGTCCGGTCTGCAACGTCAATGTCGACATGCTCCGTTGCGCCCACGAGAAGTTCTCGGAACTGCCCGACGTCAAAGGGAAAGAAGTCGCCCAGGTGATGGAAATCACGATGCGGAATCTGAAAGCGCAAGGCGAAATCGATCGCCGCGACTTTCTCGCCCGCGCCGACGTCATGGCCGCGTGCGGCATGAACGTGCTGATCTCCGACTACTTTGAATACTTCCGTCTGGGCGCCTACCTTTCGCAATGCACGAAAGAAAAGATCGCTATCACGATGGGCGCCGCCAGCTTGAAAGAGCTGTTTGAAGAGAAGTATTACACCGAACTGCCAGGCGGCATTCTCGAATCGTTCGGCCGCCTCTTCAAGAACGACCTGAAGATCTACTGCTATCCGTTCCTCGATCCCAAGACCGGCGAATTGACGACCGCCGACAATCTGGAGATCAAACCGGAACTCGCGCCCTTGTACAGCTACCTGCTGGGACGAGGCGGGATCAACAACATCGACAACTACGACAGCGAATGCCTTGGGATTTTCTCACGCGAGGTGTTGCGCAAGATCGGCGAATGCGATTCGAGCTGGGAAAAGATGGTCCCCGAACCGGTCGCACGGGTCATCAAAGAACGGAAGTTCTTCGACTACCAATGCCCCGACACCGAAACGTGCGCCGTCCCGTCGAAGTAAAACCAGCAAACTAAACTCGAAGGTCTAGCGTGTAGGGCAGGCCGTGCCTGCCGAGGTGGAAAACGTCTCCATTTCGGCAGGCACGGCCTGCCCTACCCATTTCGAACGCGAACAAACTTCAAATGATGTTCGCTATGCCGCAAGTGAAAGCCGATCCACTGGTCGTGCGAAAAACCGCCCAGCACAGGATGGGGCGGATGCGGTCCTTCATGACGCTCAAATCGCTCAATGGCTTGAAGTAGCCGCGCGTGTTGCTCCGCCAGATCGGCGTCCTTGGGGGGCGCGAGTTTGTCGGCGATCGACGCTGGGATCGGAATCCCCCACGGAAAACGAACCCGCGTCACAAACCAGCGAAACGGCCGCAGCACCGACCGCGCGAAAAAGTTGTACCCGGGCGGCAACCCTTCGACCGAACCTTCAAACGCCGCCGCCAGATGATAAAAAATCTGCGCCGCAGTCCAGCGACCGGTCATTTCATGCGGCGACTGGGCGATTTCCGCCAGACGCGTTTTGAGTTGGTCAAGATCTTTGATTTGCGACATACCAGGATCAGCTCGACAAAAAACCTTGCGCTATTGAGTATAGAAGCGATTCGCCGGCTGACGACAGCACCGTCATATTCGCGCAAGCGATTGGCCGAATCGCTGCGGATTGGGGAACCAGCGAGAATTCCATTGGCGATCGCGTCGCAGAAGGTAATACTACGTCGAGTAGCCCCTTTTCTGCTTGGCCCGTCCACCAGCGGCGCAATACTTCGCCCCCTAACGCAAGCGAGAGCCCCATGAACGCCAAAGTTCGCAAATTTCTTTCCGATACCGACGACTACCGGGTCGCGTTTGAAACCTTTCTCGCCAACACCGATCAAAAGGTGAACGCCCGGGCCTGGATGGATGCGGAGATTCAGAAGCTGGACGACACCGACGTCTTGGTTGACGCGGGCGCAGGAAACGGCGAGCTGACCAAGTACCTGGTTGATCGCTTCGGGTCGGTGATCGCCATCGAGCCGAATCCGTATCTGCTGGAGCAACTGAAAGTCGATTGCCCCGACGTGCTGACGATCGCCGATGGCATCCTCGGCGCCAAGGTTCCGCCGCAGTCGGCGAGCCTGGCCGTTTGCTCGCATGTCTTCTATTACATTCAGCCAGAGCTGTGGCAAGACAACCTGCAGCAGATCGCGTCGTGGCTAAAGCCGGGCGGCAAGGCCTGGATCATCCTCCAGCGTCCCGACACCGACTGCATGAAAATGCGTGATCATTTTGGCGAGCAAACGTTTTCGCTGCAGCCGCTATGCGATCAATTTGTAGAGTCGCACGGCGAAGACTTTGACGCCGTCATGCATTCGATCGACGCCTTCATCACCACCAAGAACTTGAAGGACGCTTATGTGATCGCCGAGTTCATGATGAACATGCTGCCGCTGGAGTCTCCGCCGGACGCCGCCGACTTGGAAGCCTACGTCGAACAATACTTCGCTGAGTCGCCGACCAGCTATCGGTTTTCCTGCACGCAGAATGTGTTGGAATTGACGCGAAAAAACAGCTGATGTCTTCCAGAGACTGACAATGCCCAAGTCGACCGAACCTGCGAAAATTAATATCGAGACGATGATTCCGGGAATCGCTTCACAGGCGAAAGTCGCGATACGTCTTCATCCGACGCCGTGCGACAACGTGCCGGAGGACGTCTCCAAGATCGGAGGTCGCTTTGTCTGGCCGAAGGCGGAAGCCTGGCCCCAATGCCATGACTCACGGCACGAATATGCAACCAAGCCGCCCATATTGGCGCCGGTCGTTCAACTTCGCGCGGCCGATTTTCCAGAGGTCGAATTTCGCCCAGGCAGCGATCTGTTTCAACTTTTGTGGTGTCCCGTCACCGAGGACGCCTGCGACGAGCTGATGGCGCCAGCGCCGTTCGCATTCTGGCGCAGTCTGGACGATATCGTCGAACGACTTGACTTTGAACCGCCGACTGACGCATCCGACGTAATCGAATCATACCTTCTGTTTCAGCAATGCATTCCGCAACCTTGCGCTATTTCCCCGGAACGTGTGCGAGAGTATCCGGTAATCAGCATGTTGCCCGACGAACTGCTCGATCCGCTGCCGGAAGAAATGTGGGATACCTATCAGCAAGAGGAAGTCGGTCCTTGTCCTGCGACGAAGATCGGAGGACATCCCTATTGGATTCAAAACGATGACACGCCGACTTGCGACTGCGGCGCGAAAATGGATTTCTTGCTGCAACTGCCCGACTGGGAATACACCAATATGGACGCATACCAGCGCTGGATCCCGTTGGAAGATCGCTGGGCCGTCAACGCATATCACTCCGACCGAACGCAGGAAGCTATGCTCGACGTTTTGAAACCGATGCGGTTCGACTTCAATCATTTCACGAAGTACGTGTTCGTATGTCGAGCGTGCGAGTCATGGCCAGTCAAACTGATTGAGCAGCACTAGACTTGGCCGATGCGATTCTCCCACAGCTTTACCTTCGCCTAGGCCGCGAACCTGACGCTCCCTTTTCCGCTCCGAAGCACGTGGTCCCCACGTTCTAATTCTTCGCCGGGAAACGTCGATGTCCATTCGCCAGGTCGATGCGCTCTGCGAAGCGCAACTCGTTCAGCTCACAGAACTCTTTCAAAACCTCTGGTGGACGCCCGGTCGTCAGCTGGAAGACGTTCGCATCGCCGTGGGCCACAGTTCTCTGGTTATCGCCCTGATTGACGAAGCGGCTGACGACCGGCTGGTCGGGTTCTGCCGTTTGCTGACCGACTTCACCTACCGGGCGATGCTGTATGACGTCGTCGTCGATCCCGCCTACCGCGGAAAAGGGCTCGGACAGCGTCTGATTAATGCGGTAATTGCGCATCCGCGACTAGCTAGCGTCGAGACGATTGCCCTGGCCTGCGCCGCGGATATGGCCCCGTTTTACGAGCGTTTTGGCTTCCAAACGCAGGATTCGGAGCTTCTGACGATGCGGCGAAAAAAAATCTTGTAACAAACGCCGACCTCTTTCGCTTCGCGAGATAGGCCCTGAAGGCGGGCGAAAACCCGACGTATCCGGCCGCAAGCGAACTGGCCAGCTTCGCTGCGGTCAGATCCGTCGCCAAATCGTGAACGGGAGAAAGTGATGTCGACAGCGATGGAATTGGATTCGGCGAAAATGGAATCGTTCGCCGCTCGTTTTTTGGACGCGATGAACGGCGCCGCGATGATGCTGATGTCTTCGATCGGACATCGGACCGGGCTATTCGACACGATGGCCGAAATGCCGCCGGCGACCAGCGAAGAAATCGCGTGGGCCGCAGGGCTGAACGAACGCTACGTCCGCGAATGGCTGAACGCCCTCGTCGCGGCCAAGGTGATCGACTTTGATCGCGCAGATCGTAGTTATCGCTTGCCGGCCGAACATGCGGCGCTGCTCACCCGAGCCGCGACGCCGTCGAACCTGGCGTCGGTCGCCCAGTGGATCGCGGTCCTTGGTTACGTCGAAACGCAGGTCGTCGACAAGTTCACCCACGGCGGCGGCGTCTGTTATCACGAGTTCCATCGCTTTCATGACGTGATGGCCGAAGAGAGCGCCCAGACGACCGTTTCGGCGATGATCGATCATATCCTTCCGCTGGTCGACGGCTTGCATGACAAGCTAGAGCAGGGGATCGACGTCCTCGATATCGGCTGCGGCTCGGCCAAAGCGCTGATCCTGTTGGCCGAACGGTTTCCGAACAGTCGCTTCGTCGGTTATGACCTCTGTGCCGACGCAATCGTCGCCGGTCGCCGCGCAGCGGAAGAGAAAGTCTTACCGAACCTGATCCTGAAAGTCCGCGACGTATCGCAACTGGAAGAAAAAGATCGCTTCGACCTGATCACCGCGTTCGACGCAATCCATGATCAGGCCTATCCCGACAAGGTGCTGCGAAACGTATCGAGCGCCCTGCGTCGCGACGGGATCTTTTTGATGCAGGACATTCGCGCTTCGAGCTTCGTCGAAAAGAACATCGACCAGCCGCTGGGCGCGTTCATTTATACGATCTCGTGCATGCACTGCATGAGCGTTTCCCTCGCCCAGGGCGGCATGGGACTAGGCGCCGCCTGGGGCGAGGAATTGGCGGAAGAAATGTTGATCGCCGCGGGATTCGCCCAGGTCGACATCCGCCAACTGGACCACGACATCATCAACAACTACTACCTCGCACGATTGGGATAACGAGGAAAAAGACTGCATACATCTCGGCGCTTTGGGGGAAGGCCGGTTGAAACAAGGGGGAGCTGCAAAGCTCCCTCTTGTTTTTTTATGAATTCGCCCAAAAGCGACTTTTCGCCGCTCGCTTCGTCTGCTCGAATGCCGCTAGAGCCCCTTTTTCCGGGTCGCTGCGCCGGATTCGGACCAACCCGCGGCGCGAGAATCTGTTGCGAGTCGAGCGATGCGAAAATATATCATCATGGGCGTCCAAGGGTGCGGCAAAGGGACCCAGGCCAAGCTCCTCTGCAAAGCGTACGATCTGGCGCATATTAGCGTCGGCGACATCTTTCGCTGGAATATCGCCAACCACACGAAGTTGGCGGCCCGCGTGCAGCGATTGATCAGCCATGGCGAACTGGTCAGCGATGATATCGTCGCCGACGTCGTCAAAAGCCGCCTGGCCGAACATGACTGGAACTTTGGGTATATTCTGGACGGCTTTCCGCGAAACGCCGTTCAGGCCGAATTCTTTCTCGAATCGTACGACATCGACGCGGTGATCCATATCGTCGTGCCGGACGATGTGGTGCGCGAGCGCGTGCTGTCGCGGCGTCTCTGCAGCGGCTGCGGGCTCGACTACAACCTGATCCACCATCGCCCCCGCAATATGGACATCTGCGACGTTTGCGGCGCTCCGCTGACGCAACGTCCGGACGATACGCCGGGCGCCGTCGCCGATCGGCTGAAAACCTACCACGAGAAAACGGCGCCGATCCTCGATCTGTTTCGCCGCAAGGAGCTGGTCCTGGAAGTCGACGGCATGCAACCGGCCGACGCGGTCCACCAAGAAATCCAAATGCAGCTCGGCCTCAAGTCTTCCTGGCGGTAGCGCATAAAAAAAGGGAGTTCTCATCGGGGAAAAGAGAACTCCCTTGCAGCAGCAGAGCGTGACCTCCGGCCGCTGTTTTCACTCTTCGTTGTCGGCTATCGCAACATCGCTCCCGAAATCTGGCGGGCGATCGCCTGCTGATCTTCTCCGAAAGAGAGGTCAGCCATGTTTTGCAGTTCGTGCGGGCGAATCGTCACGACGACGCTGCCGCCGCTCGCCAAGGCGCCGCTGACCGCTTTCGCCCACGAGTAGAACCCTTCGCGGGACGGCGCCGAAGACTCCAGCACTCGATCCTTCAGCGTCATCAGCTGGCGAAGCGAAGCCAACGCCGAGTCGACGTCGCGGCTGCTGGCCGAAATCTCGCTCCGAAGCGAAACCAGTTCGTCCAGCGTTTCGCGGGCTTCGTAGCTGTCGCCGGCCTGGCAAATGAGTTCCGCTTCGATTCGCATCATGTCGCCGGCCACCTGGCGAGCTCGCATCGTCATCGGCGCGGCCATCACCAGCTCTTGTTGCAGGGCGAAGATGTTCTGTTGGGCGATGTCGGCGGCGATCGCATTGGTGCGCGACTGGACGATGTCGTCGTTCAAGCGAAGCATGTTGCCGAGGACCATGTCCGCTTTCCGGGCTTGCGGCGCCGCGGCGACGATTTCATCCTGAATCCCCAGCATGTTGTGCAAAGCGTTGTCGGCCTGACGCGACTGGGGGAGTGCAGCGAGCAAATCGCCTTGCAGGCCCAACATGTTACCCAGGACCATGTCGGCCCGACGTCCTTCGTTGGCCGAACGAATGATTTCTTCCTGGCGAGCGAGCATGTTCTCTAGCAACATGTCAGCCTGACGCGATTGCGACTGCGAAGCGAGCACCTTGTTGAGCAGCTGCGACAGCGAACCAAGGTTGTTTTCCAGGCTGGCGACGTAGTCATGCTGCGAGACCTTGGCCAACTCAGCCGGAATCGCCAGCACGTTGTCGATCAGCATATCGGCCTGCTGCATATCGCCGGCGGCGCCGAGCGTTTTGCTCTGCAGTCGCAGCAAACCGTTTACGGCGCGGTCGGTCGCGGCCAGATCACGATTGGCCATCGCGATTCGCGACTGGGCGTTCAGCATTTGGTTGAGCGTTTGTTCGGCGGCCAGGGCGGCCGGGTATTGATCCTGCATGCGGCGATGCAGTGACGCAACCCGATCGAGCGTCACTTCGGTACGAGCCAGATCGCTTTCGACTCGCTGGGCCTGGCTGCGAAGGTTGTCGGCGTTGGTTAGGGCCGCGATCGCATCGAGGGTGAGCGCATCTTGTTCGAGCAGGGTGCGGTGGATGTAGTCGATGTTCTCGACGACGCGGACGGACGCGGCGGCGGCCTTAGCTTGATCATTTAAGCGTTGCTGCAGGCGATCAAGCCTTTGAAGGGCCACCTCGACTTGTCGGAAATCAGTTTGGCTGGCGGCCAGTTGGCAGCGGATGTTCTCTAGCGATTCGAGCGAAGCGCGAGCGGCGGCATTTTGCTCGGCTTGCTGTTGGAGCG
Source organism: Blastopirellula sediminis (assembly GCF_020966755.1). Lineage (NCBI taxonomy): Bacteria > Pseudomonadati > Planctomycetota > Planctomycetia > Pirellulales > Pirellulaceae > Blastopirellula > Blastopirellula sediminis. The sequence continues at coordinate 596,341 of NZ_JAJKFT010000010.1, forward strand.
ACGACATCAGGTCGTTCGTCTCCTTCACGCTCGACTTAAAGGCGACCAATTCCTTTAAGGTGCGATCGAGTCGCGAGATCCGCATTTCCAGGGCCTGCGAATCGCTTTGCGCCGGACGCACAATCACGATGTAGAGCAAGACCACGCCAAAAATGATTCCGAACGAAAAGGCGCCCCACGAAAAAGGCTCCTGCTGGTTGACATTCTCGCTATGTCGTCCTGCCTGGTTTTCCGCCGCCACGTTCCGTCTCCTACCGGTAATTCAGCTGTTGCGCATCTCCACGCAAACTTCCCTGCTTACCTTATCGACTCCCTATCACCAATTTTCCACCCTTTCTTATTCGATTAAGTCGGTGCTAGCACAATTGCGGGAATTCGACTCGGAATACGATTCGTCTAGGCGCGCTTTCCAGAGGTTGCTACGCTCCCGGGCCGATTGAATCGGGCGACTTTGCAAACAAGGGAGCGAGCATGACAAATAACTTCAATTTCTTTCAGTGGATGCGCGACGGCGTGAAGCAGGCGGTCCTGCTCGGCGTGAACGACGCGGTTGAGCAAATCGGAATGCCGGTCGAACAGGAACAAGGGAAGAGCGACTTCCTGGGCCTGATGGGCAATGTCGGCGAAACGGCTGCGGCGCGTAAGTCGATCAGCGCTTCGACGACCGGTACCGCCACGGCTGGCCCGCGTACCAAACGTCTGGGACGCAGCTTGAAAGACATCAACACCGACAGCAAGTAAGAAGGCTGTCGCAAGAAAATGAAAAGGGCGCCGCAGCACATCGACGCCCTTTTCACACACACATCAGAACCCGGCAGAAAAACCTGCGTTCTGGAAACTTAGTTCTGCGAAGGCGGTCGTCGCTCCAACGGATGGACGATCGCGATCTCATCATCTTCGTCCAATTCTTGGCCGCAATGATCGCAGTGAATGTGATCGTTAACAGGTCGCATCGAAGCGACGACAGTCTGGCATCGATGGCATCGATACCACGCGGGAGAACGATCCCGCTTCCCCACAGTTACAATCCGCATGCCCCTATTCCCCAAAAGAGCCATTTGAATCAATTACGAAGTTGGCTTCCGTGTGGCCTACTTATCTAAGCGGATCCGCAGGGAGATGGCGGACAAAAAAATTTGTCCGCAGGGGAAAATACGGCGAATTTATATAAAATCAGTCGACTTGGGGGGCCTTACTGCCTGCAAGAAGAACTTCAAACTCTTCCTCTGTTAAGACTTTTACCCCTAATTGTTGGGCCTTGGTGAGCTTGCTCCCCGCCTTTTCTCCGGCGACGACAAAGTCCGTTTTCTTCGAAACGCTCGATGAAGCTTTGCCTCCGTGCTTCGCAATCAGTTCTTGGATCTCGTCTCGACCATATTTCACCAGCGTTCCGGTCACAACAATGGTCTTGCCGGCGAAAACCGCTGCGGCCAAGGCGCCCGCGTCGGGGACATCCTCGCTCATTTTGAGACCAAGTTCGCGGAGATCGGCGATCGTCTCCTTCCCGAAGTCTCCCGAGAAGAAATAATGAACGCTGGCCGCGATGATCGGGCCGATTTCGTCAACGGCGGCGATTTCCTCTTCGGACGCGCTGATCAAGGCGTCAATGGTGACGAAGTGCCGCGCCAAGAGTTGAGCGACTCGTCCGCCTACGTGGCGAATCGAGAGCGCATTCAGCAATCGGGAGAGCCCCCGCTCTTTGCTTCCTTCGATTGCGGCGACCAGGTTATCGCTCGACTTTTTCCCCATCCGCTCGAGACTCGACAGCTGATCCGCGGTCAGTCGATAGATATCGCCATAACTACTTACTAATTCGTCGACGACCAGTTGGTCGACCAGCTTGTCTCCCAGCCCTTCGATATCCATCGCGTTCCGCGTCGCAAAGTAACGGATTCGCTCCTTCAGCTGGGCCGGGCAAGACTCGCGATTGGGGCAGCGGATGTAAACGCCCCCCTCGTCTTTCACAAGCGTCGTGCCGCAGATGGGACATTCGGTCGGAAACTCGAACTTCGGCAGTTCCTCCTTCCGCTCGTGCATTTCGACCCGGACGATATGCGGAATGATCTTCCCCGCTTTTTCGACCACCACGACGTCGCCGACCCGAATATCAAGCCGCTCGATTTGCTCCGCATTGTGCAGGCTCGATCGCGAGACGGTCGTTCCGGCCAGTTCGACCGGTTCGAGTTCCGCAACCGGCGTGATCGTCCCGGTCTTGCCGACCTGGACCCGAATCTCATTCAGCGTGGTGATCGCTTCGTACTTTTCAAACTTGTAGGCGATCACCCACCGCGGGCTCTTGGTGGTGCTTCCCAGACGTTCGCGCTGTTCAAAGCGATTCACCTTCAGCACGAGCCCGTCCACTTCAAACGGCAAGTCCTGCAGCGTCTCGACCAGCGCCTCACAATGCGCGACCGCAGCGTCAAAATCGGGGAACGCTTCGACATTGGGAGTTGGGGGAAGACCGTACCCTTTCAGCTCGTTCAGAAACTCAATGTGCGATTGGCTCTTGAGCCCTTCGACGTAGCCGACGCCGTGGGTGAACATCCGCAAGTTGCGCTCGGCGCAAATCCGTGGATCGAGCAAGCGAATGCTGCCGGCCGCGACGTTGCGGGTGTTCTTGTAAAGCGCTTCGCCGGCGGCGGCCAGACGTTCGTTGATCCGCGATAACTCGTCGTTAGTCATGTAGATTTCGCCGCGCACTTCCAAAACCGGCGGCACGTCGTCGCCGACAAGTTGCAACGGAATATCTTTGATCGTGCGGACGTTATGCGTAATATCGTCGCCGACCTGACCATTGCCGCGCGTCACGCCGCGGACGAGCAACCCATTTTCGTACAACACCGAAACGGCGACGCCGTCGATCTTCAGCTCGACGACCCACTCGATCTTTTCGTCCGGCAACAGCTTTTGAATTCGATCGCCATAGGCCCGCAGCTCTTCGAGGCTGTACGTGTTGTCGATCGACAACATCGGCACCCGATGCGCAACTTGCGTCAGATGCTCGACCGGCGCATCGCCGATTCGCTGCGTCGGACTGTCGGGCGTGATCAGCTGCGGATTCTCCGCCTCCAGATGCTTCAGGCGATTAAGCAGCTTGTCGTATTCGAGATCGGTGATCTCGGGTCGCGCCTCGACGTAATACATACGGTCGTGGCGACGAATTTCGGCCCGGAGTTGATCAATCTCTTCTTGGACGGCTGCCATACGATATCCTTCGCGTGATGGAGACGAGCGATGCGAGCGTTACTCAGCGCATTCCGGCTTGGCGACGAACTGGGCGTTGTTGGCCGCGTTCGGAACCAGGCAAAGGAACTTCAGGGGAGTTTCTCCCACGTTCTGGAATTGATGGACTTCGTCCGGAGCGACGTAGATGACGTCACCTGCTTTAATCTCGCGCGGCTGTTCCCCTTCCATCACCACGCCGTTGCCGGCGATCACGTAGACTTCGTGCTCGTAGGGATGATGGTGCTTCGGCGTGTGACCGCCGGGCGCCACTTCAAACTGACGCATCGCAAAGTTGGGGGCGCCATCTTTGTCGTTGATCAACTGCCGAACCTGGCAGCCGGTCGCCCCTTCCATGTGAACCGGATTGGCGGTTGATTGCTCGAAGTGCTGAACTTTCATTCTGTTTCTCGCTGGTAGTGGTCCGTGGAGGGGTCCGCGGCGGTTTCTGGATTTCGTTTTCGGGACGCAATTTTGGTAATGCCCCTAGCCGAGGACTGGTCGGTCATGATCGCCAAGACGCTGCAAATCGCCAAGATCCCCGTTTTGGCCAACACTCGCGTAAACCCGTGCGGCTGGACGAATCGGCCCCTTTCCGCCACCCATTTAGCCACCCGGCTGGGCATGGCCCTGTAGCCGCAAGCAGCGACAGGGAAAGCGGTTCCGACGAATAGCAACCTGACGAGACGCGGGCATTGCGTTTGGACGACGCGGGTCCCGACCAGACCCTCTCTGCGACACTCTATCGGACTGCCGGGGGGCGGGCAATATGCGGGCCCAGTGCGCTACTATCTTGACCGCCGAGCCGGGGGTAAGATGAAGGATTCTATGGTCGCCGCCGACGCGCGTTGAGAGAGAGTGGGGAGGAGCCAGAGTTGCCCAACACGTCGATTCAACTCCGAGGCGTCGAAGTCCACAACCTGAAAAAAGTGGACCTCGATCTCGAACATCGCAAGCTATTCGTCTTCTGCGGCGTCAGCGGCAGCGGCAAAACCAGTATGGCCCTCGATACGTTGTATGCGGAAGGGCAGCGCCGCTACATCGAAAGTTTTTCGGCCTACACGCGGCAGTTTCTCGAACGGCTGGAAAAGCCCGCCGCCGAATCGATCGAAGGGATCCCGCCAGCGCTGGCCGTGACCCGCGGTAACGATTCGCGATCCAATCGCTCAACCGTCGGCACCGCGACCGAAACGACCGACTACCTCCGCCTGCTGTTCGCCAAGATCGGCGAGATCATCTGCCCGTGCTGCGGCGCGAAGATCCAGCGCGACACCCCGCAAGACGTCGCCCAGCGCATCCTGGAAATGAACTTCCCCGGACGGATGATGCTCACCTTCCCGGTCGCCCCCGACAAAGAAGAATCGTGGGACCAAGTCGTCGCCGATCTCCGCGAAGATGGCTTCGTCCGCGTCATCTCCGGCCAGAAGACGCTCAACCTGACCAGCGATTCGCAGCAACTGAACGGCGGCCCGGTCCAAGCGATCGCTGACCGCCTCTCCGGCGAAGGGCTGAAAGCGGAGCGTTTGCAGGAATCGCTCGAGACCGCCTTCCTGCATGGCGAAGGGGTCTGCCAACTGCTAGTCGAGTCGGAAGAGCAGAACGGCGTCGCCGACGCGAGCTCGCTCCAAGAGATCGACGGCCGTCCCTGGCGTCGACACGTTTACAGCAACCAGCTCCGCTGCGAGACGTGCAACAAAGAATTCATCGAGCCTGAGCCGCGGCTCTTCAACTTCAACAGTCCGCTCGGCGCTTGCCAGGCCTGCGAAGGCTTCGGCAATGTGATCGACATGGACATGGACCTAATCGTCCCTGACGTCAGCAAGTCGCTGGCTGACGGCGCGATCGCGCCCTGGAACACGCCGGCCTACCATCACGAGCTGGAAGAGCTGCTGGCGCTCGCGCCTGACTATGGCATTCCGACCACCGTTCCGTTCCGCGAATTGACCGAAGACCATCTCCGTCTGATTCGCGAAGGGGTGCCGGAGCGTGAATTCGGCGGCCTGAAGGGCTTCTTCCAATGGCTGGAACGGCGCAAGTACAAGATGCACCTCCGCGTCTTCCTCAGCCGCTGGCGCAGCTTCCGCGATTGCGAAGCGTGCCATGGGCAGCGTCTCCGTCCCGAATCGCTCGCAGTCCGCATCGGCGGTAAGAACATCGCCGAAGTCTCGACGATGAAGATCCGCGACGCCTACGAGTTCTTCAAGTCGCTCCCGATCTCGCCCCGTGATCAGGCGGTCGCTCGCCAGGTCCTGACGCAGTTGCTCGATCGCTTGAAGTACCTGAACGTCGTCGGCCTTGGCTACTTGTCGCTCGACCGGACGATTCGCACCTTGAGCGGCGGCGAAGCGCAACGCGTCGCTTTGACCAGCACGCTCGGTTCGAGTCTGGTCAACATGCTCTACGTCTTTGACGAACCGTCGGTCGGCTTGCATCCGATCGACGTCGAACGTCTGGCTGGCGCGATTCAAGATTTGAATCGCCGCGGGAATACCGTCGTGCTGGTCGAACACGAAGAGTCGATGATTCGTCGTGCGGACGAGATCGTCGAGTTCGGCCCCGGCGCCGGCGAACGTGGCGGCGAAATCGTCTTCCAGGGAACGCCGCAAGAGCTGCTCACCTCCGAAGAAACGCTGACCGGCGACTACCTGATGGGACGCCGTAAGGTGATCCATCTCGAAAAGCGCCGCGACACCACGCACGGACGCGTCCGCATCAAAGGCGCCCGCGGCAACAACCTGAAGAACATCGAAGTTGAGTTTCCGCTCGGCGTTCTCTGCGTCGTGACTGGCGTCAGCGGCGCCGGCAAAAGTACGCTGGTCGATAACACGCTCTACCCGGCCCTTTGCCGCCGCAAGCGAAAAGAGGCGCCGAAGCCGCTCGACTGCGACGACGTCTTTGGCGACGGTCAGATCGACGACGTCGTGCTGGTCGACCAAAGCCCGATCGGCCGTTCGCCGCGTTCGAACCCGGTCACCTACATCAAAGCGTTCGACGAAATCCGCACCGTCTTCGCCGCGACCGTCCAGGCCCGCACCCACAACTTCACCGCGAGCCACTTCAGCTTCAACGTGGCCGGCGGACGCTGCGACGCGTGCGACGGCGATGGTCACATCGCGATCGACATGCAGTTTTTGGCCGACGTCTACATGAAGTGCCCCGAGTGCAAAGGGCGGCGCTACAAGAAGGACGTGCTGGAAGTTTTGTACCGCGGCAAGAACATCGCCGAAGTGCTGAACATGACGATCCGCGAAGCGTTCGTCTTCTTCCGTGGTCAGCCGAAGGTGCAAGCCAAACTGCAACGTCTGATCGACGTCGGGCTCGATTACCTGCGACTTGGCCAACCAGCCAACACGCTCTCGGCGGGGGAAGCGCAGCGTTTGAAGTTGGCCGGCTATCTCGCTTCTTCGAAGCGCGGTCGCACCCTCTTCCTACTCGATGAACCGACCACCGGTTTGCACTTCGCCGACATCGCGCAGCTGCTCGACTGCTTCAACTCGCTGCTGCAAGTCGGTCACTCGCTGATCGTCGTCGAGCATAACCTGCACATGATGATGGCGGCCGACTACATCATCGACATGGGCCCTGGAGCCGCCGACGAGGGTGGCATGGTCATCGCAACCGGCACCCCGGAAGAGATCGCCCAGAACCAGAACTCCCCCACCGGACGCGCCTTGGCCGAAGCGCTCTTGTCGCGCTCCGGCGTACGGCTCGCTCCCAGAGAATAGAAGGAGTCGCGATGACTCCCGATTCGCTCGCCAATCCTTGGACCATCCGCCAAGGAGCCACCTCCGAGGCCCGCGTCGAACTTTGGATCGACGGTCCGGTAAACGCTGAGACGCGGATCGAAGGCCCGACCAACATGCGGGCCCAAACGCTGACCGCCAAGTATCGGGTCGAAAAGTTTGAGGGTGGACCAGCGCCGTTTCGCGCGGTCCTGCCCGAGCCGAACTTCTGGACGCCGCGGACGCCCAACTGTTATCGCTTGAGCGGTGCGCCGCAGCCGTTCGGCCTGCGCGATCTGCATGTCCGCGGATCAAATCTCTGGCTGGAAGATCATCGCTTCGTCCTCCGTGCCGCTGCGGCGACGCAAGAAGATCTGAACGACTTCGAAGCGTGGCGTGAAACCGGGCTTGCCGCGATCGTCGAACAGCCGACGCAAGCGCTTTGCGAGCGTGCTCTGCGGGAAGGCCTTTACCTGATCGCCGATCTCTCTGACGCTCGGCATGCTGATATCCGCGGTGAAGTGGCTCGATTAGCCGCGTGGGCGTCGGTCTCGATGGCGATCTTGCCAGGCAGAATCGAACTGCACGACGCCAAACAGTTCGCGCCTCACTTGCCGCTGGCTTGCCTGGGAGAAGAAGCGACGCCAGACTGGGCCGATGTGGTGATCAATTGCCTGGAAAATAACGAAGCGATCGCGACGCCAACGGTCGACGCGCCGGAGATCTTGTGGCGCTGTCAATCGGCGGCGGCGGTTACTCCGGCCGAGTTGCGACTGGAATGCGATCGATTGGCGGCCGAAGTCGTCGGGGCGTCGAACTTTAGCGGCCTCTGGGTCGGGAGCGTGCGATGAGCGAAGAGGCCGCCAAACCGGATGATCGATATGCCCGGCAGACCGCGTATTACGCGATTGGCGCCGAAGGACAGGCGAAACTTGCCGCCGGTACGGCGCTGGTCGTCGGACTCGGCGCGCTCGGAAGCGTGATTGCGGAAACGTTAGCTCGCGCCGGCGTCGGCACGTTGCGGATCGTCGATCGCGACTTCCTCGAATGGAATAACCTTCAGCGTCAGGTTCTCTACACCGAGCAAGACGTCCGCGATCGTCTGCCGAAAGCGGTCGCCGCCGAAAAGCGTCTTCGTGAGATCAACTCCGAGATCACGATCGAGCCGCACGTCTGCGACGTCGACTACCACAACATCGAAGATCTCGCCGCCGGCGTCGACGTGATCATCGACGGCACCGACAACTTCGGCGTTCGCTTTCTGCTGAACGACGCGTCGCTGAAGCTGGGCGTTCCCTGGATCTACGGCGGCTGCGTTGGCGCCGAAGGGCGAATGATGGTAATCCTGCCAGGCGAAACTCCTTGCTTCCGCTGCTTGATGCCGGAACCTCCTCCGGCCGAAATGACCCCGACCTGCGACACGGCCGGCGTCGTCGCGCCGATCGTCAACGTCGTCGCATCGCTCGAAGCGCTGGAAGCGATCAAGCTCCTCTCCGGCAATCGCGACGCCGTGCAGCGCGACCTGGTGGTGATCGACCTCTGGGAAAACCGCTGGCGCCAAGTAAAACTCGACAACTTGCAGGACAACGCCGATTGTCCCGCGTGCGGACAGCAGAAATATGAGTGGCTCCGGGGCGAACTCGGCGGCCATTCGACCGTCCTCTGCGGCCGCAACGCCGTCCAAATCAGCTTTCCCGATCGCCCGAGCGTTTCGCTTGAAGCGCTCGCCGAAAAACTCGCCGGCGTCGGCCGCGTTGAAAAGAACCCATATCTTCTCCGCCTCCACGTCGACGACTACGTCCTGACGATCTTCCCCGACGGCCGAGCGATCATCGCTGGCACGACGGAGCCGACCGTCGCCAGAACGCTCTATTCACGCTACGTTGGAGGGTAGGGCAGGCCATGCCTGCCGAAATGCGGACGCATTACATCGATGGGCGGCGTCGCGATTACGCCTCCTTAAATACCAAATCGTTGCGACTTTTCGTAATCCCGTGGTAGCTTCATGGGCAAGCCGGTCCAATTAAATCGTAATCTCTGGGCGCAGACCTCGTGGCGAATCGAGTAATCAACTCCGTGATGCTCCTATCGACCGTGCTGTTGGTCATCTCCGTTACTCTCTTTCTCCTCGGCTACGTCGTCCCCACTTCGCAAGGATTCGTCTCCTTGCAAGATGATTTTCACGTGGGCGTTTGGGGGCATGGTCTCAATTCGGAGATCATCTTCTTTAACGATGCCGAATATGGCCCGTACCACGGCAGCATCATCGCGCTGGTCGACGCGGACGGGAACACGTATCCGAACTTCATCCGCAATGAACGGTTCGGCCCCATCGCAGGCATTTACTATCGCTACTTTGAAACGGTCGAATGGAAGCTATGGACTTTGATGGTGAACCTCTGGCATCCGATACTATTCTTCTCGTTCGTTGCGGCGGCGACCTTCGCCTTAAAGGTCCTTCGCCCCATCCAAAAATCGCGAAGTACTGACACTTTCCGTTGAAGCGTAGGGCAGGCCATGCCTGCCGCAATGCGTTAGCCCAGTAGGTCGGGTACAGCGCAGCAAAACCCAACAATACGCTGGCAAGCGAAAGGTGGGTTGCACAAGCGATTCCCAGCAAGACAGCTAAATCCAGCTCTGCGCGCTTGTTCCACCCACCCTACGTTTCTTAAAAAAGGCGAATTGACGAAAACGCTCCCCCTCGCTGCTTCGTCTCCAACTACATAAGCCTTGCTGCGCGCCAAACGCAGATTCCCGATCTGCTCCCTTTTCGAGGAGAAAATCGATGCGAGTGATAGCCATTTCCCTGGTTGCTATCGGCGGCCTCTTGGTCGCGGGACTGCTGGTCTCCCTGTCGATTTCGCCAAGCGAGGCCCCTGCGGCCGAACTGGCCAACCCGCTGATCGACTACGACGGCTTTGCGAAAGAGGCCGAAGTGGTTCGTGGGATCCGGGAAAATCGTCGCGTCTCCGAGGACCAGTTTATCGAAATGGCGAAGGATCCGCAGACGGTCGTGCTCGATTGCCGTAGCGCAGAGAAATACAAACTGCTGCATGTAAAAGGGGCGGTCAGCCTTCCCTTCTCCGAAATCACCGCCGAAGCGTTGGCCAAGGTGATTCCGACCAAAGAGACGCGCGTGCTGATCTACTGCAACAACAACTTTGAGAACGCTCCCGAAGCGTTCGCGTTCAAGCGGCCGGTCGCTTCGCTCAACCTGCATACCTACAACCAGCTCCATAACTACGGCTACACGAACGTCTATGAGCTGAAACCCCTCTTGGATCGACATGCGACCAAAATCGAGTTTGCCGGACTGGAAGTGGAGGTGGAGAAGTATCGACCCGAACAGCCGCGAAGCCTGCTCGCACTGCAACCTTCTGGCGGTTTTGGGGACGCGTCGCTTGAGAACCCACGCATCGACGTCGATGGCTTCTTGAAAGAAGTGAAATTGGTCCAGGAGATCCGCGAACTGCGCCGCGTTTCGGAAGACGACTTCATCCGGATGTCGCATGATCCGGAAACCGTCATCCTCGACGCGCGGAGCGTCGAGAAGTACAAACTGCTCCACGCAAGAAGAGCAGTCAATCTGACCTTTCCTGACGTGACCGAAGAAGCGCTCGCCAAGGTCATCCCGACCAAAGATACCCGTGTGTTGATCTACTGCAACAACAACTTTAAGAACGCGCCGGTCGCCTTCGGCCCCAAGGGATTTCGAGCCTCGCTCAACATTCATACATTCATCGTGCTGCACAATTACGGCTACACGAATGTGTATGAACTCAAGCCGCTGCTCGATCGAGAGACGACCAAGATTCAGTTCGAGGGAACGGAAGTCGACGCGGCCAAGTAGGTCTCTCTTCCAACCAGCCCGCAGCGCAAGCAAGGGAATGCGGTCGCCGCTACTTCACGCAGCGAAAACCGGTGAAATTGTTCGGCGAGCGCGGCGCGGCGTGCGAGCGGTACCAGACCATCGCTTCGCTCACCCCTTCCTGTTCGCTCGATAGCCAACTGCCGCCGCGGATCACGCGCTCTTCACCATCGAGCGGGCCGGCCGGGTCGACCCGATCGGCCAGTTGATAGGCGTCTTCGGCGTAGTGGTCGCCGCACCATTCAGCGGCGTTGCCCGCCATGTCGTACAGTCCATAGCCGTTCGCGGCGAACTTGCCGACCGGCGCGAGATCGCCGTAACCGTCGCTCGCCGCATCGGCGAATGGAAATCGTCCTTGCCAGACGTTCCCGACTTTTCCTTCAGCGTCCGACTGCGGATAGTCGGCGTCAATCTGACCGCCGCGGGCCGCGTATTCCCATTCCGCTTCGGTCGGCAGACGTTTGCCGGCCCATTCGGCGTAGGCGCGGGCGTCATACCACGAGACTTGCAGCACCGGGAAGTTCTCGCGGCCGATGATCGTGCTGTCGACTCCGGTCGGATAACGCCACTGGGCGCCGTCGACGATCGACGCTTCGCCGGTCTTGGCGTCAAAGACCCACGAACGCCCGCGCCGTTCGGCGTCGGTCAGATACTGCGTCGCTTCGACGAACGCGGCAAACTGGGCGTTGGTCACTTCATGCTGATCAACGCGCAGCGGCGAAATGGTGACCTTCACCACCGGCTGCGCATCGACCGGACCGCCGGTTTTTCCGAGCAGAAACTGTCCGCCGGCCAGCGCGATCATCCCGTCCGGATCAGCGACGTCGAGCTGCGCAGACGGCGCATCGGATTCCGGCGCCATACCAGTCAGGCCGGCGATGTTCAGCTTGGGAAAGCCACCTTCAGGCGGAAAGAAATAGAAGCCGACTCCGAGGCTGAGAATCGCCAGACCGACGATCGGCAGCAAGTAAGAGCGCGAAGGCTTGTTCGGCGGCTTGCCTGCCGCCAGGCTTCGCATGTACTGCAGACGGTCGGGTTGTTTCGTCACAACGGCCTCCTTGCCGCGAGTGCGCTAGAAGCGCGGTTTAGCTATGCTTCTGCTTCATTCGCCGGCTGTACGCTTCCAGCTTCCGCTTTTCGGCCGGAGTCAAACTATCCAGTCCGTGGTCTCGAACCTTGTCCAAGACCTGCTCCGCTTCGTCGTTCGAGTCGAGATAGGGATCTTCATCCGGAGGCGTATGCACTTTCAAATTCGGCTTACGCTTCATCGATTGGCGGATTCGATCGGGCAGCCCGCCGAAGCTGAGATAGCCAAAGTTCCAACCGCCATAGAAGTAGGCCAAACCCAACGCCGCGCCAGCCAGGTGCACGGTAAACGCGACATTGCTTTGTCCATTCCCAAAGGCGCCCAGCACGTTCATCCCGATAATGATCACCCCCAACAACCAGGCCGGAATCGGGATGAGCAATTGGAAATAGATCGTGACGCGGGGGAAATTGCAGATGAACAGGATCAGGATCGTCGTCACGGCGCCCGAAGCGCCGACGACCGTACCGGCCGAACCGGTCGCCAAAGCGATGGCGGACCAGAGTACGCCGCCGAGGACGACGCTCAGCAAGTAGATGCGGAGGAACTCGGCGCTGCCGTAGCGGTCTTCGATCTGCCGTCCGAACATCCACAACACGAACATGTTGCCGATGATGTGAAAGATGTCGGTCGGGCTATGGAGAAAGCCGTACGTCAGAAACTGCCACCAGAGAAGCGGGTGAAGCAAGGTATCGCTGTGACATGCCGCCCAGCCCCCCACGTCACCGCCGATACGCGGATCGAAAGAACTGGCCGCCAGCCTTCCGCCGAAGAAGATGAAGTCGACGAAAAAGACGATCACGTTGATGATGACCAACGTGTTGACGATCGAACGCCCGCCCAGGCTGAAATTAAGCGAGCGCGGTTCGTCTTGGTAATACTCGCGGTCGTAAATTCCCATATTCCGTAACGTGCTTCAGCCACTGAAGGTCGCGCCGCCGGCATAATCGCTACCAGCGGCCGCGCTAACATCATCTTAGGCGCGAGTTCGCTCTAAGTGCAGTCCAGTTTAGCACGTTCGTACGATTAGGGCGGAGATCGTTAATCGCCGACGCCTAGGGTCACCGGAACGTCGACCTTTTTTCCCTCGCGTAAAACGCTCAGTTTGACGACTTCGCCAGGGTTTTTCCGCTCGATGGCGGTCAGCAGGTCGTCGGCCGACTCGATCGCGGTCCCGTCGACTGCGGTAATTACGTCCGCTTTGCTCCGGTCGACCCGCGTCTCCTCATAGACATACGGTCCGCGGCGCACTTGCTGGCGGACCAATTGGAAACCTTGCAGGCCTGCCTGTTCGGCGGGTCCCCCTTGGACAAGCGACGCGACTCCCAGGCCATCGTCGGTCAAATAGACGCGAGAGACGCCCAGATCAGGCCGGGTAATCTTCCCCTCCGCAATCAACTGAGGAGCGACGCGGCGAATCGTGGCGACCGGAATGGCGAAACCGACGCCGGTGTTTTGACCGGTTCGGCTCGCGATCGCGGTGTTCATCCCGATCAAACGACCGTTGCTATCAAACAGCGGCCCGCCCGAGTTCCCCCGGTTGAGCGCGGCGTCGATCTGAATGATCGCCTTCATGGTTCGCCCGCTCCGCGACGGGAGCATGCGGTTCAAGCTGGAGATAATACCGATCGTCATGGTCCGTTCCAAACCGAACGGATTGCCGATCGCGAACGCCTTTTGGCCGACGCGCAGATTCGACGAATCCCCCAGTTCCACAGGGACCAGCAGATCGGCCGGCACATCGATCTTCAGCACCGCGATATCGTTCACCGGATCCTGTCCCACCAACTCGGCGGGATAACTTTCGGCGTTGAACAGGGTGACGTCGATTTCGGTCGCCCCTTCGATCACGTGGTAATTCGTGAGGATATGCCCCTGCTTATCCAGGACCGAACCTGACCCGGAACCTTCCGACGGCGTCTCGGACATCAGCAAACCGAACGTCGTATCGCGCTGCACGCTGCGGGTCATGATGTGGCAGACGCTGCGGTTCCCTTTGTCATAGACGTAGATGTTGCGCTGCTCATCCGGGGTGAGCCCCATTTCGCTGCTGTCGGCCGGTCGCAATTGCTGCATCGGCCGCGCATCACTGACGCGGGGATCTTGGCCGGGTGAACGCCACTGGCCGGCTGTCGGCAAAGTCGCCATCGGCGACGTTGGCAACGGGGCCATCGGCTGTTGGGCGAATAAGAACGGGCCGCAAACGGCCATGACGGAAAAAGCCAGCACGCCTGGAATGAGCGAGCCGGCGGAAAACGAGGTTTTCGGCATAGGGCTGACTCCCACTCGAGCGGAAGAATACATTTGGAAATTCCAGCAAGCCTGTCGGCTTGCGCATGTCCAATCGTACGCAGTCTCGCGGCGGATGGTTCTAGGGGTGCTAGCAGCGCGCTATCGCACATCTGCTTACGCCAGACGATCTTTCGCCCGATGCAGCGTCAACGCCATCAGCGCCTGATGCGTCCCCAGTCGCGCGACTTCTGGGTCGTCTTCGCTCGGCATCAGCATCTGGTACGAGCCGTCAGGCTGCATCATCCACGCCTGGCGACGATCCTTCAGACAGATGTCGAGGATCTCCCACAACCGTTCCTTCAAGGGGCGAGCTTCGATCGGCACGATCGCTTCGACGCGCTTCGTCAGGTTGCGCGACATCCAGTCGGCCGAGCCGATGTAAAACTCGCCGTCCAGCGGCGTTTCGGCGCCGTTGGCGAAGTAATAAATCCGCGAGTGTTCAAGGAATCGTCCCACGATCGATCGGAGCCGCACGTTGTCGGTCACCCCTTCGACCCCCGGCCGCAAACAGGCGAAGCCGCGGACGATCAATTCGACCTGCACGCCGGCTTGCGAGGCTTCGACGATCGCGCGGCACAGCTCCGGGTCTTCCATCGCGTTGAACTTGGCGACGATCAGCGCCGGCAGGCCTTGCTGGTGATTGTCGATTTCGCGCTGCACCATCTGCAGGAATTTCTCCCGCATGTTGATCGGCGCGACCAGCAGTTTGTCGAAAGACGGCGAACGGGATCGCCCGGTCAGCATGTGGAACAGATTGACGACGTCGTTGCAAATCACCGGATCGCAGGTGAAGAGCCCGATGTCGGTATAAATGCGGGCCGTTTTCACGTGGTAGTTGCCGGTGCCGATGTGCGCATAGCAGCGGAGACCGTCCGCCTCTTTCCGGACGACCAGCGCGATCTTGGTATGCGTCTTAAGTCCCAACACGCCGTAAACGACGTGAGCGCCGATCTTTTCCAGCTCTTTCGCCCAGTGCAAGTTGCGCTCTTCGTCGAAGCGAGCTTTCAGCTCGATCAAACAGGCGACTTGCTTGCCCGACTCGGCCGCTTGGATCAGCGAGCGCACGAACGGCGTGTCGTCGCCGACGCGATACACCGTCATCTTGATCGCGACCACCTTGGGATCGCGAGCGGCGCGGCGAATGAAGTTTTCGACCGTCGCGTCAAAGCTGTCGTACGGATGGTGAACCATCAGATCGCCCGCTTTGATGACCGAGAAAATATCGGCCTCGTCGTCAAGCAGCGCGTTCGGAATCACCGGGTTCCACGGTTCGTCGCGGAGCGCCTTGAGGTCGAGATTGGCGATCGGCATCAGTCCCGAGTAATCGAGTTCCGACGGCAGTTCGTAGACGTCCTCTTCGGTCAACTCGAACTGGCGCATCAGCAGCCCGCGAACCCACGGGTTCGGGTTGCTTTCAATCTCCAGGCGAACGACCGGCTGGAACTTGCGTTGGCGCAATTCTTCGGCGACGACCGTTCGCAAGCTTTCGGTGTCGTCATCGTCGTCGAGTTCGACTTCCGCGTTACGCGTGATCCGGAACGAGGTCGAGTCGACGATGTTCATGCCGGGGAAGAGGGTCCCCGCGTTGTGATGAATCAGATCCTTCAAGCCGAGGTAGAACCACTTCGACTTGTCTTCGTCTTCCAGCGCGATCCACTGCGGCAGAATGTTGGGAACCTTGACCCGCGCGAAGAGGTTTTCTTCGGAGTCCGGAACCCGCAGCACAAAGCCGAGCGAGATCGACAAGTTCGACATGTAGGGGAACGGATGTCCCGGGTCGAGCGCCAGCGGCGTCAGCGCCGGATAAACGTTGCGGGTGAAGAACTCGTGCGCTCGCGTTCGCTGCGCGTCGGTCAGATCTTCCCATTGCAAAAGGTGAATGCCGTTCTCGGCCAGTTGGGGCAAGATCGCATTGTCGTACGCTTCCCCTTGTTGGGCGTACATCTCGGCGACCGCTTGCCGCAGCGCCTGCAAATGAAGTTCGGTCGCTGGGGCGCCGATCGAGTGCGAAAGTTCCGCCCGTTTGCGCGTCCGGAGTAGCGCAAGCCGCTTCATGAAGAACTCGTCCAAGTTCGACGTGAAGATCGCCAGGAACTTGACCCGCTCCAGCAGCGGGGTCCGGTCGTCCAGCGCTTGCTGCAATACGCGGCGATTGAACTCGAGCCAGCTCAGATCTCGGTCGAACCAGGCGTCGCGCCAGGTCTTAGGTTCATCAGCGACAGGAACTTCCGGTCGATCGAGCATCGCAATTCTCTAGGGTGGCTAAATAGGGAATTAAGGACTCCTAGCTGAATCCTACACGTTCTAGGGGGAACATCAACAGAGGTTTCGGCCCCAACTTTTCCAGAAAACGGCCCGGCTGGTGGGAACGATTGGTCTTGGGAACTTGGGGGGCCGCCTGCTAAAACCGCGGTTTAGCACGCAGTCCCATTCCCCGAGAGAGCGAGATGTCGAACGCTGGCGGCGCCCTGTTTTTAGATCGCGACGGCACCATTAACGTCGAACGCGAATATCTCTCCGATCCGCAGCAGCTCGAATTGCTGCCGGACGCCGCCGCCGCAATCGCCGCCGCCAACCAGGCCAAAGTGCCGGTGATCGTCGTCACCAACCAGTCGGGCGTCGCCCGGGGGATGTTTCCCGAGTCGCGAATCGCCCAGGTTCACCGCCGATTAGACGAACTGCTTGCCCAGCAGGGCGCCGCCATCGACGCCTATTACTACTGTCCGCACCATCCGAAGTCGGCCAGCGCCGTCTATCGGGTCAATTGCCAATGTCGCAAGCCGCGAGCCGGGATGCTGTTCGCCGCGGCCGCCGAACTCGGAATCGACCTGCGTGAAAGCGTGGTGATCGGCGACAAAGCGTCCGACCTTGGTCTCGGTCCCGCCGCCGAGTGCCAAACGATACTGGTCCGCACCGGTTACGGACGCGAAACCGAACAGCAACTTCCGGCGGCGGTTCCGTCGCTGATCGGGCGTTTTGACACGCTGCTGCCGGCCGTCGAATATTGGCTGCACTCCCGGCTGGAACGTTCGATCTCGGCGGCTTAGCCTTGGCCGAGGTCAATCAAGACTACCGCGACATGGCGGAAGCGCAACAGGCCTACCGCATTCGTAACGGCCGAACGGCACTGTTTGCGAACCTTCGCCGATCCTGCATTGCACAAGACGCCCCCCTTGCGCGTACTTCTTCTAGCTCCACCAGCGTCGGGGCATACCGTGAACGTTGAGATCACGCGTCATGCGTCGCCGTTCCATGCAAAACTGACGTCGAATGTTGCGTAGGATTTGTTTGCAGATGCGTCGGACATGGTACGTCCTCCAAACAGAATGAGAGATGAAAACAGATGACGGGAGGCTTTTACCTGCTCGCGAGCAAATTAGCGAATCAGACGACAACGGCGAATGCCATCTAACCCAAGAACGCCTTGCGACAATTCCCAACATGATCGGCGATCATATGCATCAGTCGCCGCAGCGAATCATTGTCGCGCAGCTTGCAATCGCATTGATCCAACAGGCCCCGGTCCACTTCCGCAACAAACCGGAAGAAAACATGGCAGGCCAAGACTTGATCGTCGCCGCTTCGCCAGGACCAGGCCTTGATCTGCTCTTGATGCTCCGGGCACGTTTCCCTCAAAAAAGCGAACTCACGATCCAGCACGCCGGACAAATCGCCCGTCACGCGGAGGAACTCGTCGGCGATCCGCCGTTCGGGAGCAATAACGCGCGTCCACTCCGCTCCCAGTTTCTGCGACGTCTTTCGACAAGCCTCATCGGCCGCATGGACCAGTCGCTTCTCCCACTCGATTCGGTCGGCCGAACTATGGATTTCGGTCCAGTGCCGCTCTGCGTCGCGTTCTAACAGAAACATCAGGTCCAAATCACGAATCGAGACGCATTCATCATGGTCAAAATGCTGGATGGCGCTTAGCGCAGTCTTTGCATACAGCACCTCCGAGAACCTCCCTTGTCCGCAGACATGCAGGTGCTCAAAAACGGCCGGAAAGACCGAGGGCCGAGCAAATCCCATCTCGAACTGCCCGAGATCGTAAGCGTGATCGAATCCATACATCGCCAACTTGCCACTCAACCGCTGCCTGTTTGGGAAGTGAATTCGCATGCGTTTTATTGATGAGAGAAGAAGGGGCCAGGCGTATTTTAGTTGCTCGGGTGGAACTGACTGCCGGGCGCCATGGCGCCTGGCTAGGCGCTTGGCGTCTCCCTGGGGTGCGGCTCTTGTTTGTAGTGGCACGCGCTACTTTTACCCACGCCGGGATCTTCTCCCACGCGCGTCAACGCCTCCTGAACCGACTTGCCAACATGAACGGCGACCAAGGACAACACATAGTTGTCCAGCAATAGGAGGGAAGGCTCGATCACGTTGCGCATCATCTGCTCGGTAAGCTCCTGACGCCAGAAGTACACGCTGTTTTTGAATCGCAACTCGCCATTTTCTGGATTGAACGCGAAACAGCCTGACGGAATCCGCACGTTGTGCAGCGTGCAGAGATCCTTCATGTTGCCGTAGTACTCTCGGTCCAGCGGAGCGCCTCCCATGATCGCGCGAAACAGGAACGCCTCCATGTTCGGATTGATCTCGGCATAGCAGTGAAACGGTATCGAACCAGCCAGGTAGGGAAAAGAAAGCGACCATTCGTCCAGGGGCTGGGTACGCCACCTTCTTTCCAGCAGATCAAGCAAACAATACATCGCCTCTTCGTGACTCATCCGCTGTATCCTGAATTTCGCTTGGCGTGATGGCTTGCCGGACCGGCGGCAATCACATTGGCTTGAACTCGTCCCGACCGCCGACTCAGCGCGCATCCGCCTGTTGTCGCCCCTAGCACTTCATTAGTGCCGTTCGGATTCGTTCACAAATCTCCTCATTGGGGAGAGCAAGAGATTGTGCCGTCTCATAAGCGTCCTTTGCACCTTGCACATTTCCAGAACTGTACAGGGCATCTCCGAGATCGGCAAAGTAATCCGGCTGATTTTCCCACAACTCGGTCGCTTTTCTGAGGCTCAAGATCGCCGCTGAGTTTCTTCCCAGTTGCAAGTTGAGTATTCCAATTGCATGAATTGACTCATGGTCCTCCGGCTCCAAGAGAACAATCGACTCAAATCTCGATAAAGCTTCCTCGAACCTCCCGATTGACTCCAACGCTCGCCCCAATTCGTAGAGCGTATCAGTATTGGTCGGATCGTTCTCAATCGCTTGAGAAAGCTCTAAGATCCGACTCTCAATCTTCTCCTGTTCGGCCATCTGTATATCTCCCGAATCAGCAGACGGAGGTCAACGGAGCGTTACCTCGCCGCTTCGCCAACTGGCTACTCATCATCGGAACTTGGTCGCATCGGCCACCAATCGAGTGACTCGCAGTCAAAATCTCCGCTTTCAGCGCTATATCCCCTATCGCGAATGTGCTGCACAAACTCGTCAGGAAGCGCAATGTTATGTGCCATGAGCATGTGGGGCAAATCGGACGACCATAACCAAATTCCATCGCTCCGCCAGGCACGTCCAGCGATGTTTTTTTGGCGACAGTATCGACAGTCGATCCATACCGGTGAAACGGCGACCGTCTTGCCATTCGCTAGAAACGAAGCGACTAGTTCTCTATCGTCCAGCTCGTAGCCATTGCGTATCGCCTCATTTAGGTCTTGATAGTCGTCACTCTTGCAATCGACCCAAACCCCAAAATACTTGTGTGGATAGCTCGCATCCCTGCCATCACGTCGTCTAGTATTCATTACTTCGCCCTAGGGAAGAGTGGTTTGAAGTCACCCAATTCCTCATGCATCGCGTCCTAGGGGCATTTCCGAATTGTGAAGAAAAGGGGCGGGGGGCTTGTTCGGCGGCGCGGCGCTTTCGACCAGTATAACCTCGGAGAGCCGCTGGTTTTCAGCCCGTCTATTCCGCGAAAGCGATCAGGAGATTAACGCTCTAGGCGACAGGAACACAACGGATTGGCACGACTAGAGGAGCACTGACTGCGGCCCGTGCCAACTCGCCGTTCGGGAAAAGAGCACTTTCGCCAACGACCTTGGCGCCCGAAGATAGAAAATCGGCCGGCGGCAGCCCGACATCCACGAGTAGTTCGAATTGAGATCCGCGAATGCACCAACCCAATCCGTCCCTTGAGACGCCGTGCACGGAACTTGCTGATGGTGAGCGGCAGACTTCGGGCCCCACGACCTACCCGGCCGTGATCTTCCTGGTTGCACTTTTGCTGTTGATCAGCCTTTCGCCGATTCTGGAAGAGACGACGCTGGGGGCGTTGATCGAGTCGCTGGTGCTGACCTTTGTGCTCGTCGCCGCTGTCCCGGCGGTTGGCGGGAGTTGGCGAACCACGCAAATCGCCGGCTTATTGGCCTTGCCGGCCATCGCCGGTAAATGGTTGCATTTTCTTTCGCCAAGCAGCGTTCCGCCCCATTTGTTTTTAGCGGCGGCAATCATTTTCGCCGTGTTTATCGCCGCGCATCACTTGCGATTCATTCTGTGGGCGCCGGAAGTCGACACCCAAGTCTTGTGCGCCGGCGTTTCCACGTTTCTGGTGATCGGGCTCCTCTGGGCGTTCGGCTATTTGTTATTGGACGCGTTTACTCCCAACGCCTTTACGGTCAGCACCCAAGCGGATCCGAGCGACCGGCTCAATGGATTCGACGCCGTCTATTTCAGCTTCGGCATGCTCTGCGGCGTCTCGTTCGGAGAAATCACGCCGGCAACCAATGTGGCGCGCATGATGGCGGTGATCGAATCGATGATGTCCCTGTTCTATTTCGCGATTCTCATTTCCCGCATCGTGGCGCTGCACACCGAACGAGCGAGCGGGCAAAGCTGAGGTGATTTGCCTGGGATGGGAATGGGACGACGTCAAGGAAGGGCGACGTTGTGTTGATGTTTGACCCGAGTAGCCACGCCCCCTTTTCTTACTCCGATTGGGTATTCGCCTTTGTTTCGAAACCTACCAAGAAGACATTGTTGAGGTCCGCACATTCGCAACTTACCGGTTCAACATGCATGACGGTAAACCACTCTTCAGGATCCGGGTGCCCGTGTGCCATCGCGGTACAGACAAATCGAACGGCTTTACTGGGGTCTTTACCAACTTGAAATAGCTGTCCTTCAACAAATCGATCGAGACCCTGTATATAGCCAATTCGAAGTCCGATCCGTCCTTTCCTACCAGGGATTGCTAGGAAACTGAAAACCGCCGCCGCAGGTGTTTCACTTGTTGTATTTTCCCCATCGCTCCAAAAATCGTAGAAGTCATTCGGGGATACTTGATACTTCATTTTCGGGTATTCCCCGTCGATTTGGATACGAAAAGGGGTGCGGGCATTTCTCACGCATCTACGTCGTCACGCGTACTAGTTCACGACTCGTTGGGCGCAGCCTTGTGAGCAACGTTGAATACCACCTGAAAGTGATGATTATCTAACGGACAGACGATTCCAGGGTGAATGCCAAATTCGTTCGCGGCCTCCCACGTGAATGCCACGATGAGGTCGCTGCCGCACTTTGGGCAGACGGCGATCTCTCCCGACTTCCATCGCTCGCAAATTACGTTGACGCTCGCATTCGCCCCTAGAGCCGTGAATCTCGTTTTTCCATCGCTTGCACTCATTGCCTTAGCCCTCCCAATCTCATCGCCGGCCATTCTATTTCGCCCGGCGTCCGCTTCCTAATGTTTTGCTGGGCCTCGGTTGCTGAATTTTCTTCGCGACATCAGTTGGAACGCACCCGGCCGCCAACAATTGTCTCTTGACAAAGCGCACGGAATCATGGTCGGTTGCGGGGTGGTTTTTGCGCGGGCGAGTTCGCAACCGTGTGTGCGAAGGGCCGGCCGGTTTTCGGTTTTGGCGATTCGTGCCGGCGGTCGCGGCTGCGCCGTGTCGATTTGGGACGTATCAGGGATGGCGAAATAAAATGTGCGCGGTCCAGTCCAGTCTTTGCGGGTCCTGAGATTGGGTTCGTCATTCAACTTGCGGCCGCATTCCCTTGCTTGCGCTGCGGGCTAGTTTTTTTTGTGCGCGGTCCAGTCCACTCCGTTGCGAAAAAAAATTGGCGCTGCGGTCCACATGCTGGGCGAACTGGGTAACTGGCGGAGTAGCGAATGGGGCGGGGTTTGATCCGGGAAAGGGTTGGTGAGTGGACGAGACAGCGATTCGAAAAAAAATGCTGCAGTCCAGTCCACTGTCCGTTTGAGCGCGAACGAATTGAGTGGGTCCAGTTGGAAAAAAATCGACGGCGGTCCGGTCCACTCCCGGGAATCGAAGACATGCTTCTAGCGCACGAAGACGCGATAAGAACATGGCGCCAGTCCGGGGAGCCGTAGGGTCCGCTGTGCGGACCAGGGGAAGCGTTCGTAGGTTGGCCAACTTGGTTGGCGCTTCGGCGGTCCGCATAGCGGACCCTACGCGGAAATTGCGGTGCAAAAAAAATGCGCAAGGGTCCGGTCCTACTTTTCAGGGCTGGCGACTCGTTAGGAAAAAACTCGGGTTTTGTTCGTCATTCGAGCTTCGACATTCGTCATTCTTCCAAAATTCCGCGACGGGCCGTAAACGTTGACCGGCCTTAGAATTCGGTCGATACTGGGGGACTCTTACGCTTGTTTCCTCCCGCCGACGTCTCCGATCTGAGATACCTCATGCACACGTTCCGTCCCCCCGTTTTCGTTCGCCTTGCCCTGGCGGCATTACTGACGACGCTGACTCTTACCAATTTCGCCGCCGCGGCGGAAAAGAGCCCGCCGAACTTCGTCTTCTTTTTGGTCGATGATCTGGGCTGGGCTGATCTTGGTTGTTACGGCAGCACTTATCACGAGACGCCGAACATCGACAAGCTGGCCGGCGGCGGGATGAAGTTCACCAACGGTTATGCGGCGTGCCCCGTTTGCTCGCCGACGCGGGCCAGCATTATGACCGGCCGCCATCCGGTGCGGGTCGACATCACCGACTGGATCCCGGGCGCACGCAACAACAAGGGGCGTTTCAAACACATCGACGATCGCGATGACCTGGCGCCGGAAGAAACGACGATCGCCGAGACGCTGCACGAGAACAACTATCAAACCTTCTTCGCCGGCAAGTGGCACTTGGGGAACGAAGGGAACTGGCCGACCGAACAAGGGTTCGACATCAACATCGGTGGGCACGACAAAGGTTCGCCCCCTGGCGGTTACTACTCCCCTTGGAAGAATCCGGTGCTGCAGGCCAAGCATGACGGCGAGTACCTGACCGAACGACTGACCGAAGAGTCGATTCACTTCCTCGAAACGCACGACAAAGCGAAGCCGTTCCTCCTTTACCTCGCTTACTACAACGTCCACACGCCGATTCAGCCGTACAAGAAACGCGTCGATCACTACCAGGAAAAGGCGCAGCAGTTTGCAGGAAAGACGCCGGTTCAGGCCGAAGGGGGCGGCAAGTCGCGGATGCGGCAGGACAATCCCGAATATGCGTCGATGGTCGCCGCAGTCGACGACAGCGTTGGCGCAATTCTCGACGCACTCGATCGTTTGAGCCTGGCCGATAACACGGTCGTCATCTTCTTCTCCGACAACGGCGGTCTGTGCACTGTCGGCAACATGGGCCCGACCTGCAACTTGCCGCTCCGCAGCGGCAAAGGTTGGTTGTACGAAGGGGGCGTTCGCGAACCGATGATCATCCGGGCGCCCGGCGTCACCAAGCCGGGAAGCGTCTGCGATACGCCGGTCGTCAGCATGGACTTCTTCCCCACCATCCTGTCGCTGGCCGGACTGCCGGCGATGCCGCAGTTGCACGTCGACGGCGAAAGCCTCGTGCCGCTGCTGGAAGGAAAAGAGCCGACCGAAGCGCGAACCTTCTATTGGCACTATCCGCACTACCACGGCTCGAAATGGACGCCGGGGGCGTCGATTCGCGACGGCGACTGGAAGCTGATCGAGTTCTACGAAGACGACCGGGTCGAACTGTTCAACCTGGCCCAAGACCCCGGCGAACAGCACGACCTGAGCAAGTCGAACCCAGAGAAAACGGCCGAGCTGCGGCAGAAGCTGAAAGCCTGGCAGACGAAAATGAAGGCGAAAATGCCCCAAGAAAATCCCAACTATAAGAAAGGTTAGCTGGCTTACACGCCATGTACCTGGGGTGAACTATCTTTTTTTGACGGGGAATCGGGGCGAATTTACGCCCCGATCGATGCATTGGGGAAAAGGGCAAACTATGAAAATCTCGCGACTGGTCGGTCTCGGTATCGTCTTCTTCGCTGCGGCGGGCGCCTTACAGGCCGGCGATTGGCTCCATTGGCGCGGCCCGCAAGATCTAGGGATCGCCGAACCGGGACAAAACCCGCCGGCCGAGTTCAGCGATAGCGAGAACGTCGTTTGGAAAACCGCGGTTCCTGGCCGCGGGCACTCTTCTCCCACCATCATCGGCGACAAGGTGATCCTGACCACCGCCGACAAAGAAAAACAGACGCAGTCGGTCCTCTGCTTCGATCGCAAAACAGGCAAGGAGCTCTGGGCGACCGTGGTCAACAGCGGCGGACTGCCGCGCGAGATCCACTCGAAGAACACGCACGCTTCGCCGACGGTCGCGTGCGACGGCAAGGAGCTGTTCGCCGTCTTCAACAACAACGACTCGGTGCAACTCGCGGCGCTCGACTTGAACGGCAAACTCCTTTGGAAGAAGCAGGGGCCGTTTCTGCCGGAGCAATACAAGTTCGGCTACGCTCCTTCGCCGCTTTTGTACGACAACCTGGTGATTCTGGCCGCGGAGTACGAAAAAGGGTACATTGTCGCGCTTAACAAGAAGAATGGTTCGATCGCGTGGAAGATTGATCGCCCGCAGATCAGCTTCTCTTCGCCGATCGTCGCCAAGATCGGCGGCCGCGATCAGATGCTGATCAGCGGTCTCGGCAAGGTGAGCAGCTTTGATCCGAAGACCGGCAAGCTGCTCTGGGCGGTTGACGGTCCGGCGGTCGCAACTTGCGGCACCCTGGTCTGGCTGGGCGATACCGTCTTCGCCAGCGGCGGCTATCCCGAGAAAGAAACGATCGCCGTCAAAGCGGACGGCTCGGGCAAGGTGTTGTGGCGGCAAGGGGTGAAGTGCTACGAGCAGTCGATGCTCGCGTCCGACGGTTACGTCTATGCGGTCACCGACGAAGGCATCGCCTATTGCTGGAACGCCGAGACCGGCGAAGAGATGTGGAAGCGCCGTTTGGGCGGTTCGGTCAGCTCGTCCCCGACGCTGGTCGGCGACAAGATCTACTTGTTCAACGAACGGGGAAAATGCTTCGTCTTCAAGGCGAACCCGGAGAAGTTCGAGCTACTCGCCGAAAACCAGCTCGGCGACGAAGCGTTCGCGTCCCCTTCGTTCTGCGAAGGGCAAATGTTCATGCGAACCGCCGATTCGAGCAGCGGAACGCGACTGGAAACGCTCTACTGCATCGGGCAGTAACTTACACTAGCCCGCCGCGCAAGCAAGGGAATGCGGTCGCGAGTAAATGACCAATGACTAATCACTAATGTCTAATGAAAGATCGTGTCTTCCGAATTAGACATTAGTGATTAGTCATTAGGCATTTTCCGAATCCATTCCCTTGCTCGCGCTGCGGGCTAGTGAAGAACTACGATTCCGGTTTGACCGGGATCTCGATCGGCTTCAGGTTGACGCCGCCAGAGGAGCGGAGGTCGAGCTCGTACGTCTTCCCTTCGATCATTTTGATGTTCGGCGTTTCGCCGTGGATCGCGCGGATCCCCTTCGCCTTGGCCGCTTCGGGATCGTTGGCGAGCTTCCAGAAGTCTTTCCAGAGTTGGTTTTCAAACTCGGTCGCTTCGGGGCTTCGGCCATAGACCATCGGGCGATCGCCGATCACATCGATGTCAGGGACTTCGCTCGGCTTTTGATCTTCGCCGAAGATCTTGCGGAAGAGGAAGATCGACGTGTTGCGGAAGGGGTCGGCCTCTTCGACGTACTTGTCCTCAAACTTGACGACCCAATACTCGACGTAGACGACGTCCCCTTTCACCACGTACTCGCGCGGCTGGCCAACCGGCTGACCGTCACGATCGATTTCCTGGAAGCGGATCTTGGAGTTCTTATCGCCGGTGTCGGGATCAACCGTCTGGTCAACCACATGAAACCGACCGATCCGATGATCGACCTTCAGCAGTTTGAGCCGGACTTCCAGCTTTTCGATTTCAGCCTGCTTCTGCGTGACCTCTTCCTCGAGCGCCGAGACTTTCGTCTGGGCCGCTTTCAGCGCGAGCTCTTTTTCATGATAGACGTTGTAGCCAAAGTAAGAGGCGATCCCGAGAACCGTCGCCACCAACAGCGCCAGCACCGTGCGGAGGGTGCTGTTAATCGTCGAGATCGTTTCCATCGTCTTGGCCATGTACGCCGCTTCCTGGTCGCTTGATTTATCGGTTCGCCTATCGAAATTGTACACCACGCCGCGACGCCGCGGAGCGCAAAAGCAGAGGGTCCCCGAAGGGCCCCTCCAACTTCATCCTGGGTAGTGCAATCTCTTTACATCTTGCGAAACGACCTGGAAGCGATGCTGCGCGTATGGGCGGCATCGTTATGACCTTCGCGCGACTGCGGATTGCGGTCATCGATGGCGCTATCGGCGCTGAAACGGATCCGCAGACGGACTCCTTGACCGTGATGGCGTTTCGCCTAGTCCGGCGAGCACCTGGTACGTCGGCCGTTCGTTATACGACCGGACGACGGAACCCGCCCACCAGCAAGCTGACGATGAACATGATCACAAAGATGACCGCGAGAAACTTCGCGATACCAGCCGCCATACCGGCGACGCCCCCAAAACCCAACAAAGCGGCGATCAGCGCGATCACCAAAAACGTAATAGCCCAGCTCAACATGGCTTTCTCCTTTGGAATGGATGGAAACGTTCGTGAGATCTTCACGAACGATTTCAGCAATCGCACGCGGCGTGCCAATTGACGCAAGTCGAGAACTAGCAATGTTTTTCCTGACGTAGGTCGCGGCGATCTGATCGAACGTCAGCCTGATAGGCAGCAAGTCGGCCGCGCTAAGAGAGTCGCGCCGCAAAGTAAGGTAGAATGAATAGTTTGCCCCATGTTTAACGCAGCCCCGGCGATCTATGGCATCCGACACGGCCTCTAATCCGCAGCGCTCGTCGATCATCCGACTGGACCATGTCGGACGCGTCTTCACCATGGGGGAAGTGAAGGTCGAAGTGCTGCGCGACTTCAGTCTCGATATCTATGAGGGAGAATTCATCGCAGTCGTCGGTCCTAGCGGCAGCGGCAAGTCGACCATCCTGAATCTGATCGGCGGACTCGACCAACCGACCTCCGGGCACATTCTGTTTCGGGGAGAAGATCTGACCACGGCGACCAATCGCCGGCTGACCTCGTACCGCCGCGATCATGTCGGCTTCGTCTTTCAGTTCTATAACCTTGCGCCGAACCTGACCGCCCGCGAGAACGTCTTGACCGCGACCGAGATCGTCCGCGATCCGGCCGACGTCGACGAAGTGCTGGAGATGGTCGGGCTGACCGATCGCGCCGATCACTTTCCGGCGCAGCTTTCCGGCGGCGAACAACAGCGGGTCGCAATCGCGCGGGCGGTAGCCAAGAATCCAAGTCTGCTTCTCTGCGACGAACCGACCGGCGCGCTTGACTATGCAACCGGGATCAAGGCGCTGCGACTCCTCGTCGACGTCAATCGCCGCTTGGGAACGACGATCGTCCTGATCACCCACAACAGCGCCATCGCCGAAACGGCCGATCGCGTCGTTCACCTCCGCAGCGGCCAGATCAGCGAAATGGTGATCCATGAGCATCCGATCGCACCGGAAGAGGTGATCTGGTGAGCATGCTCGATCGCAAACTGGGACGAGATCTCCTGCAATCGCGCGGGCTGCTGCTGGCGATCGTCAGCATCATGACGCTGGGAATTGGGCTCTTCGTCGGGATGCAATCGACTTACCACAGTTTGAGCGAAGCGAAACAGCGCTATTACGCCAACTGCCGCGTCGCCGATTTCTGGGTCGATCTGAAAAAACTGCCGCTGGCCGAAGTCGACGCAGTTCGTCGGATGGAAGGAATCCGGCAATTGCAGCCACGGATTCAATTTGCGGCGACGGTTGATCTCGATAACCGGGTCAAACCGCTTAACGGTTTGGTGATCGCGATGCCGGAGCACCGCCAACCGGTGCTGAACGACATCATGATGGTCCGCGGCAGCTATTTCACTGGACGCCGCGAAAACGAAGTGGTGATCAACGACAAGTTCGCCGCCGCTAATCGCATCTCGCCGGGCGACTGGATTCATCTGTTGATGAACGATCGCCGGCAAGAGTTTTTCGTGGTCGGCACGGCGATCAGCGCCGAGTTCACCTATCTGCTGGGACCGGGCGCTTTGACGCCGGACCCGGAAAACTTCGGGGTGTTTTACGTTCCGCAGCGTTTCGCAGAAGACGCGTATGACTTCTCCGGCGCTGCGAATCAACTGGTTGGCGCCGTCGCCCCTGGGACCAACTTGGATCGTTTGCTCGACGATATTGAACTACAGCTCAGCCCGTTCGGCGTTTTTTCTGCAACGCCGCTGAAGGACTACACGTCGAATTACTACATTTCCAACGAGATCGAACAATTGGCGACCTTCGCCACGTTTCTGCCGTCGGTCTTTCTCGCGGTCGCCGCCCTGGTGCTGAACGTGCTGATGACGCGGCTTGCGCGACAACAGCGCGTGGTAGTCGGCACGTTCAAAGCGATCGGCTACAGCGACTGGACGTTGTTCATCCACTTTCTCAAGTATGGCGCGGCAGTCGGCGTCGCCGGCTCGATTGGCGGATCGGCGCTGGGGATGCTATTGACCCAGGGAATGACCGCCCAATATCAGACGTTATTTCAATTCCCCGATCTGCACGCCGACTTCTTTCCGGCGACCCATTTGACCGGCCTGGCGGTCAGCTTATTCTGCTCGATCCTTGGTTCGCTCTATGGCGCTCGCTCGATGCTGGTTTTGAAGCCGGTCGAAGCGATGCGGAGCGATCCGCCGAAAAACTCGGGCCGCATCTGGTTGGAACACTTCCCTTGGCTATGGGGCCAGCTCTCGTCGCCGTGGCGAGCTGCGCTGCGCGGGATGTTTCGCAATCGCGTGCGGACCGCGGTGGCGATCTTTGCGTCGATGACCGGCGCGTCGATTCTGGTCGCAGGCCTGATGATGTACGAAGCGACCGACTATTTCATTCGTGTGCAATTTGAAGAGATTATCCGGAGCGATATCGACCTCTCGTTTAAAGACGTCGTCGACCAGGCGGCGATCAACGAACTGCGACGACTCCCCGGCGCCGACCTGGCCGAACCGATGTTCAGTGTCGCTTGTACGCTCGAAAACGGCGTACACACGCGCCGTAGCGCCGTGATGGGAATCGCACCTGGCGCGAGCCTGACTTCTCCACGCAACGAGGCAGGCGAACCGATCGCAGTGCCGGAAGTTGGTCTGACTCTCGATCGGCAGTTGGCGAATATCCTGAATGTCGGCCGGGGCGATTTGGTCGTTCTTCGTCCGGTGCAGGGGGATCAAACGCCGAAGACCGTTCCGGTCGCCCAGATTTGCGACGGGATGTTCGGGCTGAGTTGCTACGCCGACATTCATTATCTGAACAAGCTGCGCGGAGAAGAATTCGCCGCCAGCGGCGCACAGCTGAAGGTCAATCCGGCGCCAGGGGTCATTGATGATCTTTATCGCGAGCTGAAGCGAATGCCGGCGATCGAATCGGTCAACGCGCGGATCGACATGATTAACAACATGCGGAAGACGTTCGTTCAGGCGCAATTGGTGATGATCTTCTCGATTATCCTGTTCGCCGGGATCATCTTCTTCGGCAGCGTTTTGAACGCCACGCTAATCAATCTTTCCGAACGGGAACGAGAAGCGGCGACGCTCGGAGCAATTGGCTACACGCGCTGGGAAATCGGCGCGATGTTCTTGCGCGAAAGCATGTTGGCTAATGTGATCGGCACGCTGCTCGGCTTTCCGCTCGGCTATCAACTGGTCGTCTTGATGACGTTTACGATTGATAAGGACCTGATCCGCTTTCCGGTCGTCACGGCGCCCTGGATTTACATTGCGGGAATCGTCGCCTCGATTTCGTTCGCCCTCTTGGCCCATGCGGTCGTGCAGCGGCGAATCAACACCATGAATTTGCTTGAAGCGCTTCAAGTGAAGGAATAACCATGACGAAAACGCGTTCCGGCGAAAGCTGGATTAACAAGTGGTCGATACTGACGGCGGTGATCCTGGCGCTGGTCGGAGTCTGGTTGGCGTTTGGCCGAACCGCCGGCAAACCGGTCGAAACGGTTCGCCCGTCGCATGGACCGATCGCACAGTACGTCGACGAGCAGGGGAAAACCCGGTTGCCTCGGACCTACGACATCACCATGCCGCTGGAAGGACGGATCGAAGCGATCACGCTGGAGCCTGGCGACGCCGTGAAAAAGGGGGAAACGGTCGCGCGCCTCGTGCAAAGCGATTTGCAGAACGATCTGGATGAGGCGCAAGCGGCCGTTCAACGACTGACCGCGTCGATTGCGGAAAACGCCGATACCACGGTCGAAGATACCAGCAAAACCCAGGCGTCCCACTTCGTCGAGTCGATGAAAGCGACCGTCGAAGCGGCCAAGTCGCGAATGGTCGCCGGCCAATCGCGCGTCGACTATGCGAACACGTTCCTGGGACGGGTCGAGAGCCTGATTCCGTCTCGCGCAAAAACGGAAGACGAACTTGATCAAGCGCAGCTGCGCAAGGTGGAGGCCGAAACCGACTATCAGCAGGACGTGCTGATCTTCCAAGCGATGAAGTCGATCGACGCCGCGACGATGCTGCTGCCAACCTTGGTGCAACAGTACATCGATCGCAAAGACTTGACGATCGCCGTCCTGAAACAGGAAAAAGCGGAAGCCGAAGCGCGACTCCGCCAAGCGAAAACGAACCTGGAGCGCGGCACCATGACGAGCCCAATCGACGGCGTCGTCCTGGAACGCGAGATCGTCGACGAACAGCAACTCTCGGCCGGTGCGGCGCTGCTCTCGATCGGCGATCTGCGTGAACTGGAAGTCGAAGCCGATCTGCTAAGTCAGGATGCGGTCAACCTGCGCGCCGGTTCGCGAGCGCTCATCTATGGCGCCGCGGTGGGACGAACGCCGGAAGATGGCCTGGAGGGAGTCATCGAACGAATTCGTCCCGCCGGATTCACGAAACGCAGCTCGCTCGGCGTCGATCAACAGCGGGTGAAAGTCATCGTCCGGCTGCGAAGCGGCGAACTCGAAAAGGTCGCCTCCGATCGGACGCTGGGTGTCGACTATCGCGTCCAGGTTCGCGCGATTGAACAAGAGAAAAGCGACGCACTGACGATCCCCCGCGCTTGTCTGTTTCGCGCCGCCGACGGCAGTTGGCAAGTGATGGCGGTACGCGACGGAGTCGCGCGGTTAGTCCGCGTTGACGTTGGCCTGATCAATGATCGCCTGGCCGAAATCACGGCCAATTTGGGAGCGGATGAAATGGTTATTTTGGCGCCAGAATCAAGCCTGCATGATGGGGATCGCGTGCGAGCGATCAATAACGACTAGCGTTGCCGGCGCCTGTTGACAAGAAAAAGAAAAACCCCCACAAACGGGGCAGAGTCTGTGAGGGCCTCCCGGTCGCAAGCGACCAAGGATATTGAGTGCTGACTACAAGAATCAGCGCTTATTTCGAATCAATCGTTGCTTTATAAAGTTCGTTGCATATCACTTGCAAGCAAAAAATCGGGGACTTGATTGGAATCCCACAACGCGCGTCGACAGATAATTTTCGGTAAGGGCAGTCGACGGGCGATACACATTCTTAGAAGATACGCCGCGTCGACTTTATCCACTTCGACGCACTTTGTCATCTCCAACGTCGATCGAAACGCATCGGAAAAATTTGCATGTCCATAACCATCGAACCGGTCGTAACGCGACGCCAACAAAAGCAATTCATGCAGCTCGCCTGGGACCTCTACAAGGGGGACCCCAATTGGGTACCGCCGCTGCGGCAGACCCAAAAGGAGATGCTGAACTTCGACCCGGATCCGTTTTACGAGCACAACGAGATCCAATGCTTCCTCGCGCTGAAGGATGGGAAACCGGTCGGTCGCGTCGCCGCGATCATCAACAACGGACACATTGAGCGCTACAAAGAACGGCGCGGCTTCTTCGGCTTCTTTGAGTCGATCAATGACCAGGAAGTCGCTAACGCGCTATTCGATGCGGCTCGCGCTTGGCTGAAGGAGCATGACATCCTGCTCGTCCGCGGACCGACCAACCCTTCGCTCAATCATGAGTGCGGGCTCTTGATCGAAGGCTTCGATTCGATGCCGACGTTCATGATGACCTACAATCATCCCTATTACCCGGAACTGATCGAAGGCTACGGCTTCCGCAAAGTCGAGGATCTGTACGCCTACTGGGGCGATCTCAGCATGCTCGAGTCGCTCGATCCGAAGCTGAAGTTCGTCGTTGATGAAGCGAAGCGTCGCTTTAACCCGGTCCTGCGTCCGATCAATCGGAAGAAGTTCTCGCAAGAAGTCCGGATGTTCCTCGAGATCTACAACAAGTCGCTGGTCGCGACCTGGGGCTTCGTGCCGATGTCGGACGCCGAAATCGACCACATGGCCAAGGGTCTCAAACATCTGCTTGTGCCGGAACTGACCACCGTCTGCGAAGTCGACGGCAAACCGGTCGGCGCCGTGTTCGGTCTGCTCGACTACAACCCGATCATCAAGAAGATCGACGGCCGGCTCTTTCCGTTCGGCTTCTTGCGTCTGTTGTGGGGCAAGAAGAGCCTGAAGCGCGTCCGCTTGATCAGCACCAACGTGCTGCCGGAATTCCAGCGCTGGGGCATTGGTCTCGTTCTATTGGAACGTCTGATTCCGGACGGCTTGAAATGGGGCATGCAAGAAGCGGAATTCTCTTGGGTGTTGGAAAGCAATCACCTGTCGCGAGCGACGCTCGAGCGCGGACATGCGAAGAAGGTGAAGTCGTATCGCATTTACGATTACGCGCCGACCGAACCGGTCAAAGAAGAAAAGAAATAGCTCGTAACGCGCCGCTTACGCTGCTCGTAAAGATAGACAAGAGGACGCATTTGCGTCCTCTTCGTCGTTTACGGCCGGCTGACTCTCTTCCGGCCAGCGCGATCCGCAGGCGATCAAAACGACCAATGCATCCCTGTTGATCGAAAAATAGGTCGTCGGCTTAAGCCCTGGCAAACATAAGAGTTTCGCATCGTTTTCGCAATTATCGGCCGCGTGGCACGACCATTGCGATTGTAGTTGGCTCACGTCGCGGCGCTTCTGCGCCGTCGAGACATGGATCAAGCTACGAAAGGTTCTCTCGAAAGGAGAAACAACGATGAAACGTTTATGGATGACCAGCGGCCTGGCCGCCGCTTTGCTGATCAGCGCCCCGGTTTTGGCTGACGATGCAGTGCCGGCAGCGGACCCTGGGGTGAGCGTCAAAGTCAACGCCGAGCGTGACGTGGACGTCGATCGACAATCGACCGAGACCAAGGTCCAGACCGGCGCTGATTTAATCGGCATGACGGTGAAGAACTCGGAAGGGAAAAGCCTCGGTACGATCAACGACGCCGTCGTCGACTTGCAGTCGGGCAAGATTCGCTACGTCGCGGTCAGCTTTGGCGGCTTCGCCGGCATCGGCGACAAGCTGTTCGCCGTCCCATTCCAAGCGGTAGCGGTCCACCAGGGCGATAAGCCGTTCGTCGAATTCGACGTCACCGAAAAAACGCTCGAAAACGCCCAAGGCTTCGACCAGGACAAGTGGCCTGACTTCGGCGATGCGAAGTGGGTGATGATGAATGATCGCGCCTACGATTTCGAGCGGAAGAACGAAGTCAATGACGGTAGCCTGGCGACCGCCGACTCCAACTCGCCGGTCGATGTGACCGCGATGCGTCTAAGCACGCTGGACGGCATCACCGTGAAGAATACGGAGGGGGACACGATCGGTTCGATCTCGGACGTCGCGCTCAACATGAAGAAGGGTCAGGTCGAATATGTCGCGCTGTCGTTCGGCGGTTTCGCCGGGATCGGCGACAAGCTGTTCGCCGTGCCGCTGGAAGCGCTGAAGTTCCAGAAGGGCGAGAACGAAAACTTCCTGGTGATGAACGTCACCGAGAAGCAGTTGGAAGATCGCCAGGGCTTCGACCAGTCGAACTGGCCGCACCGCGCCGACCAGACCTGGTCGGGCAAGACGCTGATCAACAAGGATCGCAAGATTGACATCAACGTGAACGTCGACACGAAATAACGTCGACCGTCGCGCTTCGTAAGAGAGAGGGACACCCTCAGTGGAGCCGGCGCATGTTGCGACATGTGCCGGCTTTGCGTTTTTGCGGCGGGCAAAGCGATAGCAGTGACGGCGCCGGTCCGATTATTCCGGCGTTTCCGCGGTAAAACCGCCGGACGGCCGACCGGCTTGGCCCCTGTTGACAGGTCCCAAAGGGAGCGGCATAATTCGTGATTCCTACAGGAGACGTGACCCCTTTAAGGGAAACGGATCGCGTAGGAGGGAGAAATCCCAGCGGATGGACTCCAGGGGCGGTTGATTCATCGTCCACTTGGCGTATAATCCGTTGTTTCCACTGCTTACGGTGGGCCGTTTTGTGCGGGTGTAGCTCAGTTGGTAGAGCACAACGTTGCCAACGTTGTTGTCGAGGGTTCGAATCCCTTCACCCGCTCTTTTTTCGATTTCGCTCGGAAATGCCCGAGCTCAGGACTCTAAGCAGCCGCAGCGGAAGCGTTTCGATCGTCGCTTCTCTTGGATAGAAACTTGTCCGGCGCTCGGCGATCCGCAATTCTCAGCGTCGCACGCCGCTGTCGCTTCGAGCGGGTCTTCTTCGTAAATACATTACCCAACCTCAGTATTTGGCAAGCATTCAGATGACGTCACCGGATGAAACCACGGCGGTCGAAGCCGAGCAAACCGAAGAGCCGAAAAAGCTGTCGCTGGAAGTGAAGGTCGAAAGCCCCAGCTCCTGCCAGCGCCACGTGACGGTGACCGTCGCGAACGAAGACGTCGAACGTTACTTCGACAAGGCGTTTGACGACATGGCCCCGACGGCGGCCGTTCCCGGTTTCCGCCCCGGTCATGCTCCCCGCAAGCTGGTCGAAAAGCGCTTCCGCAAGGAAGTCGCCAACCAGGTGAAGGGCTCGCTGCTGATGGACAGCATGGCTCAGGCCAGCGACGAGCAGAACTTCTCGGCGATCAGCGAACCCGACTTCAAGTTCGACGCCGTCGAACTGCCGGAAGACGGCGGTCCGCTGACCTTCGAATTCGATATCGAAGTTCGCCCGGAATTCGACCTGCCGAAATGGAAGGGGCTGGAAGTCAAGAAGCTGGTCAAGACCTTCGAGAAGGCTGACATCGACAAGCATCTGGCCAAGGTGCTGGATCGCTTCAGCGAAATCGCCCCGGTCGACGGCCCGGCCGAGATGGACGACTACCTGACGGTCAACATCGTCAGCAAGCTGGACGGCAAAGAAATCGCTCGCGCTGAAGACCTCAGCGTTCGTCTGCGTGACACGCTGAGCTTCCAGGACGCCAACTGGGAAGAATTCGGTAAGACCGTCGTCGGCGCCAAGGCGGGCGACAAGAAAACCGGCAAGGCGACCGTCAGCGAAGAAGCCGAAAACGAAGAACTGAAGGGGAAAGAGCTCGAACTCGAGATCGAAGTCCTGGAAGTGAAGCGTCTGGAACTGCCCGAAATGGACGGCGAGTTCCTGAAGAAGATCGGCGGCTTCGAAAGCGAAGGGGATCTCCGCGACTTCGTCAAAGGCGACATGGAACGCCAGTTCGAGTATCACCAGCAGCAGCAACTGCGTGCCGCGATCACCGAACAGTTGACCAAGGACGCCAACTGGGACCTGCCGCCGGCTCTGCTGCGTCGTCAGGCTCGCCGCGAACTGGAACGTGCCGTTCTCGACCTCCGCTCGTACGGTTTCGACGAAGACACGATCCGCGGCTATGAAAACACGCTGCGTCAAAACAGCCTCCGTTCGACCGAGAAGGCTCTGAAAGAGCACTTCATCCTGGAACGGATCGCCGAAGAAGAGTCGATCGAAGACGCCCCGGCCGATTACGAACGCGAGATCATGCAGATCGCCGCGCAGAGCAATCAGTCGCCGCGTAGCGTTCGCGCTCGCCTCGAAAAGCAAGGCCTGATGGATACGCTTCGCAACCAGATCATCGAACGCAAAGTGATCGAACTGATCACCAGCGAAGCGAAGCTCAACGAAACTCCGGCGGACGCCGAAGCCGCCGCGAGCGTCGCTCCGGTCGAATTCGCCATCACCGGCGTTCCGGCTGAAAATGCAATTCCGGAAGCTCAGGAAGAAGGCAAAGAAGAAGCGTAAGCTCTTCGACGCAATCGATACAAAAAAAGCCGCCGGCAGATTTGCCGGCGGCTTTTTTGCTTTCTTGTCGGCTCTCGGGTGCGCTTACATCCGCGTGACGGCGACGATCAGCATCGTCAGGACCGCGGCGCCAAGTCCAGCGTAGCCGAAGATCGTCAGCCAGTTTCGCATTCGATCGCGACGTCGCGCGTCTTCGGTCCAGCTGACGTAGTTCTGGGAGTTGAATACCAACGTCATCACCCCGGGCAGAAACCCTTGTTCGGTCAGCGGATCGCTTCCAGTCGCGGCCAGGTACCAGCCTGACGGAATCCAATCGCCGTGATGTTCCGGATAGAGCCCCCGCGTCAGGATCCGCAGGATCGCATCGCTGCGACGATCCAGCGAGCTGA